>CALEUQ010000021.1 GCA_937920495.1 uncultured bacterium | reverse complement strand
TATATGCATGATGAAAAAAAACTCTACATTATTCTTCTCAACTACAACGGTTGGCAGGATACGATTGAGTGCCTTGAAAGCATTTTGAAGAGCAATTATAAAGATTATAAAATAATTATTGTTGATAATAACTCAACAGATAATTCCGTAGAGCATATTATCAGCTGGGCCAGAGGTGATCAGGAAGTTATATATAAGAAAAATACACAATTAAAGGAATTAAGCTATCCTCCGGTTAAAAAGCCGTTGAATTACATTGTGTACCAATATGAAGAAGCTCTTTCATGTGATGCCTCAAAAGAGAAAAAGAATAAAAATGCTCTCATTATCATTAAAAGTGGAGTAAATGGCGGTTTTGCGTTTGGCAACAATGTTGGTATCAGATATGCAATGACAAAGAATGATTGCGATTCGATACTGCTATTAAATAATGATACGGTAATTAATTATAATACCTTGCAAAATATTGTTGATGCAAAAACACAATATGGTGATAATGCTCTCTATGGTGGAAGAATTTTATACTATGACAAACCAGACACAATATGGTATGATGGCGGGCACTTTAATGAGTGGCTTGGTAAATCGTACCATATAGGGGAAAATAGAAAAAATGATTTTTCCAGTGAAGTGCGCAGGGTAAACTTTATCACATTTTGTTATATCTTAATTCCAAAAAATGTTTTACACAAGATTGGATTAATAGATGAAAGATACTTTATGTATGTTGAAGACTTAGATTATTGCTATAAAGCATGGAAAGCAGGTGTTACATTGTACCACGTGTGTAATTCACTGGTATGGCATAAAGTGGGGGCAAGCTCTGGAAGCAAAACAAATCCTTTTTCATCGTATTACAATTACAGGAATAGCCTTTTATTTAGATTTAAAATTATTGACAAAGTAAAGAGATATACAGCGGTGTGCTATAATTTACTGCGTATGCCGTTTTTAGTAATAAAGTGGCTTATGCTAAAACCAGGCATAGCTGCAGCACTTCTAAAAGCAACCCGCGATGCAATAAAAATGTACATGAATGAAAAGTCAGTACAATCAAAAAATTAGTAATACGCAATTTAAAGATTTGAGGTGATAGCATTATGCCATTTGAATTTATACAGACTGAAATACCTGATGTGATACTGGTCAAACCAAAAGTGTTTGCTGATGATCGCGGCTTTTTTATTGAAAGCTATAAAAAGAGCGACTTTCAAAGCGCAGGCATTAATGTTGATTTTATTCAGGACAATCATTCGCATTCTATAAAAGGTGTGCTACGAGGGCTTCATTTTCAAAAAAAACCGTATGAGCAAGGGAAGCTTGTGCGATGTAGTAAGGGTGCGATAGTTGATGTTGCAGTGGATCTTCGCAAACAAAGTGCGTATTTTGGTAAGTGGGTGCTGTGTGAATTAAGCGAGCAAAATAATTCTATGCTCTGGATTCCACCGGGATTTGCACATGCGTTTTTGACTATTTCAGAAAGAGCCGATGTAGTGTATAAGGTTTCAGGTAGTGAGTATGCACCGCATGCAGATGCAGGGGTGCGGTGGGATGATCCTGATATTGCAATTGCATGGCCTCTGGAAAAATATGGTATTGGAAAACCGCTGCTTTCGCCAAAGGATGAAAAGCTGCCGTATTTAAAGGAAATAATTGAGTTGCTGTGATGAATGAGATTGCTTCGTCGCTGGCGTTCCTCGCAATGACGGGAAAGGGGAACGCACCCTGCGCAATTATAGGTAGGTAAAATTACATGAAGGTATTAATCACAGGTGCAAAAGGTCAACTGGGGTTTGAGTTTTGCAAGCTCTTTACGGAAAAGAATATCGCGTATGTTGCCACTGATTATGCGGAATTAGATATTACTAATAAACAAATAGTCGATGTATTCATTGCCAGTAACGATTTTACTCATGTTATCAATTGTGCAGCATATAATGATGTTGATGGGGCTGAAAAAGATAGCGACAATTGCTTTCTATTAAACGCACTTGCTCCAGAATACCTTGCAATGGCTGCAAAACGTAACGGAGCAATCTTTGTTACATATTCAACTGATTTTGTTTTTGATGGGAATACTACCACACCCTATACGGAAAAAGATATTCCCAATCCATTATCAACGTATGCAAAAAGCAAGCGCCAAGGAGAAGTGCGTGTGTTAGAGTGCTATGAAAAATCTTTGGTAATACGCACATCCTGGCTTTTTGGCATTGCAGGAAAAAATTTTAATACGCAGGTGCTTGGCTGGGCAAGCAATAAAACCGAGCTTAAGATTGTTGATGATCAACTTTCTGCGCCTACCTATGCCAGGGATCTGGCATATTTTACGTGGTTATTGTTGCAAAAAAATGTCTATGGGCTGTATCATATTTCAAATAGCGGAATTGCCAGCAAATTTGATCAGGCACAGTACCTTTTGCAAAAAGTGGGATGGGAAGGGACGCTTGTGCGCGCAAAATCGCATGAATTTAAATTAGCGGCGCAACGGCCGGCATTTAGCAAATTGGATAGCTCAAAGGTTGAAAATATAGTTGGAGAAAAAATCCCATCCTGGCAAAGTGGTATTGACAGGTGGTATGATGAGTGGAGCCATTTACAACGGTAGGTAAGGGAAAGGGTGGTGGGTGGTGATTAGTGATTGGTGGGTGGTGGATGGTGGGTGGTGGTTGGTGGGTAGTGAATAGTGTATATTGTCATTGCGATCCCGACGGAGTCCCGATAAAATCGGGATCGTTTGTGTAATGGGATTGCCACGTTCTATGGCGCTTGCGATATCGTAAAAGGAGTATAAAAAATATGAATATTAATTCACAATATCAATGTATTTTAGTCACAGGTGGTGCTGGGTTTATTGGTTCAAACTTTATTAGGTTTCTTTTTGAAAAGGTTAATTATAAAGGCAAAGTTATTAATGTTGATAGTCTTACGTATGCGGGCAATCTTGAAAATGTAGCAGATATTGCGGATGAATATGGTGGATCGCAATATTTCTTTGAAAAAGTGGATATTTGCAACTACCAGGCAGTGGATGCTGTCTTCGGTAACTATCGCCCCGATTGCGTTATCCATTTTGCTGCTGAAAGTCATGTTGACCGCTCCATTCATGGGCCAAAGGATTTTATCTATACCAATATTGTTGGCACGTTTAATTTACTTGAGGCGTCTAGAAGATGGTGGGATGGTGATTATGATGCGCGGCGCTTTCATCACATCAGCACTGATGAGGTGTATGGCTCGCTTGGTGAAACGGGGTATTTTTATGAAACCACTCCCTATGATCCACGAAGTCCCTATTCGGCATCAAAGGCTTCGTCGGATCATTTAGTTATGGCATACTATCACACATACGGATTGCCGGTAACTATCTCCAATTGCTCCAACAATTATGGGCCGTATCAGTTCCCTGAAAAGCTTATACCACTTATGATTTTAAACATGGTGGATGAAAAGCCTTTGCCTGTATATGGCGACGGCAAGAACATACGCGACTGGCTCTTTGTGGAAGATCACTGCTTGGGTGTGTGGCTGGTGGTGAACAGGGGAAAAGTTGGCCAAACCTATAATATTGGAGGTGAGAACGAATGGACCAACATTGACCTGGTTAATCGCCTGTGCGAGATTGTGGCAGGAAAAACAGGTAAGAGCCGTGATTTCTACAAAAAGCTTATCACGTTTGTGAAGGATAGGCCAGGGCACGATAGGCGATATGCTATAAACTGCGATAAGATAAAAAAAGAGCTTGGGTTTGCGCAGACGGTTGATTTTACGCAGGGGCTTGAAAAGACGGTGGACTGGTATCTGCATAATACGGAGTGGGTATCACGCGTAAAAAGCGGTGAGTACCGAAAATGGATTGAAACAAATTATCTGCAGCGATAGGGATTGCCACGTCCCGATTGCATCGGGACTCGCCTGTCCGCGACGCAGTCCCGACGAAGTCGGGAAGTCGGGACAATGGCGACGGTGGCAATGTCATTGCGATCCCGACGAAGGCGGGAGAAGCAATCCCCTTTTTTTGCTGTGTAATGAGATTGCTTCGTCGCTGCGCTTCTCGCAATGACAGGATTGCCACGCCCCGATAAAATCGGGAGCCTGTCCGCGATGGAGTCGGGACAATGGCGTGCGGATAAAAATTTTAAAGGACGGTGCATTATGAAAGGAATTATCTTAGCTGGCGGTTCGGGCACCCGCCTTTATCCGGTAACACTACCGGTGTGCAAACAGCTTTTGCCGGTGTACGACAAGCCCATGATTTATTATCCTCTTTCCACCCTGATGCTTGCGGGGATACGAGATATTTTGATTATCTCTACTCCGGATGACACGCCACGTTTTGAAAAGCTTTTTGGCAATGGCAGCCAATGGGGACTGAACCTGCACTACAAGGTACAGCCAAAGCCTGAAGGGCTGGCGCAGGCGTTTATTTTAGGGGAGGAATTCATTGGCAATGACTGTGCATGCCTAATATTGGGCGATAATATATTTTACGGGCATGGGCTTTCTGATCTTTTGCAACATAGCGTGCAGAAAGTTGAAAAAAATGGAGGCGGTATTGTATTTGGCTATTGGGTAAATGATCCCCAGCGCTATGGTGTGGTGGAATTTGATGAAGAAGGCAAAGCAGTGAGTATAGAAGAAAAGCCAGAGCATCCAAAATCTAACTTTGCGGTGGTGGGTTTGTACTTTTATGATAATAATGTTGTAAAGATTGCAAAATCAATAAAGCCTTCAGCACGCGGAGAGCTTGAAATTACCACCGTAAATCAGGAATATTTGCATCGTGGCACACTTTCGGTTGAATTGTTGGGCCGGGGCTATGCATGGCTTGATACCGGTACTTTTGACAGTCTTTTAGAAGCAAGCGAATTTGTGAAGATCATTGAGGACCGTACCGGATTAAAGATTGGATGCATTGAGGAGATAGCATACCGGCAGGGCTGGATTGACAGGGAGCAGTTTACACAGCTTGCAAAAGTTTTGTACAACAGTGGCTATGGGAAATATTTGATGAAATTGGTGGGGTTGGGACAATGACGGGATGGGTGTGTAATGTCATTGCGATCCCGACGA
>CALEUQ010000020.1 GCA_937920495.1 uncultured bacterium | reverse complement strand
TCAGGAGATAACTATGAAAACCCGCATTAATATCTCATTATTTTTTCTTGGGCTTGGCGGGCAAATAGCATGGGCCATAGAAAATCAGTTTTTTAACACCTTTCTATATGATCGCATAATTCCCGACCCGCGGTATGTTTCCATTATGGTGGCACTTTCTGCCATCACTGCCACCATCACTGCAATAGTCATGGGAGCGTTCTCCGACTCTCTTGGCAGGCGCAAACCATTTTTGCTCTACGGCTATCTTGCATGGAGCATTTCCATCTGGGTTATCCCTATGGCCGAATGGATAAAGCCGGCACTACTTGCCGCATGGGTTGTGATACTGTTAGACTCGCTCATGACGTTTTTTGGCTCCACATCGTATGATGCCGTGTACAATGCCTACCTGACTGATGTCACCAATGACACCAACCGTGGGAAAGCTCAAGGGTTACTATCGCTTGCAACATGGCTTGCGCTTTTGCTGGTGTACGGGACTTCCGGCCCAATTGTTGAAAAGTTTGGCTATTTTGTGTTCTTTGGCATTTCCGGCGCTCTGGTGCTGGTATCAGGCATAGTTGGTGGTATTGCCGCAATAGAGCCTCAAAGGGCGATAGTTACCAGTAAAGAATCATTGCCAAAAAGGATACAACAAAGCCTCAACACACAGGCACTCAGGCAAAACAAAAATTTACTGTATGTACTGATTGCCATTGGTTTCTGGGGAATGGCGTTCAATGTGTTTTTTCCGTATTTATTAATTTATCTGAAACATTTTTTAAAGGTTGATATTGCAACATCATCGATACTGATTGCAGTTTCAATACTGGTTGGCGGAATACTGGCATCGTTACCAGCTGGAATAATGGCCGACCGAATAGGCCGTAAACCAATTGCCGTATGTGCGGTAATTTTAATCTCTATATCATTGATTGCATTTTCGTTTGCACGCACACCTGTAGCTATCGGGATTTTAGCAACGTTATGGATAATTGCCCAGACAATCTGGATGACAGCCACAGGTGCATGGAGCAAGGATTTATTCCCTGAAGAGCGCAGAGGGGAATTTGCCGGATATTTTACATTATTCTATGTTGCATTTACCATGATTCCCGGTCCGCTCATTGGTGCAGTAGTAGCTGACAGGTGGGGAATACGAACAACCATAGATGGCAAACCGGGGATCATCCCAACACCTGAAATATTTATGGTATCGGCTATTTTGATACTGATTACTATAGTTCCATTGCTATTTGCAAAAGAGTTGCGCACAACAACACTTGCAACATATAAATCATGATGTGATAGCCGTGCCGATGTAATGTGCACTCGATAGAGGCAGGTGTTGCCGCATGCCTGGTGTGCTCACGCAACCCACAAGTATCCAGACTACACATCCGCTGGCTTTGCGCAATTCTGCCAGCATCCATAAGCGCATCCTGGGGCTCTTTAATGTGCCAGAGTTGTCAATATTTGCTCGCGCAACACATGTATTTTTTATTTATTGACTTTTCATTCATCTGTGTGTATGTTCAGGTAATGACAGTAAACGTGCAATATTTTTTAATTATTGTCATTCTCATAACATAGTAATTATTTAAAAAGTATGGAGAAATATATGAAACGAATTCTTACCTTAGTCCTCATTATCATTGTTGTGTTAATTGCAGGTTTTATCTCATATCTTCTAATAACTGATTATATACTTATCCGCTACCCAGTACTTGTGCAGACAAACCCCAAAATAACATTTATAATTGGCACTGCATATTTTCGTGAAGATTCAAAGGCACAGTGGAAGGTAGCAGTGGTAGGGCAAACGCTATATAAAGGCTATGAAATAAAAACCGATCCTGATTCACGGATGGACATACGCTTCCATGACAATACTGCCATCCAGCTATCGGGCAATTCTGAAATGTCAATTGATAATCTGACAGTACGAAAACTGCAACTCAACGTTCATTCCGGTTCATTGTATGGTAAATTTGATAAACTATTTAAAGAACATGATCTGCAGGTAAAAACGCCAACTGCCTTTGCTGCCATAAGAGGAACCGACCTTGGTTTTGAAGTTATCCAGACACAGGAAGAAGAAGCAAACAATAAAGCTAAATCAAAAATCAGCAAAAAGATGAAAAATCGTAAAACCACGGACACACAGCAACCTCAAACCACACTCCAAACTGTTGTGTATTCACTTTCGGGTATAACCGAAGTGTACAACCCGCTTTATGATGACCAGAAGGTTCTGCTTTCATATAGAAATAAGGTATTAATAGATAAAGACAAAATGCCCGATAACCCCCAGGAACTGACCGAAGATGAGATACGCGCGCTGCAGGAAAAGCTTAATTCGCTGCACTTTGACGAAGTACTCCTCATAACCGACAAGATAACCTTTGAGCTTGGAAGTGCCGAAATACAACCATCATCATATCCTGAGCTGGACAAGATTGCCCAGATACTAAAACAGAAAAAAGTCCGTGTTCGTATTGAAGGCCATACCGATGATATAGGCGAAGCAGCGTTTAATCAGTTACTATCGGAAAAGCGTGCCCAATCAATAAAAAATTACCTTGTTACAAAAGGACTTGACCCACAACGTTTTGAAACAGTGGGGTATGGCGAATCAAAACCCATTGCCGACAACAAAACCGAAAAAGGAAGAGCCCAGAACAGGCGGGTAGAATTCCTCATCATAGAAAAATGATTGTAACTTAAAATTTTTATTTGACAACAATGCCCCTTTCAATAGTGTTGCTACCGGAAGGTTGTCCGAGTGGTCTATGGAGGCGGTCTTGAAAACCGTTGGGTGAAAGCCCCGGGGGTTCGAATCCCTCACCTTCCGCATTTTATTTTAAGGAGAGATGCCCGAGAGGCCGAAGGGGACGGTTTGCTAAACCGTTGTACTGGAAACGGTACCGAGGGTTCGAATCCCTCTCTCTCCGAATGGAAAAATTAAAGGGTTACTGGAAACTCATTAAACAATACAGCCATATCCTGTACGCAAAAATCACTGAGCACTATACACGCGCACACACGTTTTGCCTTGAACACACGCGTGAAATTCTTTTGTCCGTTGCGTATGTGCCGTATATCGGCTGGCTGTATCCACTGTATGCCTATGAACACGATGCAGAAGTCCAGAAGCATGCAAAGCGCGGGCTTTTGTATGCAGTGATCGCGGTTGCTATCGCCCTGGCTATTTTTACCCTTCTTTTTATGATGCCGCGTCCATGGCGTTTACTACGTTTCATATTTACAGTGCTTTTGTACATTAATTATTTAGTATATTATGCGATAGTTACTGTGCATATATACTGCATCTGGAATAAAAAAGATTTTTCCATACCAAAGATTGAATTTTATCTTGAAAAATTGGAGCAGTATATCTAAATTTACTTTATACAACGCGTCCATAGCTCAGTTGGATAGAGCGTCGGACTACGAATCCGAAGGCCAGAGGTTCGAATCCTCTTGGGCGCAAAAGTAAAAAAGGGCTGACCCTGTGTTCAGCCCTTTTTGTTGTATACAAACTAGATATTGTAATCTTCAGGAAAATCAAAATTGTTAGCATCACCCCACTTCCTTAGCAATGAGTGGGAAGTTTTATTTTCCCTCTCCTTAATTAAGGAAAGGGATTAAAGGTGAGGTTTACACTAATTACGTAAAGCTTAAGTATCTTAAGTTGTTACTATTAGCAATTTTTCCTACAGCTTTATACTCACACCAAAAATATATGAGGTATAGCCTTCAGTATCTTTAGTTTCACCGGCCATATTGATGAGCCCGCTCAACGTTACACCTGATGTGGATTCGATAATATCAAAACCATACGAGATAAATGTTGTTAAAGGAATATCGTATGAGGTTTGCAGAAACACATACGCAGGATCTGTTGCGACATCAGTACTGCCACTCAATGATTTCATCATAATAAATGGCGAGAATATAAATGTATCCGCAAATCCAAGGTGCATCTGAAAACCTAACACAGGTCCATACATTCCTGTTGTCAGCGTCCATGTCATAGTTCCGCTACTATATGGATCAGGTGTTGTGAATGAAGTAGTCATTATGGACAGATTAAACCCGCCAAACATAATAAATTTGAACGATTCCTGATTCACTATTGGCAACTCAAACGCCGGAGTTATATCAAAACCAACAAAATTGAGTGACTGCTCGCCATAACCAGTATTAATATCACCATTTATTACAGAAAAACCCAGCATAGCTTCAATGGCACCCCAGTCCCCACCATAACGGGGGATCCAGCCTGCAAATACCCCTGTCATGGAAAACTGGTCTGCACTGAGGTATGCAAAGGTTGCATTAAATGTATGGGAGGCAGCCCCTTCATCAGGATATTCAGGATACCCTAACGGAGGTGGTGAAATGCTGAAATTAGTCTGTGTATTGCTACTTGATTGTGCAAATAATGACGTTGCACACAGAAGAAAACAAAGGCTAAAGACAATTGTACGGTTCATTAATTTTCTCCTTTTTTTATAAGATCATGGTACAAATATAAATTAGGTATTATAATTAGTACTGTCAATAGTTTTCTTACAAAAAAACAGCGGTGATGTAACAATCACCGCTGCCCTGACTATCTACATTATTTAATATACTTGCTTATTTTATTGCGTATTCTGCTACCTTATCACCAACCTGCGTTGTGGTAAGGCCCATCTTACCAGCAGCAAGCGATTTCATATCACGTTGCAATACCTCAACCACACCTTTTTCTATTCGGTTAGCTGCTTTCTCCTGGCCCAGGTGTGCCATCATCATCTGTGCTGCACATATTGCTGCAAGCGGATTGATGACGTTTTTACCGGTATATTTTGGCGCCGAACCGCCTATTGGCTCAAACATGGAAACCCCTTCAGGATTAATATTGCCACCCGCTGCAATGCCCATACCACCCTGCGTAATGGCACCAAGGTCAGTAATGATATCACCAAACATGTTGCCGGTAACCAGTACATCAAACCACTCAGGATTTTTTACCATCCACATACAGGTTGCGTCAACGTGGTAATATTCACGTTTGATATCAGGATATTCTTTCTGACCAATTTCATGGAAGGCGCGTTCCCACAAATCATACACATACGTCAACACATTGGTTTTGCCAACAAGCGCTAATGTCTTCTTTTTGTTACGTTTGCGAGCATATTCAAACGCGTACCGCAAGCACCGCTCAACCTGAAAGCGGTTGTATACCATTATTTGCATTGCTTCTTCATGTGGTGTGCCTTTCATGGTAACGCCACCAATGCCTGTATACACGTCACCTGTGTTTTCACGCACTACCACATAATCTATATCCTGTGGTCCTTTATCTTTAAGTGGTGTTTCAACATTGGGATACAGTTTCACAGGCCTTAAATTGATATACTGATCCAGCTCAAAGCGCAGTTTCAATAAAATGCCTTTTTCTAAAATACCAGGCTTTACATCAGGATGACCGATAGCTCCAAGAAAAATTGCATCATATTTTTTTAATTCTTCAATTGCTCCATCAGGCAGCGTTTCACCTGTTTTTAAGTACCGTTCTCCGCCAAAATCATAAGTAGTAAAATTAAGCGTTATGTCTTCAACCTGAGCAACAGCTTTTAAAACCTTAACACCTTCTGCAACAACCTCAGGGCCGGTACCATCACCCGGTAACACAGCAATATTGTAACTTTTCTTCATAATGCATACTCCAGACAGATTAATTTTTTAATATTATCTATAGATGATATTATAAAACATGTCAGCAAGATTTTAATAAAATTTTTATTTATTTAACAAAAAATATGCCTCATTCCTTAATTTTGTTAAACTGAATAAAATTCTAAAAAACAGTGGCACACACTCAATTTTACAAAAAAGATCACGATTTAATCCTAATCACGTGCTGCTTCACGCTTTAAGTCCAGTATCTATTCCCTGTTACAATAATCTATCCCTCTACCCCCTGCTAGTGTTCTGCAAAGATTCATGTTTCCACGGCGAGCGTTCCTGAATACCATCATCTATGGCTACCTGTGATAATATAAAAAAGCACGGTTGCTGAGCTTGCCGAAGCACGGTTGCCTGGCTCAGCCGTAGCACACCCGCAACATAGGTGCCGTACATCCTGCGGCACGTGTATAATACACTTTTTAACTATTAATATTTACATTGAAATTAAAAGCATTTACTTTTTTTGTATTTTGTATAATTTTCTCAAAATTACGGAATGAGCCAATAAAATTTGTGGACATGGATCCTTAATCCCCACGTAAGTCAGGACCTGTCCCGATGTCAATCGGGATTATTCCATGCTTTCACCAGAATCTATACTCAGGCCTGGCTCGGCACATGTCACATGAACGGATGCTACTATGAAGACCGCAGAGGAATGATAACTCATAACATAAAGATCAAAGACCAAAACCATGAGCTATGGCCAGATGTAATCCGTAAATGGATGCCACATCATATAAAAAGTGAGCAATCATAATTGGCAAAAGCGAATTTGTTTTGATGTATAGATACGCCCACAGCGCTCCCCACAGTCCTGCCTCAATCCATGTGCCAGGACCCATTGACCAGTGAATGGCAACAAACAAAAGCGTTGAGACAGTAACAAGAACACATGTGTCCAAAGTAATTGTCTTAAGCTGACCAATGGCAATACCCCGGTAGATAATCTCCTCATAAATGCCGGCAGTGATTGAAAGATACACAACATATAAAAACACATATACACCGTCCCACTCAGGGAGCGGAAAATACCAGAATGACTCAACCACAACGCCATGATACTTTTTTGCATACAGAAGCGCAATGGTAATACCGGTATAGGCAACAAACACAAAGACAAAAAGCACCAGCCCCTGCACCCACTGCCGTACCTGCGTGACATTAATACCTAAACTACTCCATGAAAACCAGCCTGCCTGGTACGCCACATACAAAAGCGTGCTTTGCCATCCAATGTATACCAGCACATCAAGAATAAGGTTAAGCTTTATTGCATCCTCTGGTACAAGCGGCAGGTACAGGTCGTTTAAAAGCAAAGGGGAAGAAAGCACAAGAAGTCGAATAAAGACTTGTATTATTTGTTTCATGATTGCCCCCGGCTACACATTGTAACAAAACTCAGCTGGCTATGAATCGTATGTCAGCATCTTCTGTTATGTAACAAAAATCGTGCGGATATGCAAGCATAAATCACATTTATTTTTAGTAACTATTACGATCAAAAGGCCTTCACTTTGAGCTATTGCATATAAACCGCTCACTCCGTCATTGCACAGTGTGGTTAAAAGCGGATATGGTTTGCTGTCAATATTATTCCCCACATCCTGTACACGGATTGCAAGCCCGTTGCACAGGCACGGTATACAGATCAAAGTGAAAATGGCTTGTAAGGGCACGCTCACGCCAGGCTGAGCTTTCAAGTATCTTTTCAAGTGCATGTGTGCGATAGTCTCTGGATGTAACCTTTATCACGCTGCGGGGAGCACGCATACATACAATGCCTGCATCGTGACAGGCAGGAGTAATTGGTGATAATATCAGCCTATACAGGATATGAAATGTATAATGCCATGTTATCCCCGTGGTTTAACCTTCCACGTGAACGCTAACAATACAATTGAAAGCACGGTGCATCCAACAATAGTATAGAGCACAATATTCCATCTGCTGACTATATCAAGTGTTGCACTAAAATGGTCAAGCATGACACCAAACCCCTTTGCCTGTGCTGTGCGCCCCAGATAGCCAAACATGCCAATAAAGCCTGCAGCAGTACCCACTGCTTTTTTATTGGTTAAATCAAGGCCCATCACACCAAGCATCATGACAGGAGGATACACAAAAAATCCAATAACAAAAAACATGGCATAGTAAAACCACATGGTTGTGTGTGGATACACCACAATAGCATAAAATGCAAGCACCACAGGAATCATACACAGCACACTTACCATACCACGGCGCCCCTGCAATTTATCCGAAATCCACCCAAAAAGGATTGTTGATGGAATGCCGGCAAACTCAATTACCATCACAGAAAATCCACCTGCTGCAATATTTGCACCTTTAACCTCGCGCAAAAACATTGGGCCCCAGTCAAGCATACTGTAGCGAGAAATATACACAAAAAAATTTGCAAACGCCACCACCCACAATAGTTTGTTTTTTAGTATGTAATCCACAAACAGCAGTTTTGTGGAAAGTTCAACCTCGCAATGCAAAGGTGCTTCAGGGGGATAATCATTGCGATATTCCTCAATAGGTGGCAAACCAACCGATTGCGGTGTATCGCGCAATCGCCACAGTAAATACACAGCACATATTAGGGCGATAGTTCCCGGGATAAAAAATGCATTGCGCAATCCAAAGTGGCTAGTGGCATACGCTGCCAGCACTCCTGCAATACCGCCACCAACGTTATGTGCAATATTCCATATTGAAAAAATTGTCCCACGTTCACTGACGCTGAACCAGTGGCCAATTGCTCTTCCACACGGGGGCCATCCCGCACCCTGAATAAACCCGTTTAGTGCCCACAGCCAGAAATGCAAGGTATAATTTTGACATGCACCAAATGCAAAATTAAGAAGTGCGGTGAGCACAAGGCCAAGCGGCATAAAGGTGCGAACATTACTGCGGTCAGATACTGAGCCAAGCAAAAATTTACCAAGTCCGTATGCAAATGCACTAACAGCAAGAATACTTCCAATCTGTGAATGGTCATAGCCAAACACTGCCTGTATGTCCTTTGTAACTGTGGACAGGTTGTTACGTACAATATAAAAAGCGGCATACCCTATGAATGTTGCTTCAAGAATATTCCAGCGCAATCGTGGATATAACTTCTTTACCTTTTCAGGTGGAAGTAACGGTTTTGGTGGTGGCGGTGCAAAGAGTGAAATTAATTTCATATTTAAGTCCTTATATGATAAAGATCATGATGAAAATATATTGTATAAACGTATGGTAATAATT
>CALEUQ010000019.1 GCA_937920495.1 uncultured bacterium | reverse complement strand
TCCCTGGACATCAATAAAGTTTGGATAATATAAATTCTTACCTTTTAAGTTTATTACTTTACCATTTTCATAATAATTGTCATCAACACTTATTTCACTAAAAATATTTTTATAAATTAACACTTTACCATCAGGATTTATTTGATACCTTTTGTTGTTATTCCCATTATTCAAATAATCTTTCGTATCAAGACAACTCAAAAACCCCACCACCCCCGCATTATAGAGCCAGTTTGACGGGTAGAGGGTTATTGTTGAATTATTATTTTGTACATTACTCATTCCACCACCTCCAGCATCTTCTGCACAAAATCATTTAGCTTTGGTATTTCTATTTCCACCACTTTCCATACTATTTCCAGATTTACGCCAAAATAAAAATGTATAAGCCTATCTCTCATTCTTGCAATATTCTGCCATTCTATTAGCTTATGTGTATTTTTAAAATCATCACTCAATTTTTTAACAGCTTCACCAATAATCTCAATATTTCTTACCACTGCATCCTGTTTCTCTGTGTTATTAAGAAAATCATCATACTTTAAACCTTTTGTGTATTCCAAAATCCTCTTACATGCTTCCAGTATATCATAGAGAAAATCTTTGTTGCCTCTATACATACATTATTTCCCTTTCTATATTTTCTCTTATCGATGGTAATCGAATAGCATTTTTACCGTCTTTTGTAATTATATCAACCCTTTTCCCAAACAAACTTTCAAGTTCATCAATAAGAGAAAAATATTTGTGAATATCTACCTTCTCCATATCAAACTCAACATATATATCAATATCACTTTTTTCTGTAGCTTCATTCCTTGCAAAAGAACCAAAAAAACCTATTCTTTTTATACCATATTTCCTTTCTAATGTATCTTTATATTGACGAAGAATCATTTGTACATCTTCCCTATTCACTCACGACCTCCAGTCCAAAATATTTTTCAACACACTGTTGAGAGTTAAAGCATATAGCATCCAGAACTGGTTCACTGCTTTTATTTTCTCTTTTGGCCACCATAAAATCATTTTCTGCTTTTCTATTTATTTTTTTGTAATAACTTTCATAATTCAATTCCTTTCTCTATAATGTCCTTTATAAAAAAATCATTCTCTTTAAGATGTTTTTCTATAAATTTTTTATCCCTTACAATAAGATCCATTGGTTTATCTATTTTAAACTCCTTTCTTATAAAATTTTTAAGTCTTGCGCCTTCTTCCGGAAATATTCTATCAGTCTCCATTATGACAAAAAGATCTATATCACGATCTACTGTTGGTTTTCCATAAGCATAAGAACCCAAGAGAATCACCTTTTCTGTTTTGAAATTTTGCTTTATAAAAAAAGCTATATCTTTAAGTACGTCAGGAATAGTATTATTCACCTTCCCACCTCCAGCATGCCAAATCCCTGGCTACGGCGTGCGCCTATGCCGTTGTCGTAGAGTAGCTGCATCACTTCCTGTGGTGCTTCAATCTCTATTGTTCCGTCGGTTGCTACAATAACTTCTGGTTTATCAGGATTTTTCTTGTTATAGTGGGGTATCTTCACCGGGAACGCTGCATTAGTATTTATTACAATATCTTCGTGATTTACACGGTAACTATCGCCCAAAAATTTACACTGGCTTATAATGCTGTACTTAAGCATTTGAACATAATCGGCATCATTGACCTGCGCATATCCAATACCACGTCGATCATCAGAAACCCGGCGCACAACTATTGGCGAAAATATTGAAAACACCTCTTTGGTACTGCACTCACGTTTGGGAAGCATAGAAAACCTGATAACAGAAATAGGAGCACCATATATATTATATTGTTGCAAAGTATGCAATCCATTATATAACGCGATGATAAACTCATACGAATTGCTTGATACATAAAGCGTAGCATATTTTTCCACCACAAGCTTATGCGGCATGTCATTTAACGTTTGTTTTACATTGAGCTTGACGGCAAAGGTAAAGGGCTTGGGTATATTTTTCTTATCATTGCTGTAATAATAATTATAAAGATCTGTGTTTCCTTTTTTCAACGCCTCTTTCAACATTGAAGCAAACGCTATCCGGTACCAGGGCGGAAGGTACGTTTCCTGTTGTTCAAACTCTAAAAACGTAGCAAACCTCATATCCAAAACTCCTGTAATTTTTTAATAATGTAACACCCCAACAGGGACATATAATGTCCCACCTAAGATTTTTTTATACAATGTGTGATTTTTGCTACTACATTTAATGGTGATATTTATGAATTGAAAGCACTCAATGGGGTTCAAGGCAAACCTCTTGTGTGTATCCTTTTATTTATTTTTTATGATAACATATTCAAGTTATTTGTCAATAATATTTTTGCTCATTCCGAATTTGGTAAAAATTATACAAAATTTGTAAAAATATGGGGATGTTAATTCCAATGTAATGATTAATAATTTAAAAGGCTTCTATGGACATGCAGTACCATATATTGTACTATAAACAAAATAAATACAGTGTAACCTTACAATATATACCGTGACAGATCCTTATTTTTAATTGTGGGTCCTAACTTAGCTTTTACAAATTCGGCATTGATAACAAAGTTTTTGTGCGCCTCATCTAAATCTGGAGCATCAAAGAGTATGTCTTCAAGTAGCTTTTCAAGAATTGTGTGCAGCCTGCGTGCACCTATATTTTCATGCTCCTCATTAAGCAACTGAGCGGTCTTTGCTATTTCGGCAATACCATCATCGGTAAACTCAAGAGTAACACCTTCGGTTTTAAGTAGCTCCTTGTATTGAAGCGTAAGTGAATTTTTTGGCACAGTCAGAATTTTCTTGAAGTCATCCTCGGTTAATGATGATAACTCCACCCGTATTGGAAAGCGGCCCTGCAGTTCAGGTATAAGATCCGAAGGTTTGGAAATATTGAATGCACCAGCAGCAATGAATAAAATATGATTGGTTTTTACAGGACCATATTTTGTATTTACTGTTGTGCCTTCAACAATTGGCAATAAATCCCGTTGCACACCCTGGCGTGATACATCCGGTCCGGTTTTTGACTCGGCACCGGCTATTTTATCTATCTCATCAATGAATACTATGCCCATATCCTCTACTCGCCGTATTGCTTCATTGGTTACTTTTTCCATATCTATAAGCTTTTCTGTTTCTTCTGCAATAAATATTCGCAATGCATCTTTTACTGTACTTTTTTTGCGCCTGGATTTTTTAGGCATTAAATCACCCAGCATTGATTGTATCTGCAGATCAATGTCATCAAAACCTGATCCGCCCATTATTGACATCACCGGTATCACATTGGGAGCTTCAGCTTCGTATTCTATCTCCAGATCATCCAGTTTACCATTCTTTAAATCTTCCAGATATTGTGTACGCATCTGTTCATGGAATGTATCAGACTCAAATATTGACTCTTTCTCGGTATGAAAACCTGAAATGCGTTCATCAAATTCAAAACCTTTTTTAGGCATTATTATATCTACAATTTTATCATACGCATTCTTCAACGCTTTTTCTTCAACCTGTGCGCCGTATTCTTTTTTTACCATATTCACAGCAATCGAAGTTAAATCACGTATCATGGATTCAACATCCCTGCCCACATATCCCACTTCGGTATATTTGGTTATCTCAACTTTGATAAATGGTGCATTCACAAGCCTGGATAATCGCCGTGCAATTTCTGTTTTACCAACGCCGGTGGGCCCTATCATGATGATATTCTTAGGCGCAATCTCTTCCTGCAGTTCAGGGTCTAACTTCTTCCTGCGGCTTCTGTTCCTGAGAGCTATCGCTACACATTTTTTTGCATCCTTTTGACCAATAATATATTTGTCCAGTTCACTGACTATCTGCCGTGGTGTAAGGTCGCTATCCTCAGTAAACTGTATTTGTAAATCACTCATTGTGCTTTGATCTCCTCAATTATTATGTTGCTGTTAGAATAAATGCATATCTCTGATGCAATAAGCAATGATTGTTTCACAATGTCGTATGCGTGTAACGAGGTATTACGTACCAGCGCCCGTGCCGCAGCCAGCGCATAGCTACCGCCTGAGCCAATACCAACAATACCATCATCAGGTTCAATGATTTCGCCGTTGCCGCTAATTAAATACAGATGTTGAGGGTCGCCCACAATAAGCACTGCTTCCAGCCTGCGCAATGCCCTATCCATACGCCAATCACGGGCAAGCTCCACCACACTTCGCGGGATATTGCCGGAATATGATTCTAACTTTTGCTCTAAGCGTTCAAACAGGGTCAGAGCATCTGCCACTGAACCGGCAAAACCTGTAAGGATTTTATCATTATACACTTTTCTTAATTTTACCGCTTTACTTTTTATTACCGTATCACCCAATGTCACCTGCCCGTCACATCCCATAGCAATGGTGTTATCCATTTTAATTGCAAGCACTGTAGTGCCACGCATCATTGTATTATTCATTGTCATGTCTCCTGTGTGCATGGGGGTGATATTTCTGATACAATGCCTTCAAGCGCTCTGTTGTGGTGTGAGTATATTTCTGTGTTGTAGAAATACTCTCATGCCCTAACATGTCCTGCACAGCTCTTATATCCGCACCCCTGTTGAGTAATTCTGTTGCAAAGCTATGGCGCAACACATGCGGTGTAACCGATTTCCATAACCCCGCCATAGTAGCTCTTTTATCAATAATAAAAAAAATACCTCGTGTTGTCAATCGTTTGCCATTATTATTTACAAACAATGGCTGTGTTATAGTATTAAACCTATTTTTGCGTTCATCTAGATATTTCTGTAAAGCTGTAATTGCAGTTGTATGCAAAAACACAATTCTTTCTTTTGAGCCCTTGCCCAGCACTTTTAATCTTCCAGAAACAACATCGCAATCATCAACATTAGCCTGCGCTATCTCCGAGACTCGTGCACCGGTGGAATAAAACACTTCAAGCAGTGCTTTGTCGCGATAGTCACCAAAACTTTTGCACTCAAATGAAAGCAATGTTTGTATCTGGTCAAAAGTTAAAAACACTGGCAAAGAATTTTTCTGTTTTGAATAGTGTATATCGCCAGCAGGATTATTGTCTATATAGTTATGGAATTCTAAATATTTAAAAAAAGATTTTAATGTTGCAACTTTTCGTTCTATAGTTGACAGCTCATTTCCCTTTTCAAAGCAATAATCAATAAAATCGCGTATATGGTCTGTTGTAATAGTGGCGATAGTTACTGTTTCAGGATCACATGCCTGGTATAAAAAATCCATGAATTGATTCAGGTCCTTGCTATATGACTCTACAGTAAGAGGTGAAGCATTCTTTTCGGCAATGAGGTATTGCATGAATTTATCTATATAGTGATCCATAACTATCAGCTTACTGATGCCTCTTTATCCACTCTATCGTCATCAAGCAGTGTTACTGTATAGCCGCATTGTTCATTCAAACACACGAGCATTTCACCTTTTTTCTTTATCTTTCGTACAAAAAGCAAGCTGCCGCATTTGGGGCATGAATGTTCCGAAGCTTCTTCGCGTGTGGCAAAATCACATTCAGGATATCTGTTGCATGCGTAAAATGCACCACGCCGTTTTGATGTACGTTTAATTACATCACCACCACATTTAGGACACTTACCCAGCGGCAGTGGTTTTGCATTTGTACATTTTGGAAATGCGGAACACGCCAGAAAAAATCCATATTTGCCCAAACGCTTTACCATCTTGCTGCCGCATTTTTCGCACACAAGATCAGTTTCTTCATCCAGTATATTTTTCATATCCTCAATATGTTCTTCGGCGTGATGAACTGTCAACTTAAAGGGTTCGTAAAATTCTTTAATCATACTTACCCAATCATTGTGCGCTTCTTCAATTGAATCCAATTTTTCTTCCATCTGTGCTGTAAAATCAATATTTATCAGAGATTCAAAATACGAAATGATAATATCATTCACCAGCCTTCCTAGTACGGTGGGCACCAGCTGTTTGCCACGCTTTACCACATAATATCGCTTAAAAAGCGTATTTATGGTTGGTGCATACGTTGAAGGCCTGCCAATGCCCGATTCTTCTAAAAATTTTACCAGCGATGCCTCGTTATACCGTGGAGGCGGTGAAGTAAAATGCTGCTGCGGGTCAAATGATTTTGGAACAAGAACCTGACCAACTTCCAGTGGAGGCAATATTTTCTTTTCAGCACTTTCTTCTTTTTCTATTGCGGTAAATCCGTTAAATAGCACCCTGCTGCCTGTTGCCCTGAATTCAAAATTATCAACAGTCATGATAACTGTCACCACCTGTGAAACTTCTGGAGTCATCTGCGATGAAACAAACCGCTTCCATATTAAAGAATACAATTTATACTGTTCAGGTGTTAAATCATCCTTTATTGATTCGGGAGTTCTGAATACATTGGTTGGCCGTATTGCTTCGTGCGCATCCTGTGCTCCCTTCTTATTTGCATATACATTTGGTGTTTCCGGTATATATTCACTGGAAAAATTTTTACCAAGATATTCCCTCACTGAAGCCAATGCCGCCGGAGCCACACGAGTTGAATCTGTACGCATATAGGTAATCAAGCCAACCTGCCCTTCGGCTGACAATCTAACACCTTCATATAATTGCTGTGCCACCATCATGGTTTTACTTGTGGAAAATCCCAGCCGCCGTGCTGCATCTTGCTGTAACTTACTTGTAATGTAGGGAGCCTGGGGTTTTCTGCGTCTTTCTTTTTGTTCAACAATGCGTACGATAAACGGTTTCCCTTCTATTCGCTTTAATACCCTTTCAACGTCATCCTTTGTTTTTAATTCAATTTTGTTCCCATTCTCTGAAACAAGCGATGCAGAGAACTCCTGTTTATTATGTTCAAACATGGCATCAAGCGTCCAGTACTCTTGCGGGATAAAACTTTCAATCTCTTTCTCACGTTCGCAGATAACCCGTAACGCAACGGACTGAACCCTTCCAGCTGACAGGCCCTTCTTAACCTTCTTCCACAATATTGGGCTCAAATAGTAACCCACAATCCTGTCCAAGATACGCCGCGCCTGCTGTGCATTCACCAGATCCATATTAATATCACGGGCTTTTGCAACAGCCTCTTTAATTGCCTCTTCGGTTATTTCATGAAACTCAATGCGCTTGATATTTGGATTTTTTTCTTTTAAAACATTGGAAAGATGCCATGATATTGCTTCACCTTCTCGGTCAGGGTCAGTTGCAAGTAGAACATTTTTTGCTTCTAAAGCTTTCTTTTTTAAATCGTTTATGATTTTTGCTTTTCCACGTATAGGGATATACTCCGGTTTAAAATCATTATTTACATCAACAGCTAAACGTGATTTAGGCAAATCAATCACATGCCCCATAGATGAAGCAATTATATAATCTTTACCAAGATATTTATTAATTGTCTTGGCCTTAGTGGGCGACTCAACAATCACCAGAGTTTTCTTATGTTCAGCCATATCTACTTCCTTATTTTGTAATTTTTAAGCGATAGTATCTGGTAATTCTTCAGAAATATATACAATATACATGGTATACTTTAGCCACCTCAGTTAGCAAAAATATTCAGTACATAACGCATACTTTTATTTTTTGTCAAACAGTTCATCTATATCCTTATATGGATTCCATCGGATAACAACAAATAGTACAATGCTGATAGCAAACGTTATAATAGTAAACAGTATTATTCGTTCTGAAGTATAGTAAATATACCCATCAAATGGTATTGAGTAGGTTATAACGCCTATCAATGGTTTATGCAAAGGTTGATGACAAAAATTACATTCGGATTTTCGATATACCGGTATTATGCCATTATACAGCCTGCCTGTTACAGTAAATTGTGGCTGGGGATTTATATCACTACACATATTAATAACAGCACTATTGTTACCCATTTCCACGATACCCGGTGCTTTTACAAGATTGCCCTGTGCATCATATACATCAATCTTTATATTAAAACGTGTGCGTACATCATTAAGATATATCCAGGCATACTCTGCTTTTGACATTGTTTTAATTTGCAGAAAACTATCGGTTATAACATACATGTTTCTTTCTAGTTCTTTAAAATAGCCCGATTTGTATATAGCAAATATATCGCCAATATATGGTGGCACAGAAAAAATCTGTATAAAGCTTACAGCCCATACTACAGCAAACAAAATGATAAGCACTCTTTTAATTATCATAACAACCTTTATTTATTGAGTGATATGACGTTTCCCATACGCACTATAACACCTTCCAATTCCATTGTGGTCAATTTTTCAAGAACTTCCCCACTGCTTTTACCCACTGCTCGTATAAGGGAATCAATATCCATTGAACCATTTTTTAGTGTTTTAACAATATCATCATCCTCATAAGCGGCAATGTTAGTATTTATAATTAACTCCTTATTTTGTATGCCTTCAAATAATGTTGGCTGCCTGAATACTCTGCCAACGTTAAGAACCTCAAAGATATCCTGCTCATTAAAAACAGGATGAGCACCTTCTTTTAACAGCTTATAGCACCCTTTATAACCTTCATCAAAAGAATGTCCCGGGCATACAAATAATTCCCTGTTCTGTTCAAGCGCATACTGAGCAGTGATGAGCGCTCCACTTTTTTCACCGGCCTTAATAACAATCACCCCTTTAGATAATCCGCTGACAATTCTGTTCCTGCGCACAAATGTCCATTTACTTATACGCACTTTTGGAGGATACTCTGATAGCACACACCCGTTGCCAGAATTAATAATATCAGTATACACATCACGGTTGCGTGCGGGATACAACATGTCAATACCATTTGCCATAACTCCAATGGTTGAACCGCCAACTTTTAATGCTCCTATATGCGCTTTCCTGTCAATTCCTATTGCCAGTCCACTAACAATAGCAACATCACATTGAGCAATATTACCCGATAGCTTTTCAGCAATTGATGCAGACTGTAGGTCATCATTCCTGGTACCAACAATTGCAATACACATTTTTTGCGGCAGGTTACCGCGTATATAAAGCACAGCAGGTGGATAGGCAATTTCCTTCAATAAAGCCGGATACTCATTATCCCAGTATGAGATCATTTTTACATTCATTGTATTGCATACATCAATAATTTTGTCTGCCTCCTCAAGTGGAGTTTTACGATACCATGTAGAATAATATTCCTGAACTTTCCTGTCCTCTTCTGATACAAATTCATGATAAATTGTTTCCGGATTATTGTTAGCATACAATTGCCATAGACCGGAACTCATCAATGACAATGCTACAGCATATTTTTTTGTGTCCATACAGTTACCGTGCCAGCTCTGTGGTTATTCTTTGAATATTCTCTTTACACACCTGCTTATATTCTTGTGCCAGAGGCGAATCCACTTTTTCCAGGTCTGTATAAAGATCCTGATACACCGATAATGACCTTTCCAGATCTTTATTTTCATAATACAATCTACCCAGTGCAAACCGTGCTCTATAAAACGTTGGTTTTTGCTTTGTTATCTCTTCCATAAGTTGCACAGCTTTTTTACGGTTTTCTTTTTCGTAGAATAAAAGGATTGCCAATCCGTATTTAGCCTCTGTAAAATTGGGATCCATTTGTAACGCTTTTTCATAATGTATTTGTGCCTTATCAATATCATCCTTATTACCAATCTGCGATCCCCTGTTTGCATACGCTATAGCCAGCTGATAATGGACAAGCGGCGTATTTCTTCCATAGCCTAAAGCTTTTTGCAACGCATCTATGGCCGGGTCCCATGCACCTTTTTCATTATACTTGCCACCTAAATTTTGATATAATACTCCTATCTTATTTACTACCTCTGGATTTGAAGTACTTTTTGATGTAAGATCAGACAGCTCTTCTTCCATGCGTTTAATTTCATTTTGTGTAACAACCCGTACTGATTTTAACACAAAAATCTTTTTTACTATTTCTCCATCAAAAATTATTATCAGAGCAATAATACTACTTATAACCAGTAACGTCAGGCTTATTTTTCTTAATCTTGACATTGTATCACCTCATTTATTTTTTTGTAAAATACTTGACAATGAATATATAAATTTCAAGTGAATTTTCTAATATCTTACAGCTTTACCAGGAGGTGCTTCATGCTTCCCCACCAGATGCGTGCCAGCGATTTCAGCTGTTTATTATGTGGCTCAAAATTAAATCTTAAAATACATGAACTTGCAATTGGGATTAATACCGGAACATGCCCCATGTGCGGTGAACCGTACACAATAAAGTTAAACAAAAAAGATATTGAATTGCTTCTTGAAGCAGAAGAAACAGCTACGCATTAATTATCTGTCTGTAGCAAATCTTTTTTTTAGTCTTTCACATACATCATAAGGATCTACTACCATAACCCGTGTATGTGCTATTACATCCAGAAAACCCAGCTCATTTGGAAAACGTGGAACAATATGCAAGTGAATATGCGGTATACTTGCTCCACTCCACGATCCTAAATTGTAGCCTACATTAAATCCTGATGGTTTAAATTCTTCTTTTAAGATGTCTATCGTTTTTACGGTCAATGTATGCAACGCAATAACATTATCAATGCTTAAATCGTGCAAATGTTCAATATGCTCCAGAGGGAATATCATACAATGGCCTGGATTGAAGGGATACAGATTAACAGAAACAACAAATGCATCTGTACGGTATACTTCCAGACTTACAACATCTTCTTTATGATCACGTATGGCACACAGTATGCATGCATGCGTTTCATTTTTTTTACCAACATATTTTATTTTTTCAGTATTGAAAAGATACCAGCGTTTAAATCGTTCAAAATAACTCTCTGTCATAACGGTACTATCTGATTTTATTTTTTTTACCTTGATTGAAACTGCCTTTGTATTTTTGCTCGCCTTTGCCGTATAAGCGCAATATATACGGTAAACACAATAATAACACCTATACTGAATGCACTGGTCATAATATAAATGATATCAAGACGCTTGATAGATGCTATTTTGCTTTGTAGTTCCTTGTTAAGATATTCTATTTCCACTTCAACCAATTTTTTGGTAAAATCAATCTCCTGCTTTGAAAAAATATGTACCAATTGATGGAAATAACTTTTAAGCTCACTATAGCGCAGCGTCATCTCTTTGTTTTCTACATTTTTTTCATTCATATATGCAAGTGATCGTTCAATGTCTTCTATGTTTTTTTCGATAGTAACTATAGAATTGACCAGCTCACGGGAATATTCAACACTGTGGCAACTCGAACATGTTTTATCAGTAATAATATGATATGTTGATTGCTGTACATTATGGTCACCATGGCAATCGACGCAGTTTGGGCTTCCTATTTTTTGAACCGAACTATAATGTGGACCTTTCTTTAACTGTACTGATGCCTGAACATGGCATCCTTCCCTTCCACAAAATTCAGGTATATCTTTCTTTTTTGGTTTACCTGCAAAATTGGTTTTTTTGCCCTTGGCTTCTTTTGCATCATTTACGTCGGGGTTTCCACCATGACATATATGGCATTCAAGATTATTTTTTGCATGCACACTGTTTTCCCATTCCAGAACTACTGAGCGTGGTTTCCCATTGAGCTTTAAATGACATTCTATACAGTAATTCTTTTTAAGGTAACTATCGCCCATAGTTTTTTGCGCATACGCTATATAAAAAGTAATAAATATAATTCCAAAAATAATAACAATACTATACATACGCTTCATAGATAACCTCAAAGCATGTTTGGTTGTATGCCTACTACCTTTTTCGACACCCCGCACTCATTACACAAGTATAATCCCATACATCTTCATAACTTCCATAATGATTGCAATAGTTATATTAGCGTACACTCCTGCAATAATATCGTCAATCATTATACCCAGCCCGCCACGCAAATGTTCCAGTTTGCGGATTGGAAACGGTTTTATAATATCAAACAGCCTGAAAAAAAAGAATCCCATAAAAGCTGAACTTAAGCTGAAAGTATGAAACAACATGGTAACCCAGAAACCAAGCATCTCATCAAGCACAACCTCCTGTGGATCTTTTTGCGCAAAGTAAACCTCTGCCACATCACCCAATTTTATTGCTGGATAGGTTACCACTGCCACAAGAATAACATTGGCTATGGTACCATAACTGCCACATACCTGATGTAAAATCACATACAAAAATAAAGCCAGCAAAGCACCAACAGTACCCGAACCCCTGGGGAAGTATCCTGTATAAAGCCCTGTAAACAGAAACTCTTTCCAGTTCATATATTTTTATTCATTATCCTTTTTTGTATATGGTGGTATAAATAGGCGCCAGTTTGTAACAATATACCGCAAACCCGATAACGCTGTAAAAAACGTTACCAGAGCCATAATAAGATAGGGACATACAATGAGCCATTTATGCACAAGGTTTGAATTCATAATCTCAAATACATTTTCAAGTTTAAGCGCACTTAGTTGATTAATCTCCAGTTGTACATTTTTTATAGAATTGCGAACTATAAATACCATTATGATAACGATAATACCAATCATCTGGAAAGCTGTTTTGAATTTTCCAAGTCGGCTTGTTTTCAACATTGATCCTTTTTTAATAGATAAATAGCGCATCAATGTTATCAAAAGGTCACGTGCAATAATAACTAACACCATCCATAACGGGATGAGCGGATCCAGAAACAGGAAGGCAATAAGCGCTGAAATAACCAGAAACTTATCCGCAAGCGGATCCAAAAATTTTCCAGTATCGGTTTCCTGACGTAACTTACGGGCTGTCCATCCATCCAAAAAGTCAGTGAACGATGCTATGATAAAAACAATGAGTGCCCAGATTCTATGTTCTATGGTTGGTGTAAATATAAAATACAAAAACAACGGTATGAGTACTATACGTGATAATGTTAATAAATTAGGTATATTCAAATCATTTCTCCTATACGGTCATATTCTAATGTATCGGTTATCCTTGCTGTGATGATATCATTCACCCGTACATTGTGAGCGGTCAAGAAAAAAATACCATCAATTTCAGGTGCATCGTATTGCGTTCTGCCAATATAATTGCTATCATCAACCTGTTCTTCCACAAGTACCTGCACGGTGGTGCCGATAGTTTCCTGCAATCGTTGCTTTGAAATTTCCTGCTGCACCTGCATCAGCATATTGTATCGTCTTTTCTTTACTGCCTTTTTTACCGTATCGCCTTTTGCAAACGCCTGTGTTCCCTCTTCCGGTGAATACATGAACACACCAACTCGGTCAATCTTAACCTTTTTCACAAAGTCCATTAATATTTTAAAATCATTGTCATCTTCGTCTGGAAATCCCACCATGAATGTGGAACGTATCGCTATATCTGGAATTGCTTTCCGTAATTTTTCAATACGCTTTATATAGACGTCTGCATCACCTTTCCTGTTCATGGATTGCAGTATCTTCCCTGATGCATGCTGGAAAGGGATATCAATGTAATGCACCACTTTGGGCAGTGTAGCCATTGCCTCAATAAGCCGTTCATCTATATGATCAGGATGGCAATACATAAGCCGTATCCAGAAATCACCTTCAAGATTATCCAGCATACGCAGCAAATCCCATATTTTAATATTTTCATATTGATACACTGCGGTATCCTGAGCCACCACGATTAACTCCCTTACACCACGATTCAACGCTTCGCGTGCTTCCTGTAAAATCATAGATGGTGCAAAAGCGGTGAACTTCCCTCGTATCAGTGGGATTGCGCAGTAACTACAAAAATTGGAACACCCTTCCGCAATCTTGATATATGCATAGGGAAGGTTTTGGTTAAGTGGTTTTCTTTTTTGTTGGGCGATAGTTCCTTTGATCAGAGCAATATCAAATAATCGGGCAAGCTCTTCTAATAATGTACTATCGTACAAACCCCATACAAGATCAATCTCAGGTATCTCTTTTATTATTTCGTGTTTATACCGCTGGGTAAGGCAACCAAACACAACCAACCTTTTTTTAAACGATTTTGCCCGTTGTGTTTTATGGTCTAATGCATCAAAGATGGTTTCAATAGATTCTTTCTTTGCTGCTTCAATAAATCCACATGTATTTATAAATAGTATATCTGCATCATCAATCTCATGTGCCCTGACAAAACCGGCGCTGTGCATATCTGCATTCAGGCGCTCTGAGTCAACCTCATTTTTTGGGCAGCCTAATGAAATAATATAATATGAGATGTCTTTGGGTGAAAACACATCACCAGTCTTTTACTTCAAGCTTATATTTGTTGGGGTCCTGAGGGTCTTTACGCCATGTTATTACTTTATTAGCTACCTGTCCCGGCAAGCCAAACATATAATCAGTACCATTAATCTTAACTTTTACTCCGCCCGCATTCCCAATCTTAACCTGGATAAACTCTGATGCTTCCCACCGCTCTTTTGTGCCAGCTGGCATCATACCACGCGCACGCTCATTGCCATCAAGATACAGCTCAAAATACGTCTTCTGTACAAACTCAGCTTCAAACACAATTTTCAAGTTTTTCTGATCATGTGTGACAACTTCAGTACCAGGTGTGACAGGAGTTACCACACTGACAGCCTCATCAGGCTTTATCTGCTCTGCTGCTGCCAGTTGCACCCTGATTTTAGCCCTGTTTTCGGTTAAACCTTTTAAGGTAAGCACAATATTTCTGGATGATTCCATGGGGCTGCATACAACAGGTTTTTCCATTTCCAGCACATATTTCTTTGAATCAGGCAAAAATTCTACTATAACTGAATTATCTTTAATATCACTTAAAAGAAATAAAATTTCTTTATTATCCACAAGAAACTGGCATGCCTCTTCATTATATAAAAGCACTATGCCGCTATCATTGGTTAGCTGTAATGGCCATATATTTTTAATGGCAATCTTTTTGCCCTGAGTGCGATAATATTCTTCCTGAATTGCCTTAATGGAATCATCACTGCCCACATGTACATCCGATGAAATCAAGCTTATAATTAACGACAATACAATAAGGACAGCAATTGCAATACCTGCAAAATATAGTACAGTACGGTATTGCTCGGCATACATTCGTAACTGAGCTACTATCGACATTCCAGTGGGTCTGGTTAATTCTTCTAATGGAGTTGAACTTTCACCAATCTTATACCCTTTATACGCCTGGATTAACTCATCTGCATCCAGCCTAAGATATTCCGCATAGGAACGTAAAAAACCAAGAAGATACGTTTCACTAGGAAATTTGTCAAAATCCTCATTTTCCAATGCTTCAAGATACTTGACAACAATATTGGTATCTTTTGATACATCCTTTAATGTTAAACGCTTAGCTTCACGAGCATTGCGTAATGTTTCACCAATTCCTGCAACCATAGACTATTCCTCTGCCAACATTGGATTTTTAATTATTCTGGCGTTTGAAGGAGGATCAAATTTAAAGAAACCTTTCTTCAGGTCTACTTTTGTGTTAATATTTTTTAACTCAATTGTAATATTTTTACCATTTGCTGTTTCACCTGCAGCTTTTGTGATAAAATACTGCTCATTAACCCACAGCCTCATGGTTCTAAATCCACTTCGTGTTTCCTTCTGCTTCAAGAATAACACATAGTATTTATTGTTATTTTCCAGGCGTGGCTGTTCTTTGCCATCAAATTTGTAATGATATTTTGAAAACAGCCTGTTTAAGCCCGACCCAGTGCCAATTGCAAACATCGAACTATTCAAATCCTGTTCAGCAACAACATTTATTGACGGTATATATATCCATACCTGCTTCCCATCTGAAACAATCTTTTGTCCATACGGCACATCAAAATCTATGCGCAGGTAATGTGGTGCCATATACCATATTGTGCCACTCTGATTCTGGCGTTTACCCATTCGGTCAGAAACCATAATAAAGCTTGCTTGATAGCTTTCAACATCAGAAAATGTCTTTTTAATCTGCTTAACAATATCATTGACTGTCACAAAGTCAAATTTATATGAATACCCCGTTACAACACACAGTAATACAATTATCAAAGCTACAGATATATATAATAATTTTTTGCTTAACGTATTCGACATAGTTTCCTTATATAAATTATAAATTTGTATTTATACTAATTATTCATACACTTGTTACAAACAACATTTGAAGAAGATTTGCCGTTTAATATTGCATAAACATATTTTTAACAATACACGTGCGGTTGTCAAACTAAAAAGCATTTTGAAAAAGTCAATACAAAAAAACAAAAAGATTTTTAGCATTAACTTTTACAATTTATGCCTTAAATAAAATTTGTGAACATAATAAACATATTATACACCCACGCCGCCTTCGTCGGCGGGGGTGTATACCATTTTATTTTAGTGATTAATTTTTATAATTTTTTTGTGTAGACAAAATAATGCTATACACTTACTATCTCATAAACCTTATAATAAGGACTATAACATGGATACTATAAAACAACCCAAGCAACAACTAAAAGAACAGAAGCATCCCGAAACCATCGTATCCCAGTGGAACAATTTTAAGCTTTTAGAGTCACAGCAGATCTATTTCTCTGTAGGTAAGGCCAATATCAAACATATACTCATCAAGCGAGAACCACTTATTGGTGCATGATTATACCATATTAAAGTTATGTAATAATATAACTCATATTCTTAAAACATCTTCATTGTGATTTTTTATTTTTCAATTCATGAAGCTGTTCTTTCTTTAGTTTGGTTATACGCATAATGGATGCTTCATCCATTCCCATTCGTAATAGATTTCGTGCAATATTTATTCGTTCCTCTTCTTTCCCCTTTAACAAACCCTGCTTCATTCCCTTTTGAATTCCTTTCTCTATACCTTCTTGAATACCCTTATTAAATCCTTCTTTAATCAAATCTTCTTTTATTTTTTTCAATGTATGTGCTAACATCGTTGTTGCATCCTGTGGCGCGTGTAGTATATATACGCACGTGCTTTTGATGCCCTTTTGTTAAGTAAATTTACAAAAAATAATTTACTTGCAAAAGAATTATACCTTTTGTAAACTTCCACAATACGATGGCAGATACCAGGATACTATATATGTTTAAAAATATTTTTAAAAGTTATTTTATAGTATGTTTTATAACAATACAGGTGCTTTGGGCTCAATTACCTACCACAATCATAGAAGAAGACAGACAGTTCTGGAATACCCTGATTCAAAATATCACACTACAAAACAAAAATCTTTTATATGCAAGCTACATTGCCTATAAAGATAAGCTGTATGATCTATCAATTGATTCATTTCAGGAATGCATTGCGCAAAATACTGATAATCAGGTAATTCAGGGTATAGCCAATTATTATATTGGCAAAAATTTTTATCACATGGGTGAATATAAAAAAGCAATACTGTACTTTTTAGCCACCGAGCGCTATGCAATGGACAACTATACATATATTAAATCAGCAGCACTTATCAATGCTTCACTATGCTATATGCAGATTAATGATACAGTGATGGCAAAAACTTATTTACAGAAATCAAGGCAATACGACACAGAAGGAACATATAAATCTACTATTGAAATGCTCATGCAAACATTTAAAGACAATTAAATGATATATATCTGCTACCGCTACGATGGCTACTACACATATCATTGTAATTAAACGTTATAATATTCTTTATACCACTGTACAAATTTATGCAAACCATCTTCTATTGAGGTAACCGGTCTGTATCCTACTGCCTGAGTAAGTTCATCAATATCGGCAAATGTTGCAAGCACATCGCCTGGCTGCATGGGCAAGAAGTTTATCTTTGCTTTTTTTCCAATTTCCTGCTCAAGGACTTCAATAAAATACATCAGCTGCACCGGGCGGTTATTGCCAATATTGTAAATTCTAAATGGTGCACTGCTTGAAGCTGGATCAGGATGCATGCTGTCAAATTCAGGCTGAGCAACAGGCACTTTAAAGGTTATTCTGTATACGCCTTCCACTATATCATCAATGTAAGTAAAATCCCGTTCCATATCGCCAAAATTATATACATCAATAGGTTTGCCTTCAAAGATAGCTTTAGTAAACTTAAAGTATGCCATATCAGGCCTTCCCCATGGACCATACACTGTAAAAAAGCGCAACCCACTTGATGGAATAGAAAATAAATGTGAGTAACTATGTGCAAAAAGCTCATTTGATTTTTTAGTAGCTGCATATAATGAAACGGGATGGTCAACATTATCGTGCACAGAAAACGGAACACATGAATTCATTCCGTACACAGAACTTGAAGAAGCATACACTAAATGTTTAACGGGATTGTTCCTGCAACACTCAAGTATATTCATAAATCCTACAATATTGCTGTGAACATATTCAAACGGATGGTCCAGGCTATAGCGCACACCTGCCTGAGCTGCAAGGTGTACCACATAATCAAAAGAATGATTTTTAAATATGTGCGATAGTTCCTGATAATCAGCTATATCGCACTTATAAAAGATGTAATTGGGATGTTGCTTTAGAAGTGCATTACGCGCTTCTTTGAGCGACACATCGTAGTAACTATTCATATTATCAATTCCAACAACAATGTGTCCTTCATTCAGAAAACGTAATGCAGTAAAATATCCAATGAAACCTGCTGTACCAGTGATCAAAATGTTCATTAGTGTCACCTGAATGTTTTTTGATTAAGAGTACACGCCCACCTGATTATACGGGAAAGTACTCTATTTGATATTGTATTCATGCATTTGTTGCTATTTATATACTGTTTTACTGTCAACAGTAAATACACTATATGAAGGAAACAGTACAAAATACAATAGCACACATAATAAAGGCTTACACGGTTGTCATCTAAAAATTGTGTAGTAAAAATAAAAAGTATCATTCTACAGATTCTGAGTCAATCTCAAAATGGCACCAATATGTCATCCAGGTTCCCGACTATCGTCGGGACAGGTTCCCGACTATCGTCGGGAATTTTGCAACGACGAAATAAAAAAATATTGATATAAGTATAATAATGGAATATGTTTAATATCGATTACGAAAATATTACAATGTTTTTCACTACGAGGTTTCTATGAAACGAGTATTTGCCATCTGTATTTTTATTTGCAGTCAACCAGTATTTGCACAGGAACTATCGCCCAACTCATCCAATTTATGGACCACATTTAAACAGGGCGGCATTTTGATGTGGCCAATATTATTTTTAGGCATCATAGGCACTACCATAATTATTGAACGCGCCATATATTATTTTAAAATCAAAATATGGAATACTGCACATCTGGAAAATAAGATTACTCAGCTTTTAAATCAAAACACGTACAAATATCGTGAAGAAGCAATCGATGATCTGGAAAAAAATATGCAAGTGTACTACAACGAGCTTGAAAAAGGATTGGTGCTCCTGAATGCGGTTGGCAATTTATCGCCAATTATTGGATTCTTTGGAACCGTACAGGGAATGATTGCAGCGTTTGCGTCAATTGCAGCAGCAACAACCGTCAATGCAAAAGTAGTTGCCGTGGGAATACAGATTGCCCTTATCACCACTGCGGGCGGATTATCCATTGCTGTCCCTACTCTGGCATTTTATCATTTCTTTGTGCATATATTGCAAAATGTGTATGCAAAAGCATCAGAACTTATTATCCAAAAAACAAAACAACTTCCACGTTATTCGCAGATTGAAAGTACCACAACACTGGCAGGTGTATAATGTACTGGCTTTTCGGTAAGCAAAAATCACGTGAAAAACAGTCACGGCTCATTGACTTTGACACAACGCCCATTGCAGATTTATCGTTTAATCTTTTGATATTTTTTATTGTTACCGCTTCATTCATTATCCGCCAGGGCGTATTCTTAAGCCTTCCATCGTTAACTGCAGGAACAGTTAAGGTTGATTTATCTCAGGTTATTGAAATTTACCCACAAAACAATGGTTTTATTGTTGATGGCAGGGCATTAAACAGAAAAGAACTTTTACAATATTTAGAGTTACGCAAATCGCAAACAAAAGATGCTGTCTCTATAATCCATATGAAGCCTGATATCAAATACGAAAGACTTGTAGATACGTTAAGTGCCATTCGTGAAAGTGGTTTATCAAAAATTTCATTAAAATATAATGAGTCTTAGATATGTTACAGAGCCCTTTCTTAAAAAAATTACGTTCGTTTTCTTTAGGTGCATCTGCTGCAGATATGGCGATGCTTCTTTTAGTATTTTTTATGGCAACAACGTCAACAGAACCACCAAAAGGTGTAACCGTTGAGCTTCCGGAAGCAGTTACACAGGGCGCAGAACAGGATAGCCTTTATATTTCCATATCAAAGGAAGGCACTCTGTATTTTGACGGTAAAGAATCATCCATTGAAGATATTAAAGACCAGTTAGCAATACGCCAGAATGAAAAGGACAGGATAGTGTCAATAACAGCAGATAAAGATCTTAACTATTCCATTGTTGCAAACGTTCTTGATGTATTACGACAGTACGATTTCTTAAATGTTGTATTTATTTCTCAACCACGGGAAGAAAAGTAATGGCATCAATCGTACATACAATACGTTTAAACAAACAATCGATAATGGATTTTCAGCAGAAGCACCCGTATATTTTTTCATCTATACTTTCAACTTTACTGGCAGCATTTACCCTTTTCTTTACAGCTCCTATTTATGTTGCCGACATGCCTGAAATCAGTGATTCGCTGGAATTTATAAATATTGAAACTGTAAGTGCCCAATCAAAGCGAATAGCCACCAAAGATATTTCAACCACCACGGGCCAGACAATCGCGTCAGCAACCGACAGGGCTGTAGGGCTATCTGATGAATCTGAGGTATATGATATTTCTTTTAATCCAAACATTGTGCCGCCACGGCCAATTGGCGGCCTTAAGAAAATTTATCCGCAAAGTGCACGCGAAAAGAACATCGAAGCCAATGTAAACGTAGAAATTATCATAGCTCCTGACGGCAAGGTTACTGGCGTTCAGGTGCTTTCTATACGATTATCAAAAGATTTACCACCAGAGCAATATACATTTTTGAGCAAAGAATTTTCAAAAGCAGCATATTCAATACTTACGCAGGCACGCTTTACACCGCCTGTTATCAATGGGCAGCGGGTTGCAATTAAAATGGAGCTACCAATGCAATTCAAACTGGAATAATAACGGTGAACACCCCGCCTTAGGCGTCGAGGGTGTTCAATATGTTTATTTTGTTCATAAATTTTATTTAAGGAATACATCGTGTAAAATGATTAAGATATTATCAAATTTTATATCATTATGGGCGATAGTTACCGGCATAATCACCGTTGCCTACGGACAAAATCAATATGGCATACAGGGAACAATATATTCGCAGGCCACCAAAAAGCCGGTTGAATTTGCAACCATAGCCATACCTGAAATTAAACAGAAGTTTTATACAAAAGCAGATGGCTCATACGCCATTCAGGTTAAAAACCCGGGTGTCTACACCTGTATCATTTCATCACCTGGTTTTAAAACCCTGACATTAACGTTGACAATAAATGGTGTAATGCAAAAAGATATTGTGCTCCAACCGTTAGCCATCAAAGGATCTGCATTAACCATAACTGGCGAGCGTGATATACAAAAAATATCACGATATACACTCACCGTAAAAGACTTAAAAGCAGTACCAGCATCATTTGGAGATTCATTAAATGCATTGACATCCCTGCCAGGAGTAATACGCACCGGTGGTTTTTTTGGGCCTTTAGTTATCAGAGGTGCTGATCCCAGCTTCAATGGTTATTTTATTGATGATATACCCGTATATAACCCCCAACATTTTGGAGCTATTCATTCCATAATCAACAATGACCTGATGAGTGAAATTGACCTGTATTCTTCAAGTTTTCCAGCACCGTATGCCAATGCCATTGGTCCGGTCATTGCAATAAACACAATTGACACCGTGGGGGAGTTTGGCGGTTCTGCTGATGTTGGATTAATTTCATCCAACATTTTACTCAAGTCACCGGTAACAGAATATAATGAAGAAACAAAGCAGGAAATAAACAAAGGCTACTGGATAGTATCCGGGCGCTATGCATATTTGTCTTTATTTGTACCTGCAATATACAAACTGCTCACCGGCGATGAAATTGAGTCGGTACCTGAATACTGGGATTATCAGTTTAAAGCTAAATATTATTTTTCAAAAACTCAATCCATAACACTATTGTTTTTTGGAGCGTATGATTATATAAAATTTATAAATGAAACAACTCCTCCTGAAGAAGTGGATCCACTGCTTGCTTCATTTGAATTTAAAAATAATTTAGGCTCACATGCATTAGGTTTATATTACCGCTGGCAGCCTGTAAGTGGCTTTGAAAACACAATGGTGATATTTGGTTCACTCACAAATAGCTACAACTATCTCAATATTCCTTCGAACAATGCAGCTGACTGGGTTAAAGATCTAACAGTTATTGCAAAACCATACGTATATGGTGCAAAAGAAAAAGTAAAATATGAATGGTGGAAAGATCACGCGCAGTTCCGTGGAGCGTTAGAATACACATTATATCATTTTACTAATGACGGGTATACGCTGGTTGCAAGCAGGCCTTTATATGATATTCCAAATTTTGGTGATCCTGATTTATTTACCAAAGTTCCTTTAGGACAGAAATTTAATAATCACGTAATAGGTGCATATGCTGAGCAGAAATTTATGTTTGGTGGTTTGACGCTTTTACCAGGAATACGCACGGACTATTTGACACGCACACAACAACAAACAGTAGATCCTCGTTTTATGGCAAGCTGTGAATTCCCCACAGAAACTACAATATCCTATGCAACGGGTAAATATTCTGGTTTCATCCAGACAAACTCAAATCTTTTTAACTTTTCACCAAATTTAGCAGGAGCGGGAGATGAATACAAACCTCAAAGAGCATATCATAATGCAATAAGTATTGAACAGAAACTAGGGCTCATAACAATAAAAGCAGAAGGCTTTTATAATTATTTCAAAGACCTGTATCAGGACGATCCAGAAAAGGATGCGTCAAATAATCTTATACGGGAAGGAAGAAGCTGTGGAAAGCTAAAAACGCATGGTGTTGAGTTGCTAATACGAATTGATCAGGAAGAAAATGCTGATGGTTTTTTTGGATGGATTGATTATACATATACCAGGTCCAGATTTAAAACTGGTGCATCTACCGACCCATATGCTGACAGATGGTTTACTTTTTCGTATGAACAACCACATTCACTTAAGATGGTAATTGGCTATACGTTTGGTTCACATACTCTTAGCGCTCGCTTTCAGGCATACAGTGGTTTTCCATATACACCGGTTATTGGTTCTGATGAAAGCCCTGATAATTCAGGGAGATATGTCCCCATATATGATTATTCTCGTACACATACAAAGTATTTTCCATGGGAACACCGATTAGATGTGCGATACAGTCATAAAACCAATCATGAGTGGGGTTATGTATCATGGTATATTGAAGTCATTAATATTTATAATTATAAGCCTAAAAATGATTTAGCCTGGAATTATCATAAACCTTACGGTGATGATAATCCAAAATTAAAAGCACAAGAGGGATTAAGTTTGATCCCAAATTTTGGAGTTGAGATTAAATTCTAAAATGATTATCGTACACCACTTATTTGTGAAAAAAGTGTGGTGAATATATCTTTGTGAAAGGAGTCATAGTATGAAAAAAATAGTATACATTTTCATAATCATGGCCATAAGTTTTTTGACTGGATGTGTCACTCCTATGGGGATGACAGCATCTTCCACTCCTCTTCACAACCGTGTCGTGGTTGAAAATCTTGGTCAGGCTGAAGGCAGTGACTGGTCGTGGTCGCTATTAGGTTTGTGGTCAATGGGCAGACCTGACATCGATAAAGCAATAAACCAGGCTATCGAGTCAAAGAATGGTGATGCGCTCATTAATGTACGCTGGTATGAAAAGCAGTATTATTTTGTGCTTTTCAGTGTCACTAAAGTTATTGTAACAGGACAGGTGATAAAGACAGCACCGCTTGAAACTAAAGAACCAGCAAAAAAGAGGTAGCTATGCGACAGTTACTGTGTATTGTGTTTTTTTGTATAATAGCATATTCAGGCTGTATCAGCACTCAGCATGTTGCTGGATATGAACCACACGTCAGGCCACTTAAATCTTTTGAATATGAAATCCTTGGTGATGCCGAATCGTTTACCAGCAATTTCAATCTTTTATGGTTTTTCAATGTTACACCACTGGCTAACTTTGACAGAGCTATCTCAGATGCAATAAATCAAAAAAATGGTGACGATTTAATTGAAATTTCATGGTGGATACAACGCCAGTACTGGATTGTTGGCACCATAAACATAGTGCATATAAAAGGTAAGGTAATTAAATATAAAGAGTAATATACTATGGTGCTTCTATAATTACCTGGCTGGTATCATCGGGATTCTTTTTTGCGGTGCCAAACAACTTCACTGCCCAGTACACATACCATGCTCTGAATTTGCTCATACCATCTTCTATACATATATCATGCAAAAGTTTGTCAGCATATTCTTTGTATTTTTTATCTATCTTTTCTTCACGTATAAGCTGATACAATGCATCGTGGACAAGGCTCCCACGCATAAAATCTTTGGTATCAATTGTAGGCCCGCTTGGCCCATCCCATGCATATCCTTTGTAAATCTCCAATTGCCCGTCTTTGCGTAAAGTCACAAAGTCTGGCACACCAGTATCGTTAAGGAGCACTATCTTTGTTTTATAGTAATAATCTTGCATAAGTTGATATTTATATTTATTAAGTTTTCTGTATTTAATCCTATCCATATGTTTAATCTCCTTGTAGAATATTCATCACCGAGTTATCCTGGTTCCCGATTTACATCGGGACAGGCTCGATCCAGGATCTAAGATTCCGGGTCAGGCCCGGAATGACCATTGCCAGAGTCAAGCTCAGAATGACTCCACTGAAAGTCATGCTGGACTTTATAATAGTGTCAACGTATATAGCAATGAAAATTGCAATGAATATACTGAATATCTTATTCCTGCTGAATTTTTAAAAACTTGAGATTTTATTCCTGTTGAAGTATTGATGTAATACGTATCACCTTTCTGTTCAGGTACATATTCATATTGTAAAGTAAACGCAACCTTCAGTGCTTCACGTAATGACACAGTACATCCTGCATGCGCATTAAAATAAATAATTCCGTTGTAGTCACCATAAAAATCTATATCATTACCTGGATTGCGATGCACATGGTTATCTATGTCCTCAGCAAATGCAAACACACTAAACGATATGCCAGCAGAAATTGCTATAATGTCTATAACATTTATTTGTGAAGAGAACGATAAATAGGGGATATAGTATATCTGCTCATATATAATCCCAACACCATATACAGGAATCTTTGACACCATATACAGGAATCTTTGGAGATCCTGGTGGATATTCCAGATATCCATTGCGTGCAGACATCTTAATTGATCGGTATAAAAAACCTATGTGTGGCGTAAAACAAATAATGTTATCTATATCAAGTAGTAATCCAGCGTAAGAATTGTACGAGTTATATCTTTCAATATAATTATCATGTTTTGAATAATGTGTTTTTATATGAGGATTGTTATCATCTGTCCAATCGGAATCATCTATTGTGCCCACTATTCCTGTGTTGATGCCATTGTGAAACTGAACACCGGCAAAAAAAGAATTGTACTCAAGCACAAGTGAAAAAGTATTATACCATAAAGATGTAAGATTCCAGTTTAGTCTACTCAATGTTCTATTATTATCATATACATATTCACCAAGTGTACCCTGAGTAAAGCCTATGCCAGCTTCTGTTGTAAGATACAGGTTGTTTGAATTTAAAGATGAATAACCCCATGCATTATTAATTAAGAGAAAAGAATACATTATCAAGACAAAAAGAAAAATAAAATGCATAATCTTACACTGACATTTGTGATGTACATTTGAATTATATTCGTTTATTTCATAAATCATTTATTTACCCAATCCATTAAAATTTTTTCACCACATTTAAAGGGAATAGAAGAGCCATAGTATGCCAGCAAACCTCCTGTTGCAAATACAAGCGCTCCAAGCACTCTTGGTTTGTTTTCTTCTACAAATGCTTTCGGATATGGCCTCATTTGATAGTAATTCTGCTGCAATCAGCGACATGCGATTTACCATACCAACATTTCTTATCTTCCCGGTATTTATAAGCTTTATTGTAAATTGATTTTCAAGATTTAAAATAGTTTTTTCAATTTCTTCCATCTTTTGATTGCTCATTGAACGCATCTTCTCATCACTTATCATTACTTTGAAGAAGTAATCATAATTTTTTGAAGATGTATCATAAGCGGATGGCGTGTTGTAATTTATACACGATGGCACGATTATAACAACAAAAATAACAATTAACGGAAAGATTAAAAAAAATTTAGATGAGATAGTTGAGTTGAGTTAAAAATACTTTTTCATTTTTTCCTCCAAAATATGATATATTTTATTTTATAATTATATAAATTAATATTTAATACATTAAAAAAGTAATCTTTATATTTGTCAATATTTTTTTTATTTTTTAATAGAATATATTATATATAACTGTACAAATAAATAAATATATATATTAAATAATATGGTTCAAGGTATTAAATAATTGATTTAACTTATGTGTGTGAGTAAAATACGTTGTTTTCCATATAATAAATGCTATATTATGACCTTCTGGTAATAAAATCAAGCGCTGCCGGGAAAAGCTGAATATATAATTCTTTGCCCGCATAACATATTGTTTCACCATCACAGTGAACCGGCAAAACTCCTTTCTCGGCAATGACCGTAATTTTTGTTGTTCTATCCTGCATTACTTCTTTACGTTTTCCCTGTGTGCCACGTATAAAATAAGGTATCATACCAAAAATCTTAAACTGATTCATGGAACAAACCATACATAAATCCAGTAAGCCATCAAAGGGGCTACCATCTGGAGCAAAATGGAACCCGCCACCCATACGTTTCCCATTCATGATAGACACCTGTAAAGCTTCCATAATAGTTTCCTTACTGTTATAGGTCATCCGTATACGTGGTGCTTTATAATAAATAAATATTGTCTGTAAAGCAGCAACTAAATACACCATCATACCGCTCAGGAAACGTATCCGGCTTGCAACAAATCCGGTAGTTGCATCAAAGCCAATACCTATACCATTGCCAAAATACCGGCCTTCAGGGTAATCTCCACCTTTAATGAAACCTACATCAATTTTTCTAACGTTAAAATCTGCTATTATCTTTATACACTCATCTATATCATTGGGTAAACCCATGCCATAGGCAAAATCATTCCCGGTACCCACAGGGATTTGCCCCATGGCTGTGTTATGATACCCTTTTTTCCTTGCTATCATTAATCCATTCAGTACTTCATTAGCCGTACCATCGCCGCTGGCAACCACAACAGCTTTATATCCTTTTTTTGCAGCATCTTCTGCCAGTTCAGCAGCATGCCATACTCTTTCTGTCAACACAATATCATGCTTGATATTCAAGTTTTTAAAATCGTTTTCAATCCTTTCTGCAGACCTGAGTGCTTTCCCCCTTCCCGCTATTGGATTTACTAAAAGCAGAATGGTATCTTTTTTTGTCATATCTACTCCTGATATTGAAATAAAAAAATTGTAAAGATTTTATAAAGAATTACACAATTTATTCCTTAAATAGAATTTGTGAACATAATAAACATATTGTACACCTTCGCCGTCTTAGGCAGGGGTGTACAACGTTTTATTAACAGATTCTTAAGGAATTATTTGTAAAAAAATTATATTTATGTCAATACTATTTTTATTTATTCATTGTATTGACAAGCTACTCTTAATTGCACTGAATAGCTCTTCTAAATCAAAAGGTTTGAGCAGCACATAATCAACTAACCCAACATAGTTGTTATTCATGGCTAAATAATTTCCCGATACTATAATTACATTTGGCCTGTTATTCATATACTGAACCTGTTTCAATATATCCCATACCATCATATCTGGCAGATGTACATCAAGCAAAGCTAAATCAACAGTTCCATTGTCAAGATAGTTCAATGCTTCAGCACCGGTCCCGAATAACACAACCTGCGCATTTTTAGCCGCCAGAGCCCTTTGTAAAATTGTACCAAACTCAGGATCATCTTCAACTATCAAAATCTTTTTGCCAGAAAAATCATATTCAGAATAATTTATTGCAACTTCAGAAGCAACTCTATCATCAGTATTTACCGGCAATTGAATTGTAAATTCGGCACCCTGACCAACTGTGCTTTCCACAGTAATAGTACCGGCATGTTCTTCAATAATACCCAATGCAACTGAAAGCCCAAGACCCGTGCCAGGTATATTTGAATGCCCTAAAGGACCCTTTGTAGTAAAAAATGGCTCAAATATCCTTTGTATATATTCAGCTTTAATTCCACATCCAGTATCTTTTATTGTTACATAGACATTATTATCTCCCTGATAAGAAATAACTGTTAATTTCTTCTGTTGTGAACCTATCATTGCATCACGTGCATTTAACAGGATATTCATAAGAGCTAATGTAACTTTATTGGCATCCAGAAATAATTCGGGAAGCTTATCTTTATGAATAACTTCAATAGCAATACCTGCATCCATAAACTGTGGCTTTATGATACTTATACAATCATTCACTATATCTTCAATATTCACCAGCATCTGTTTTGAAGGTTTTCGATGTGCTAACATTGACAGCTGATCAATAAGATGTGTGGCACGTTTCACTATCTTCAATATTGTCTTCAGGTCTTTTACTCCTGCTGAAGAAAGATCTTCCTGCGAAAGCAGCAATTCAGCAATACCCTGAATACCAGCATTCATATTATTAAATTCATGGGCAATACCGGATGCAAGCGTTGATATTGTCATATTTTTTTCCAGTACAACTAAATTCTGCCGGTTTTGTATATCATTGTCAGTCAGAATATGGAGAAATAACATATCATGTCCATTCTGTACCGGAACAATACTGAAATCCACCTGCTCTTTTACCGTATCCAGTACCATTAGCTGTTTACATCGCTGGCATTCAGTTGATATCCTGTAATCTGCAGCATCAATAGGGCAGTTACTTTCCTTTTCACATTCGGGGAAGAAATTATTACACGATTTTCCTATGATATCTATTGAATGAAAAAGACGTTTGGCATAATTATTGATATCAATAATAGTCTTTGAAGAATCTATTACAAAAACAGGTGCCTGTATACAATCAATTAATGCGGTATATTCAAGAGTGACAGGGTTTTCCATATAAACAAGTACTTATCCGTAATATTTTACAAAAATCGACAATGACTAATTAAATTTTAATAGTTATAGTATATCACAAAAATAGTACATTTTTATCATATTATCAAAATTTTAATATCATTATACTATATATCAGCACCAGTAAAAATATTTTTTTGTAAAAATTTAATATCGTAACATTTAAGTATTTTAGCAATTATTCCTTAAAAACATAGTGTACACCTCCGCTACCAAAGGCGACGGGGGTGCACACCGTTTTATTAACAAAATATTTTAAAGGAATTTTTAGTGAAAATATACCATAATTTATTAAGTTCACAGATGGGTGCACATCATTGTAAATGTTTTTCATCAATCTAAAGTTATGAATACATAATGATAGTGTGCAACAAATATGTTTACAATTATTGACATTATTGAGTTACCATGATCTAAGGTACATCATGACCAATGACACACACATAATTGGAATAGTTGGTGCAGGTGCAATGGGTTCTCTGTTTGCATTTTTTCTACACAACAATAACAGCATACTTTTGTTTGATAGTAATCTTAATACCGTGCATGCCATACAGCAGGGGCTTTCTGTTGAAATCAATTCCACCAAACAAACCTTTTTCCCCAGCATAAGCTCTGATCCTGCAATACTTTCTTCTGCTGATATTATCTTTTTGTTTATTAAGAGTTTTTCTACCCGTGAGGCAATTGAAACTATTGCTCCTCATATTAAAAGCGATGCAATTATCGTTACTCTTCAAAACGGTATCGGCAATGTTGAGCTGATTACATCCTTGATTAAAAATCCTTTAGTCTACGGAACCACCACAATTGGTGCCACAAAGCTTTCACCAGCTAATGTGCGTTTTGGCGGAACAGGTTCTGTCATAATTGGCAGCGATAGTCCCTGCCATTGTTCTATTGTGCATTCATTGCTACAAGGGGCTGGATTATCAGTTACTATCGCAGCCGACCCTAAAAGAGCAATATGGGAAAAAGCTATTATCAATGCTGCAATAAACCCATTGGGTGCGCTGCTTGAGGTTCCCAATGGTGAGCTTATCAAAAATACCACGACATTGGACATAATGAAAAATATAATTATAGAAGCTTCATCAGTGGCAATAGCGTATGGTATTACTTTAGATGCTGGTAAAATGTTTGAATCTACGGTGATAGTATGTACCAATACTCAACACAATCTTTGCTCTATGCTGCAGGATATACGTGCAAAGCGTAGGACTGAAATTGACTCTATTAATGGCGCCATTATACACATTTCAAAAAAATATAATATAGAAACTCCATATAACTCAACACTATATCGGCTTATAAAATATAAAGAAATGCAATTCACGTAATCTTTAAATTAAAATTTAAATCTTGACAAACATGTAACATATCTCTAAGCTTTTAAAAATTTAATTTCAAGAGGTGTGATATGGGAGATTCTACACAAAAAAAATGCCATTATACTATTGAAAATGGTATCGCTATTTTAACTATTGATAACCCACCAATGAATGCATTGAATCACGTTGTTTTGAACGATATGAGAGAGTCAATTGTACAGCTTATTGAAAATGATATGGTTAGAGTTGTTATTGTTACCGGTGCGGGCAAAGCATTTGTTGCGGGTGCTGACATTAATGAAATAAAAGTTCAGAATACCAAAGAAGATGGCGCAAACTTCCTTAAAAACGGACAGGACGTGCTGAATATCATTGAGAATGCTGATAAACCGTTTATTGCAGCTATTAATGGCTACTGTTTAGGAGGTGGTCTGGAGCTTGCTTTAGCTTGCCACATCAGGCTGGCCGATGAATCTGCACAGCTTGGATTGCCTGAAATTAAATTGGGAATTATTCCAGGATATGGTGGCACACAGCGAAGCACTCGTTTATTTGGCAAAGGTGCTGCATATGAGCTTATTTTATCAGGTAACTTCATAAGCGGAAGACAGGCTGAATTGTATAGAGTTGTTAACAGGGCAACCGAAAAAGGCAAAGTTGTGGACGAAGCAAAAGAATTGGCCAAAGCAATAGCTGCACGAAGCAGGCTGGCCATAAAAGCTGCAATGCGGGCAATAGTGCAAGGTTTTACCATGGAGTTTGATGCTGCACTTGCGTTTGAGCGTGAGCTTTTTGGACAGCTATGTGAAACTGAAGATAAAAAAGAAGGCATATCAGCATTTCTTGAAAAACGTGAACCAAAATTTAAAGATAAGTAAAAGATGCTCAATAAAAATATTCTGATTCGTAAAGCTCATTATCAAGACATCGCAGACATTGGAGCATTGGACGCACTTGTTTTCCATGAAAATGCATGGTCCACTGAAAATTTTACACGTGAATTGTCATTACATTTTTCCAGACTCTTTGTTGCCGGGATTGATAAACAATTTGCCGGATTTATCCTGGCATGGTATATTGCAGATGAAATACAATTATTGCGCATTGCTGTTGTGCCTCAATTCCAGCGACATAAAATTGGAACAATGCTTGTGCAGCATCTCATTAATCATGCAGATAATCAAAAAAAGATTGTGCTGGAAGTTGCTGATACTAACAGCAGTGCAATAAATTTTTATACATCACTAGGATTTTATTCCGTTGGATTCCGAAAGGATTATTATCGTTTTGACAATGCAATTCTAATGGAAAAGATTATACATCATGAAAATTAATTCTATTAGATTTATCACCAGTGCCCGTATCCCTTCACAATATCCAAAATATACATTTCCTGAATTTGCATTTACAGGGCGATCCAACGTTGGTAAGTCTTCTCTTGTCAATACTCTTCTGGGTAGAAAGAATATTGCCAAAACCGGAAGCAAGCCAGGTGTAACTCAAACAATTAATTTTTTTTGTATTAACGAAAAGATAAGCTTTGCCGACTGCCCCGGGTTTGGATATGCAAAAGTTTCGCATGATAAGCGAATTGAATTCATAAAAATGATTCATACATATATTGCTTCACGGTCTAACTTAAAACTTCTTTTTCTGCTTATTGACATCCGGCGTGAACCAGACGAAAGTGAATTTACTATAATTACAAAAGCTTTAGAAAACAACATAAATGTAATGATTCTTGCCACAAAATGTGATAAAGTTTCAAAAATTGAAATGCATAATGGAATCTCAAAAATTTGTACCAGTCTTAAAATCGATAAGGAGTTTGTTATCCCTACATCTGCTAAAACAGGATTGGGCAAAAATATAATTTTATCAATAATTCAGGATCAATTGTAAATGTCAAATCCCACTCAATGTGGATATTAGAATACTGTGTTTAACAATGTTCCTGAAATTTTTATTTTAGGATGGATTTTTTTAAAAGTATTTTTATTTTTCCAAGATACCAAGACTTGACTGGTGTATTTCATCATTCCAACATGTTGTTTGTTTCAAATCATTTTTAATTATTTCAAGATATCTTTAGGATGGTAGTTGCCTCTCAGTTTTAAGACAACCTGTAATTGTCTTTATTTAAAATTAATCTTTTTTAGTTATTGTAATATTAATGCGGAACTCACACCGATTTCATGGGTGGCCTCTTTTTCGCCGTGTACTGCGGTGCTCTGGGAAAAAATAACGGCGCCTTCTTTCTTCTGATTTAAATATTATTTTTTTCATGTTAAATGTACAATTTCTCCAATCTCACTTCCCTTTAGATATGAACTATGATATGAAACAATCATTTTTTTTAAGATTAAATTTATTCATCTTTTGTATATTTTTTTCAAAATTACACAATGAGCCTGAATTTTTTATTTGACATTTCTTTTATCCTACTCCATATAAAGTATTCTACTATACTTCACCTAAACATACATACTACTGTGGGAGGAAACCATGAATATTGAAACTACTACGTGTATTTCCGTGGAACATTTAGAACTGATGAAGTTTTATTCCAAGCACTACAATATCTCGCAACGCACATTTTTATCCGGACTTGTGAGCTTTGCTGCACAATTAGAAAAGGAGGAGGTAAAATCATTCAAGCAGCTTTCATATCGTAAAAAAGGAACAAACTGGAAGCGCTTTCATCTGGTATTGTTTGAGGATGAGTATGAGTTTTTTATGGATGTGAAGAAGCTGTGGAAGATGTCGCTTGCCAAGATTATTGCGTTTTGTTTGGATAATGTTTTGGATGAATTTTTAGCAGTACTTGATAGCATGGGAGAAGATGATTATACCGATAACTATCGGTACTCAGGCTACACATTTAGCGTATATCGTGTATATGGTATAGTATGTTGTAAATTTTTCTGGGGCCCAGACCCCAAAATCATAAAAAAAGCCAAACAATT
>CALEUQ010000018.1 GCA_937920495.1 uncultured bacterium | reverse complement strand
CGGTGATGCCCACTATATTTCATTTCTTTATTACTTCCGATAAGATATATTATGTCACATTAGAATGATGTCAGATTCTCTTATATATCGTTTGACTATTATAGATAATAAAAGATTTCTTCATGCATAGCTTGTTGAAATGTCTGATTTAAATCATCATTTGTTAATTGACCATTATTATATTAAAGGTGATTTATTAAAAAGTTTCCTTTTATAAATAACTCTACTTAAAATTCTTTTCTTCCATATCTTTTATTTCATTAATACAGTTGGCCAAAAATTTTTGCCAATCCTGGTCAAATCCACTTCCAAATGGTGTTGAAAGCCAATCATTAATTATCTCAAATGCATGATTGGCTGGTGTAAGCCATTCAGCAAGAACAAGTACATTTGCATTGTTAATGGCTGATGCTTTTTTAGCCTCATACGAGTTAGTGCAATGTACAGCGTATACACCCTTAAATTTATTTGCAACAATTGCACTCCCCGCTCCTGTTCCACATATAATAATTCCTTTTTCATATTTTCCCTGTGATATGAGCTTTGCTACATTTGCAGCAGCTATATGATATGGTACAAAATGTTCTTCATCTTTCATTCCCACATCTTCAACCTGATGACCCTGTTTAGTGAGATATTCTATAATTGCACGTTTTAACTGCAATCCCGCACGGGTTGAACCAATCACAAAATTCATCTTTGCCTCCGTAAGTAAAATTATAACATATATTGTATATTGTGTGATTTCAAAACCACAAAGGGGTCGGAAATCTATTTACTGCTAATAATATTTTTACACGCTTCTATAATATGCTCCACGTTAAAACCATGTTTGTTGAGCAAATAATCTTCTGTAGCAACTTCACCAAAGGCATCAGGCACACCTAAGCGTTTTACTTTTACAGGATAATGTTCACTGAGCACCTCACACACGGCACCCCCTAACCCTCCAATAACACTCTGATTTTCAACAGTAACTACCGCCCCGGTTTTTTGTGCTGAAGAAAGTAGTGTGCTAATATCAAATGGCTTTATTGAACTGTAGTGAATATGCTCTGCTTTTATTCCTTCTTTTTGTAATTGTTCTACAGCTTTAACTGCTAAGTGTGTAGTATATCCTGTGGTAACAATTGTTACATCATTACCGCCTGACACTATGGTAGCTTTTTCAGGATTAAACTCAAAACTTTCATTAAATACAACAGGCATCTTTGCACGCAAAAGCTGCATATATGTTGGTTGATAGTGCGTTGCCATATATTTCATCATGGCTCTAAGTTCAAAAACATCACATGGACTATACACATGCATATTAGGCATGGCGCGCATAATAGCTAAATCCAAAAAATCCATGTGTGTACCACCGTTTGGTCCCTGGGTAATGCCAGGTGCTGTTCCTACTATCTTAACATTGGTATTGGCATACGCTACACTTATGGTTATCTGATCATACACCCTTCGCGATGCAAAACATGTAAAGCTTGCACAAAAAGGAATTTTGCCTTCACGTGCCAATCCAGCTGCTACACCAATCATATTTGCTTCAGCAACACCAACGTTTATAAAATTCTCAGGATGTGCAGTGCATACAGTTGGATTTGTTCCTGATGCTTTGCTTAAATCAGCTTCCAGACACAATACATTTTTATTTTGTTCTATAAGTTCACACAATGTTAATCCATACACTGCACGCATTTCCATATCTTGATAACTCATAGTCTATTCTCCTTTGAAACTCAAATTTAGCTGATAGTATCATACTACATTTGATTTGGAATCAAAATCAGGATGACATTGTACCAAATCAATATGGCAGTTGCATCGTATACCCTAATCCTTTCATATACTTATCATAATCTGCCTGATTATTAATCTTGATATTATGACTTGCTACTTTATTTTCTACTTCTGCATTCCCCTTACCTTTTATTGTATGGGCAATGATCATTGCTGGTTTACCTTTCACCGCTACAGCCGAATTTATTGTTGAATATATATCATCCCAGTTATGCCCATCCATCTCAAACACTTCAAAGTTAAATGCTTTCCATTTATCAGCAAGCGGTTCTAATGTTACCACTTCATCAGTTTTGCCATCTATCTGCATTTTATTGTAATCACAGATTACTACAAGATTATCCAGTTTATTATGGCCTGCAAACATTGCAGCTTCCCAGATTTGACCTTCATTGCTTTCACCATCACCAATAATACAAAAGATGGTATATGATTTTTTATTTAACTTTGCAGCATACGCCATACCGCAGGCACATGACAAACCCTGACCCAGTGAACCTGCTGTCATGTCTATGCCTGGTGTTTTATTGTAATCAACATGGCTTGGCAAGTTTGTGCCATTCTGATTTAAAGTTTTAAGCCAGCTTTTAGGAAAAAATCCAAGATATGCCAGTACAACATATAACACAGGTCCTGCATGCCCTTTTGACAATATAAGCCTGTCACGATCCTCCCAACCCGGATTATCCGGTTTAACATTCATGATACGGTAATACAATGTGGTCACTATCTCCACCAGGCTCAGCGAACCACCTAAGTGACCGGATCCTGCTCTGCAAATCATATCGGTGATTACATACCTGAACTCTTTTGCCAGAGTTTCTAATTGTTCGGTTGACATTTTACTCATTAGGTCCTCCATTCACAGTAACTATCGCACAAAATAATTTTAAAATTGTATTGTTTACGTAGCACTATTTACCACGCAATAATCTTACACAATGAACCAAAAACTACAAAACTGATAGTAACACAAATAGATGAAATTATAGTCATATATATACCCGGTTTTACCATATCAGCAATTGTAAAATACCCTGCTGAATACGGTATCACAATAGTTGGTGTTGATGTTACTAATATAAACGAAAGTGACGATGTAAGGCCCGCAGGAATTGCAATAAGCGATGGATTAATGCCAATTGTACTGGATAACGCTATGAGTAACGGTACCATAATGATACCGGTTACCGTATTGCTGGAAAACATAACTTTTATAATTGAAACTCCAAGGACCACTGCAAAAACCATAACCACCGGATGTAAAAGATTAATGTTTTTAAATAATATCCACGCAAGCCATTTTGCAGCACCGGTTTTGTATATTGTTGTTCCCAATGCTAATCCCGATACAATTAGTATAATAGCACCCCAGTTTATAGAATGTTCAACCTTATGCCAGCTTAAAGGTGCAAATGGCGGTAAAAACATACAACAGGCAATTGTCAGAGCAACAAATGACATTGTGATAAACTGCAAAGATGGGAATAGATTATGCACTACAGGTTCTAATATCCATAACATTATTGTGACAACAAACAAAACGCCAATGATGATATCTTTAATTGTGATGTGTACTTTTTCATTCTGTTTGGGATCATTACAAAGGCTAACGGACTCTATCTTAAAAGTTTTTACAAGAATAAACCATGCAAATGGCAACATCAATAGTGCTGCTGGAAATCCTATGGCCATCCATTGTGCAAATGAAATATCGATATGTGCCAGATCTTTCAAAAATCCCACTGTCAGCGGATTTGCACCTGATCCGGCTGGTGTTGCAATGCCACCAATAACCGGCCCCCATCCACATGCAATCATCATTGCCTTTCCGTAATTGTCCTTCAATGGTTGTATATGTGCACGTTTCAGTATTGAGACTGCAAAAGGCAACACCATAGCTGCAGCAGCCATTTCGGTTACAAACCCAGCCAGAATCATGCCAATAGTCAGGATAATGAAAATCAATGTTTTAGGTTGCAGATGATATTTATTGTAAAGTTTTTGTGTGATTATTGTGACAAATGATGTTTCATTGACTATTGCTCCAATAATCATAACTCCAATAAAAAATACTATCACCTGATTACCAAAGCCATCTTTTACCAGATCAGAAAGATTTGCACATCCTGTTACTACAAGTAATGAAAGCGAAAACAATCCAGTGATTGCAAATGGCATAATTTCAGCTACCCAGCATATCACACAAAACGCTAATACTGCTAATGAATATTTACCCTGTGTTGTTAATTGTATGCTTTGATTACCGGAATTTTGAATATATTCAAGTGGCAACAACCCTATTGCTAAAGAAATAACTATAGCTACAAAAAGGTATACTGTTTTTTTATGCGATAGTTCCATAATATATTGTATTTACAGTGGTTATTTTGTACATTAAATCGATATCGATATAATATGTCAATTGTAATTTATAATAATGTTGCTGTATAATAATACGTATCACCAAAATTATATTTTATTGCATCACCTTCCTGGCACATGGCTTCCAGATGAGTATATGTTTCTGACAATGATAGATATAAATCAAGCACCAGATTTATTCCTTTAAGATTTTTAAAAACATTTCGCGCCAATCCATACACGGTAAAATCGTTATGCAATAATAAATTATACATCTTTTTTCGTCTTAATTGGTATACTTTATGATACTTTACTATTAAACGATTCAATTTTTCATTGAATGGCTCACCATGTGCTGGAAATATATATGTTGGGCTCATTCTTTCTATCTTCTTTAATGAACTATGGAATATATGATGGCTTTGCCAGACAGGAAAAGATGTGTTTGGTTCAAATCCCGCTAAAATAATTGGTTTAACACCCGGTACGATGTGATCACCGGAAAATAAAAAACCCTCTTTTTCAATATACAGACACATTGCGCCTTTGGAATGACCTGGTGTTAATATTAATTTTGCACTATAAGTACCAACCTGTAACGAATATTGATCTTCCATAATTTTCCTGGTAACAGTAACACGATGACCCATTGACTTAAATGTTAAATCAAGAAATGCCAGTGGTATAATCAAAGGTTTTGGCACACCCATTGACGTTATAAACTTTAACATGTCGTGAGCTTTAGTATATATACCCCTTTCAATTCGTGTAGCATCGGCATCATGCACTATTATGTCCACATTCCTATTTCTTTTTGCTATTGCATACGCTGCGCCGTAATGATCAACATGACCGTGTGAGGGAATAACCTGATGAATATCAGAAAATTGCATTCCCAATTCTTTCAGCGCTTTACGAAGTAAGGGCCACGTCCAGAAGATTCCCGTATCAAATAATGTGTTAACCTCACCCTTGAAAAGATACACATTAATATATGGCGGATAGCCCGGAAGCGGTAAGGCAATTCTGTAAATTGTGTTATTAATCTGTGTGATGGTATATGAAAGCTTCAATGCCAACCTTTACTGCATTTTGAGTATTTTAGAACTGTAGCGAAAACATAGTATTACAGCACAATGTATGCGGAATATCTACAATGCAAAAGAATAAAATTTTAACCTGATTGATTGTCAATTACTTTATTTAGTATTGTAGCTCAGTATGATGCAAGTTCAATTTAGATTACCAGGGCAGCTGCGATTGGTCAAAATTACTGAAACACAGCTCATGTCATTGTGAGTAAAATTCAATCAAACTATTTACAAGTACAATCTACAATAATTCTTTTAAGTACATAAAAATATTGGTAAATTTTGAACCTTTTCTGTAAAAAACAGGTGGTTGCCCTAAAGGTGCCTGAACCGTAACCCACCCTGCAGTATATTCTTTTCCTGTCCATACATGTACCCATTCATCCTGTGGCAGATAGAGCTTCCACCTGTTTCTTCGTGGTTTATATACAGGTGCTACGAGCAGATCTGGTCCAAGCAGATATTGATACTTCAATGAATAAAGCGTGGTATCATCAGGATAATGAATATACGGATGGCGTATTAACGGCAAACCATCAGCATGGTATTCATCTTTACAATGTTCAAAATATGGCTTTAATGCGGCATGAACTTTTGTCATCCGTGCCAGATGCTGCAGAGTCTCTTGATCACTATTAAATTGCCAGTTATCATCAGGACGATTGCCTTCGTGAGTGCGCATAACCGGTGTAAAAGTACTCAACTCTGCCCAGCGCATGAAAAGCTCTTTGCTGCGCTTAATCCAGCCCAGTGTGGTATATCCGCCAATATCACAGTGAAAATATCCAACGCCGCAAAATCCCAAAGAAATACCCGCAGGTATTACCGAAGCCAATCCATCATTCATACTCCAGTTGACAAGCTGATCCCCCGCCCATACGAGCGTACTATATTGTGATGTAGCGGTGTATCCTGCCCTTGTAAAAAATACTATTTCATCCAGCTTTCCTGCTTCCTGCAGTGCTTCATAATTTACACGCGCCCAATCCGCAGCATATCTGTTATGGTACAACTCAGCTGACTGGCCAGAATGAAGTTTTACATCAGTTTCAAGGTATTCACCAAAATCAGCCATCCAACCACCAAGCCCTATACCAATCATATTTTCCTTAATAACCTGTTTAATCCATCTACAGGTTTCAGGATTGGTCAAATCAAGAATACCTGCCTGGATTCCAGTAGTATCAAAATGATATACTGTATCATCTCTTTTTTTTACAAGATATCCTTTTGCAGCTGCCTCTTTATATAAATCACCTTCAGTATTTAAAAAGCAGTTTATATAACCCAAAAATTTTATATTTTTGTGCGATAGTTCCTGAATAAATGACGGCAGGTTGGGATATAAATCCCGGTTATATTTCCAGTTCCAGAAAAGACGTTTGCCAAACCATGTGATGCATCGTCCAACCCAATCCTGCACCCAGAGCGCCGAAACCTTTACACCCGCATCAAGCGCATCCTGTAATTTCTTCTTCACAACATCGGTGCCGCCTTGAACTCCTATCCACATACCATCGTGTACCCACTGTGGCAGTCGATGCTGTCGCCCCAACAAATCACCCACTGCTTTAATACAGTCAGTTGCTTTTTCATACACACCAAACACTACTGAATCAGGAATCTGAAAGAAATGCAATATATGTTCTTTCTTTCTAAATGTAAATTCCGCATACGATGATGCATTACAATGCACAAAATAATGTGAGCTTGATACAAACGTTGGTTGCGGATAATACGTTGTATGCCATGCTCCCCCTGCACCATACAATACATTTGCAAAAAAAGTTATAAGATCATGTCCACGCCCTACTCCCTGTTCACGCACCCACAGGGGAACTTTCTTTTTCTTTAAATCTAATTTTGAAAACTGTTCACCGCATCCATAAATATGTTCATCACTGTCAGCAACACACCTCAGCCAGAACCTGTTAAACGGTTTATGCGCTTTAATGCCAATAGTACAATATTCACCTGCTGTTATTGTTAATTGTATAGCATCTTCCAGATGTATTGTTATTGTAGTATGTTCTTGCTTAATAGAAAAATTTTTCAAATACTGTTGTGATGTAATCGTATCTTTTATTGTAAAGTTACCTTCTTTCATTTTGTATGTTGCAGTACCAACACCCACTGCTATGCATGGCTTTGATACTGAATGCTGTACTATACAGCGGTTTTTATAGTATAATGAAAAAGAATTTTCAGTATGTTCTATCTTCAGCATGTGACAACCTCCCAGTTTTGTATTCTGGCTGCTATCTGAAGCGGTTTAATGTAATCACCATATACCATTGATGCGTGATGCGCGATACCATTATAGATAATAGTATCAAGAACTTTACGTAGAGGCACATCAAACGTAACTTTAAGGAAAGTTCCTTTTAATAATTTATCCATGGTTACTCCATGCGCTTTTAGTAACAGTATGCGATAGTTACTGCCATCAAAGTCAAATCTGCAAATTGATACATCGCCAGGTTTTAACACAAAACCTGCAGTAACACCTTTCCCTGCAGCAAAATATGTGTCAAGCGACGCTGTGCTTGCAGTATCTTTGAGAGAATACGGGGCAACACCACAATGCCACAGCAGTGCAAAATTTTCTTCCAGATTTACCTGCGAAAAATCAAATAAAAATGGTGTGTGTGCACCTAAGGCTTTATGCGCTAACATAGAAACTGCTCCATCAACGTCGCCCTCACAGGCAATGACAAAATTATCAGCCTGTACCAGCGACATTGCTGCACATGGCGCTATACCAAATTCAGCCGCAAATTCCGGCCAGCATCGAATAGCAAGTGCTGTAAGGTTATTGTCTTCCATGAATCCTTTTAGGCGGGAACTTAATTCAATAACTTTTTGTTTTTGTGCTGCATTGATTTCACCAGTATCAAAATTACTATCTATTATATCAGCATAGTCACTGCTATACTGTGTATTTACAGTATAATTGAATAAGTGCTGTAGCTCATAATGTTCTATCATAGTACCAAATTTTGAATATAGTGCAGGATGCCATGTATCAAGATTAAAAAAACCATGTGCATGATACCCCACCAGACCAATTCGGGCATTTTTAAGCATTGAAATAATCCGTACAGCACCAATCCAGTCAGTATCTATAGAATTACCAAAATGTGCATAGTAATTACGTATACCAGCCTTGTATAAATTGCTAGCATCTAAATTTACACCACAAATTGAATTGAGCCGTATTTTTCCGCCATCATACGGCAATTCTGGTAACCCCCACAGCATAACAGGAACGTGAATATGTTTTACTACTTCTAATGCTAAATGTCCTAAATGAAATGTTCCACTGATACATACTAACGCATCGATATCTTTATTTTTTAAAAAACTAATGGCTTTATGTGCATCTTCTACTTCAAATACCAGTTCATCATAGTAATGCCATTGCACTGCTTTAATCTTTTTTAACTGTGATGTAATGGAACTATAGATATCTCTGGCTGCATTGAAATCAAATGTTTTGCGGGCAAAACATACTACACCAATAGTTACTTCTTTCATGATTATCCTCTACTGCTTTTTAAAAAGATTTTCATACTTGTAGCCGGTTAACGCTTCACAGATTTCCTTAACTTTTTGGTCTACTGATGCTTTACTTCCACCGGATTTCAATCTGTTAATTTCCTGAATTAATATTGGATGTGTAATAGGTGTAATCTTAAACTGCAATGAAATAACAATGCCAATGAGCATCAATGTTGATGGTCCCAGTGCAAACAGTAATCGTAAATATTCCAGTGTTTCAGGTGATTGCACCGTATTTGCTTTATATCCTATAGCCTGTAGCACAGCACCAAATATTGCCAGCACGATTGCCTGTACCAGCTTCCGTATAAAAGTCATAGCACCTGCATACACACCCGCCTGTTGTTTTCCCGTTATCAGTTCGCCAACATCTGTCACAGATGGCAAAATTGCCCACGGTATCATTGTCCCTGCTGACATGCCTGCTCCCATCACTGCTGAAAGGGTAATAATGTAATATAGCGGAGTGCTGCTATCAAACAAAAGAGTGCTCACAAGAGCTATCGCCCATATACTTACCCCTGTACGATATGAAAAGCCCTTCCCTTTTTTATTTGCAATAAAAACATATACTGGCAGAAACGACACCTGCGCCACGAGCATTGCTCCTAAACACATGGTGAATATCTGTGGCTTTTGAATATAATATGTAAGATAATAAATAAACATTGCCATGACTAAATCAAGAGCTGAATACGCAAAGATATACAAACCAATGTGAACCCTGAATGATTTGTTTGTCCATATAATCAGAAGATTTTTAAAAAAATCTATAAGTGATTTATTTTCCACCTGCACATCAGGCATTTCCCATGTTCCAAAAAACACTATAACCCATGGAATTGCAAAAAACACAGCAAATACCATGCTCATTACTAAAAAGCCATTACTTTTATCAGGAAATGCATCAACTATCATCTTTGGTACAGTACCTGAAATAAGCGACGAGAACTGTGAAAAAATTAACCGCGCGCCTGACAGCCGCGTCCTTTCTTTATAATCTCGCGTCATCTCAGCATTGAGTGCCGAATATGGAATCATTACCATGGTGAAGGCAGTACTGAAAAATATGTATGCAATGGCATAATAGCTAAATTTGATTAACTGGTTTTCTGATGAAAAAGGTATCCACATGGCTATAAAGCTCAGAATGATTGGGAATATCCCCAGCAAAAAGAATATTCTTCGTCTTCCGTATTTTGACTTAGTAGTATCCGAGATGTATCCCATTATAGGATCACTGATTGCATCCCAGGCTTTACCTGCCAGTACAACAAGGCCAGCAAGAGCAGGATTCAATTTTGCAATATCAGTTAAAAAATAGATGAATAAAAGATTTATTATTACAAAAGAACCCCCGCCAAAGATATCGCCAACACCATACGATAATAAATTTTTAAAAGTTATTTTTCTTTCTTGATTCATATGCCCACCTATTTTAAATTGTAAAAAATTGTTGCATAAGTAAAAAGTATATGCAATAATGTTATAAGATAAAATATAAATTTGCTGCTTTAATAATAAAATCGTTATCGATAATATGTCAAGAAAATTATCATTTTAGGAGCTATGATATGGCACACGGTGAAAAGATCAACAAGCGTAAAGAAAATAAACGCAAACATATCGTCGATATCTTCAGGCATCACCCTATATTGTCAAAAGCTGAAGCAAAACGGTATGCAGGATATTCAATGGATACCATAATGACTTCGTTTAAAATATTAAAGAATACCGGTATTATCATACCTACTGAAGGCAAACAGAAAGAAAAAGGCCGTAAAGCAGAATTCTTTACTCTCAATCATGAAAAGCAGGTTTATCTGGGAATAACCTTCAATCAAAAAGCAGTGTACACATCCATAGTAAGTTTCAGCAACAAAGTTTTAGCAACAGCAAAAGTTGGCATTTCAAGCAGTATTTCAAAAGATGAATTTACCCGCGTGTTACTGAAGCAAATTGATGAAGTGTTATCACAAAATCCTGTGTTTTTAGCCAATCTTGTAGCTGTTGGCTGTACAGTACCAGGTGATATTGATACAAAGAACGGCATCTTACGTTCATATACACTCATGCCGCAGTTAAAGAATTTTAATTTTTATGAAATTTTACGCAGTAAATTTCCCAATACACGCATATTTTTTGACCATAATATTAGCAGTATGATTTCATATATTGTATCAACAACTGACATCACTCAGCGCTATGATAGGATTATGGTTGTTTCTGCACGTGCTGCAAGTGCAATCGGATTAATTTATAAGGGGGCGATAGTTAATAGTAGAGGTGAAATTGGCCATATAAAAGTCACGGATGATAACCACCGATGTGTCTGTGGCAGAAATGGTTGCCTGGATTGTTATTTTTCTTACGAGTCATTTGTCAAACTTTTGCAGGAAAAAGACACCATAGACAAAGATGAATGTTATGATAATATAATAGCAAAACTTAACACGCATTACACTGACAGAACTGACGGTATATTTGATACACTGGATACAGCACTAAAATTTTTTTCCGAAGCGTTGCTGGATGTGATTAATGTTTACTCACCCGATTACATTCTTCTCACCGGTGATTTATTTGAAATATATGATGATCCAGTTTCACAGATAGATAGTAACATAAAAGAAATTTTTCATGATACAGGTTACATTACTATGTATAAGCGAGCATTAATGGAATTTCAGCGCATCAAAACAGATTCAATAGCCCATGGCGTATGCTTAAGTTTAATAAAGCAAGATTGGGGATATACGACATAAATATCTTTACACATTTTCAACGTTTCTTTAGTACCATGACTGTTAAGTCATCGTTTAATGCAACATCACCCCTAAATTGATTAAACGCATCAAGGATTTCATTGCATATTGCCTGCGCAGTATCGCCTTTTGCATATTGAAATGCTTTCTTAACCCTTTCAATACCAAATTCCTCGGCATGGTTGTTTTTCTGCTCAATAAGACAATCTGTATACAAAAGCAACATATCATCCGGTTTCATCAAAAATTGCAAAGGCAAAAAATTACTTTCCATACTCTTAATGCCTAAAAACATACCTTTGATATCCTTTTCTTTATGGCTGCAGATCATTACAGTGTTATTACTTCTCCGCAACAGCAAATCAGAATGTGCCGCATTGACATATTCAACTTTATCATCGTTAAATCGTAGCAATATACCTGTAACATAGTTATCAACATTCTCAAATTCGTTAATTAACTCCTTATTAATATTTTCCATAACCCTGCCTAAATTTACGTTAGGGTAATTCATAAAATTACGATAAATGATTGATTTAGAAACAATGGTTAACAATCCCGATGCTATACCATGGCCGGATACATCAAAAATACCTGTGCCAACAAGCACATTATCATGTATATAAAAATCGTAAAAATCGCCAGATACTCCTGACATTGCCTGAGCAAATAAACCAATATCATAATTTTTAACGATTGGAGCTTTTTGTGGTATGATATTTCTCTGTACATTTACTGCCATATACATATCTTTACGTGCTACTTCCTGTTGCTCACGTATCCGAGCCAGCGCAAGTTTTAATTCCTGATTTGCTTCAAGTAATTGCTGGGTTCGCTCTTCTACCTTTTTTTCCAGTGTTATATTTAGTTCTTCAACCTCATTATGGTATTGAACAGTTTGAATGGCTAATATTCCTGCCAGTGCAATAAGGAATGACGGGAAGCCAAATCCCATTAAGTATATCGCATCATCCAATTTTAACAAATTGTGAACTATTAAATCCCATAAAATACAAAAATAAAAAGGGATGCTTCCAAGTAATAAAATATATGCTTCTTTTTTCTTTTTAAAAAGAGCTGAAATTGTAATCACTATCCCATATATGATAAATATAGGGAAAGATAATATTAAAATTTTGTAACGCAAATTTAAAAACGCAGCGTAATTATCTGCTAGGACCAATAATATTGAAGGAACAACAGTTGCTGCCAGCAACATGTAATGTATATATTTTTTCTGCGGTATATCCAGATATCGGGTTAAAAACTGTAATAATAAATATGCAATGATGTAAATCAATATAAATATTATTTTCTGGAATAGAAGATATGATATTACATCATAGGTAAAACCGGGTATTCGCGTTATAAAGAAATTAAATAAATATAATGAAAACGCAATAGCAGTTAATCCAAAATATAAATTTTCTTTGTCCTTCTTTCTTAATATAAACAATAAAATATAATACCATCCAACAAGAAAAAACAATACTGATATAATTGCATTTATCCTTGAATTTATAAAATCCAGATAATTATATTCGTGTTCAAGTTGTGAATATGGTCCTATAAATGCTTTCCCGGTTAGGGAACCTTCATTATTAACATATATTTTCATTAGAATAGTATTATTTTTCTTTAATAATCCTTTTGGTATAGCGTATAAACGAACTTTATTCCATTCACTGAAAAAATTTGGAGGGAATGTTCCTGAAGAGCCTATTAATTCACCATTACAATATGTTTCATCCGCAATCATAATTCTTTCTATTAGTAAACCTACAATACCTGAATTCAAAATGTTCCCGGACAAGTTAAAATCATGTCGTAACCATATATATCCTTCTCCGCCTGGAACTAAAGAATGCAGATTGCCTGTCGATTTCAAAGGTTTGTATGATAATTGGATAGCTATGTCATAATTCTGATCTTTACTTCCTATTGCATACTTCCAGCTTTCTATTGAATAATTTTGTGCCAGGAGAATATCAGGTAAGAATAAAAGAACCATTAGTAATATTTGACTTAATTTTACTTTATATTTATATTGCATAGCCAACCCCACAATTATGATTGAAAGTGTTTCGTATATATTATAATCATAATTAAGATTTTATTACTGATTGATTATATTTTAACCATAATCTTGACAATAAATTTTTAATGGTGATTCAATAATTTGATTCTTTTAATATTAACATGATTTATCCTTTAAATTTATTTTCTAATTATTAATGAAGATTATCTTATGGTCAGTACATTAAGAGTCTTCTCTATTCCATTTTTTTAGATGAGTTTACCTTTAGTAACTAGTAACAAAGAATGATAGATTTACTAAAAAAATCAACTATAAATCGATATCGACATAATATTTTTCAAAAAAATCACGATTTATTCCTTAAATAAAATTTGTGAACATAATAAACATATTGTACACCTCCGCTGCCGAAGGCGGCGGGGGTAAACAACGTTTTATTAACACAATATTTTTAGGAATTATTAGTGAAAAAATATAAACTACATTACCTTTTTATCCGACATAATATATGAGACATAAATTATACTATGTGAGGTATTTATGCCAGCAAAAAAGAAAAATAATTCTTTCATTAAACAGCTTAAAAAATATATCTCTATCAAAGGACTGGAAATAGTTATACATCTTATAAATGGCGAGGTCATTGAATTGCAGAACAATGTCCGCCTTGAAAAAAATAATATAGTTGTAAAAAATAAAAACAGTGAGTTTCACATCCCTATCTCAGACATTAAATCCATAGACCTTTATGCTGCATAAATATTTTTAGTATTAATACTAATAATTATTGACATCAAACCCTATTTATATATTCAATTTTTGTAACTTGAAGCACAATTCACTATACCTACAATGTATAGTGAATTGTACTTTATAGCGTGGTATAGTTTTCCTTTTTTACTGTATCAGCTATTATAAATAATATACTATGATTGGTGTGTAAAGAATACTGAACATGACCAGGCTACAAATACATGTTATTAATATAATCACCGTGATACTTTTTTCATTCATCACAGCTCAGGTTATTAATCAGGTTGTCAAATTCTTTATTAAACCTGCTGATTTTAAAAACTATGTCCACACTCGGTATAAACCGGTATCAACATCGTTAAAAAGTTTTAATGAATATCAGTCAATGCTTGATTCCAACTTCTTTAAAGTAGCTACAGTCGATAGCTCCGGTGGAACAGCAATTAGTAGTGAAATAAATGAACTAGTTGTCTTGGGAACTATCTCAGGACCTGCAGGTATTGCACGAGCGTTAATAAAAAAACAATCTGAAAGCTCTGCACAAATTTATAAGATTGGTATGGACGTATATGGGTTCAAACTTATAAAAATTGATAATGCAAAAGTATATTTAAAAAAAGACGGTAAAGTTGAAATCATAGATATGTTTGCAAAAGAAAAATCACCATCTTCAAATAGTGCACCGCAAATATCACAACAGAGTTCTCCAAATAAGATAGTTAAATCTATCAGCAAATCCGAAATTCAGCAAAAAGTATTAAACAATCTTGACAATGCGCTTAATGGTGTTAGAGCTGGGCCATATCGCGTTGGCGGAAAGATAGAAGGTTTTAAACTTTTTTCTGTTGCTCCGTTTAATATCTTATATTCAATGGGAGCACGCAGTGGTGATATAGTGAAAAGAATTAATGGGCAGCCAATTGATAGTACTGAAAAATTGATGAAAATGTGGGAAAGCTTAAAAACCGATACACGTTTTGTTATTGAACTTGAGCGTTCAGGGCAGATGATCACATATGATCTCAATGTTTCCGATTAGTATACATTTTACATTATTAGTTTTATTGGTGGTTCAATGAAAAAAAATAGATTAAAATTTAATTACTTTTTAATTTTATTACTTGTGTGCTCACTTATTATATCTTTTGCGTTTGCCCAGCAGGAAACTACTAATCCAGAAAAACCTGAAGATGCACAAAATCCGCAGGCTGAAATTGTTATCCCTAAAGATGAACCAAAAGATGTTCAACCAAAACAAGAAATCAAAATAGAAAAAGTCAAAGGCAAAAAAAAGGAAGATGAAAAATATTTTACACTTAATTTCAAAGATGTTGAGTTGTCTGAATTTTTAAGTGTAATGAGCCAGCTGATTGGGAAAAATATTGTTATTGATGAACGTGTCAGGGGTAAAATTACTATTTCATCAGTTAAAAAAATACCTGTTAAAGATGCATATGAAGTAATGAAAGCTATCCTGGAATTGAAAGGTTTTGCTGTTGTTGAATCTGAAAACCTTATAAAAATATTACCCATAAAAGAAGCAATTAAGAAGAATGTTGAAGTAATCATTGATACAACCAAAAAGCAGATTGTTCCTTCTGATGACCAGACAATTACATATTTGCAGGAAATTAAAAATGCTGATGCAGAACAAATTGCTAATGTTTTGAGAGCTTTAAAATCACCCAATACAGATATCATTGTGTATCGTGATTTGAACATCATCATTTATAGTGGAACAGCTTCTGAAATCTATGGATTAATCAAAATCGCTTCGTCACTTGACAAAAAGATTCAGGAACTTGAGATTGATAAGACTATAAAAGGCGATATTCATGTAGTACATCTGCAAAATGCTGATGCCGAAAAGCTGGCAGCAGTGTTATCCCGAATACCTTTTGCAGAGTATGCAGCAATAAGAAAAGATGATCAATCTCAGCAAATTGATGTTACCAAGCAAGCACAGCAGATTGCACAGGCTAAATCAGCAATTACTGATAAGCAGAAACTATCGATCATAGCTAATAAAGAAACTAATTCACTCATAATTACAGCCAAGCCTGAAGAATTCAAAATGATAAAAAATATTATAGATCAGCTTGATATAGTGCGAGAACAAGTTTTAATTGAAGCATTAATTATTGAAGTATCTGCCGATAGCGGTTGGGGTTTTGGTATAGACTGGATGCTTGGTGATCAATATAGGTCGCACCTTTATGGTAGCTCATCCATACAGGGTACACCACCCTCATACACGCTTCCATCAGGCATGACAGGAAAAAAAATTGCGGTGCCGTTATCAACAGGATTTCAGATTGGCTATCTGTCAGATAAAACCATGCTGGGTTTTGCTTTGCTTAATGCTACAGGTGCTGAAAAACATTACAATATTTTATCTACACCACATATACTCACCACCGATAATCAAGAAGCAGAGATAAATGTTGGAGAAGAAATTCCTGTCCCAACCAATAATAGAATAAGTGACACCGGTGTTCAATTTTATACGTACGAATATAAATCTGTAGGAGTTAAACTTAAATTGACGCCGCATATTACTTCTGAAAATAGCATTACGCTCGACTTATATCAGGAGGTTAATTCAGTTCTGGGGCAAACAACTGTGCTTGAATCCGGATCAGTAATTCCTCCTAAATTAGGTAAGCGGGACATTAAGACAAAAATTAATATCGCCGATGGAAAAACGATAGTTGTAGGCGGACTAATAACAAACAATAAGAGTGTTGAAGAAACAAAAGTCCCAATTTTAGGCGATATCCCTTTGTTAGGATGGTTTTTTAAACGAAAAGTAGTTGAATACAAAAAAACTAATCTGTTAGTATTTATTACGCCTCATATCGTTACAAAACAATCAAAAATTGATGCGTTAACCGAACAAAAACGTGAAGAACAACGAAGATTACAATTAGAATAATTATGATAGGCATAAAAAACAAAAAAATAGGGCAAATTCTAATTGATAAGAGATTAATAACCAATGAAGATCTTCAGGATGCCCTTCTATCTCAACAAACGACACCTTTAAAAATTGGGCAGATTTTGCTAAAAAAGGGATTGATTACTGAATTGGAGCTATTAAAAGCTTTAGCGTATCAATTTTCCATGGAATTTGCCGAAACACTTAATTTTTCAGACGATGAAAATATACTTACAACTGTTCCCGCACAATTCTTAAAGAGATATAAAATAGCTCCATTTTCTGTAAAGAAAAATACCATCAAAGTTGCTATTAATGATCCACTCCTTATTCAACCGTTAGATAACATTAAAATTATATTTGAAAATTACAAAATTATACCTGTCCTGGCAACAGAAAAAGAAATACTTAAAATAATTAACAATCATTATGAGCTATTGAAAGAAAATTCAACAACATCAGTGATAGAAAACCTTGAAGAATCTGATTTCGAAATTTTAACATCTCCAATTGCTGAAACTGAAGATATTCTTGATATGGCTAATGAGGCCCCAATTATTCGCCTTGTTAATACTGTCATTAAACAGGCAATTGAAGACCGTGCAAGTGATATACATATAGAACCCTTTGAAAAAGACCTTGTTATACGTTTTAGAATTGATGGTATTTTATATAACATGTTTACTCCCCCAAAGAAATACCAGGCTGCTATTATCTCCCGAATAAAAATTATGGCCAACTTAAATATTGCAGAAAACCGTCTTCCCCAGGATGGTAGAATTCAATTAAAAGTTGGTGGCAAAGACATAGACATTCGAGTTTCAGTTTTCCCCACCTATTATGGTGAGCGTATAGTATTACGATTGCTTAACAAGAGTGACATGAAATTTGATCTGGATTCATTAGGGTTTTCTAAAGAAACATTAAAAGTTTTCAATGACCTTATTAAAAAAACACATGGTATAATACTGGTAACAGGTCCAACCGGTAGCGGTAAAACTACCACATTGTATAGCGTTTTGACTCGTCTTAATACTGCCGATGTAAATATATTAACTGTAGAAGATCCTATAGAATACCAGCTCCATGGTGTGGGGCAAATGCAGGTCAAGCCAAAAATAGATCTAACCTTTGCAGCAGGCTTAAGATCAATTTTACGTCAGGACCCTGATATAATTATGGTGGGTGAAATACGTGATTTAGAAACTGCCGAGATAGCAATACAGGCGGCATTAACTGGCCATAGAGTTTTTTCAACTATTCACACCAATGATGCTGCCAGCGGGATTACACGACTTCTTGATATGGGTGTGGAGCCATTTCTTATTGCCTCATCAGTTAATGCGTTTTTAGCACAACGCTTGGTTCGCACCATATGCCCTCACTGCAAACAATCATACAAACCTGACCCGGTGGTAGTAAAGGATCTTGGCATTAAGCCCTCTCAAATCAAAGGTAAAAAATTATATAGAGGAAAGGGCTGTGATAGATGTATCAACACCGGCTATTTAGGCAGGACTGGAATTTATGAACTTCTCCCTATTACAAATGACATACGAAGATTGATAATGGAACATGCTGATGCAGTACAGATAAAAGAAAAGGCTATCTCTAATGGAATGAAAACACTTCTTGATGATGGCATAGAAAAAGCTTTTCAGGGCATTACTACGTTAGAAGAAGTATTGCGGGTGAGCTGAACCATGGTATTTGAATATATTGCTCTAACCAATAAAGGTGAAACTGTTGCCGATATTATCGATGCACCATCTGAAGTGGCTGCACGGCAGCGGTTACGGGCTGAAGGATTATATATAGTAAAAATTTCAAAGCAAGATCTGGATAAAGCTGAAACCATTCAGCCATCAACTAACTTTTTAAACGCAATTATCGATAAAATCTCTTTCTATATAAGTCTCCAATTAAGTGCAAAAGAAATAAGCACTTTTTCACGTCAATTATCCACAATGCTGAAAGCTGGAATGCCTCTTTTAACATCCATATCTACAATAATTGACCAGATAGAAAATCCCATTTTTAAAAGAGCAATTATAGATGTTAAAACAAAAGTTGAGGAAGGTTCATCGCTCTCAAACGCACTTGAAAGACATCATTATATTTTTAATGAGATGTATATAAATATGATCCGTGTTGGTGAAAGCTTAGGATCGCTTGATAGTGCTCTTGAACGCCTTGCTGATTTAGAAGAGAAAAAGAATCTATTAAAAAGTAAAGTACAGTCGGCATTGTGGTATCCGGCTTTTATGATTTTATTTGCTATTGCAGTTGTTACATTTTTAATGATAAGCATAATACCCTCTTTAGGAAGGATGTTTGCAGAATTAGGCAAAGACCTGCCAATACCAACCAAAATAGTAATGGGGATAAGTAATTTTATTACTTCTTTCTGGTATGTGATTATCATAGCTATAATATTAATAATATATTATTTTAATCGCTACAAAAATACGGAAGAAGGAAGAAGAAAGATTGATGAATTAAAGTTAAAATTACCAGTTGCAAGTTCACTTTATAAAAAAATTTTGATTCACAGGTTTACATATAATTTAGGGGTGCTTTTATCTAATAGAGTTGATGTTATAAAATCATTTGAGATAGTTCAGCGCTTAATGCGAAACATGATAATTGAAGAAAACATAAGGAAAGCTGCTAAAATGGTACAGGAAGGATCTTCTATTTCAAATGCATTATCAAAAGAAAGGTTTTTACCGCAATACATTATTGGTATGATTGCAGCAGGTGAATCCAGTGATACTGTAGATGAGATGTTACTCAATATTGGTAAAATATATGAAAACGAAATTGAATTATCCATCAATAGCATGACAGGCCTTATAGAACCTATTATTATTGTGTGCATGGGATTTGTTATTGGACTAATAGTAATATCTGTACTATTACCAATCTTTGAAATGAATTTAATAGTGAAGTAGTTATTTGTAAAACCTATTGCAGCCCCTTTCGGAAATTAGTAATGACAGGTGGAATTGATTCTAAAATTAAAATTGCAGTATGAGTAACGAAAAATTCTACACCAAATTAAAACTAAATTTAATTTCAAAAGGAGGAAACAACATGAAATTTAAAAATTTACTTCTTTTTATGGAAAGCATTAAAAAATATTTTAACAACGATAAAGGCTTTACACTAATAGAATTATTAATTGTCATTACAATAATTGCAATACTGTCAATTGTTGTTGTTCCCAGGTTTATGGATATTCCTCAAAAAGCAAAGGTTGAAGCAGCACGGCAGCAGATTGCTGCCTTTTCTATGGCTTTAGACCATTATTATCTGGATAACGGTAACTATCCTACAACCGAACAAGGACTTCAGGCACTTGTTGAAAAACCAACCACTGACCCTATTCCGCAGAATTATAATCCCAAAGGATATATGGATAAAAAGAAGGTTCCCAATGACCCGTGGGGAAATCCTTATGTATATAATTGTCCGGGCCAACACGGCAATGACTATGAGATACTAAGTTATGGTGCTGATGGCAAAGAAGGTGGAAGTGGTTTTGATGCAGATATCAAAAGCTGGGAATAGAAAATTCAACTATGTATGATAAAATGTATAAAAGATAATAATGGCTTTACGCTTATTGAACTTATAGTAGTTATTGCAGTTTTTTCTATATTATCTATTGTAGTAATGCCACGTATTATTAATTATATTTCTTCAGCACGTGATAATTTTTTAATTTTACGTACGATAGTTACTAAAACTTTTGATGATGCATTCATAAACCATCGTACAAATTTCATTGTCATTCATTGCCATAACAAAGAAAGCGAGATTACAGAGATTTCAAATACACTATTTGAGCGCACAAATGGTATTTCTGTGGCAATTCTTAATGATGCCAATGAATTTATAGATAACCCAAACAGATTGTTAAAAAGCAGGGAGTTTCCTGATTCCTTTACCATTAAGGAAATTATGCTTCCTGATGGTTCACGATATACAACTGGCAATGTTTTCTTACCAGTATATCCATCAGGTAATACAACTGGTGCTATTGTACATATACTCACAAACAATGAAGAAGAATGGTCTATGATTATCAATCCATATATCAAAACCCCCAGAGTAATAAAAGGGTATATGACGTATGAAGATATCAAATAAGGGATTTACACTAATAGAAATTCTTGTTGCTATCGCGATATTATCAATTGCCATGTTAGGCATTATGAGTGCTGTGTCTTCGGGAATATTGGGGATTACAAAAAACAAAAACTTAACCATTGCAATGTTGATAGCTCAAAGCCAGATGAATAAATTTTTGATTGATAATCAGCGTGGCCCGGATTTACAGGACGAACCGGTTTCGGATTACCCTGGATTTAGTTTTTCACGGTCTATCACTCGTTATGAAAATGCTATGATTGGACCCATTGATGCATATAAAGTTGAAATCACTGTGAAATGGTTGGAAAGACAACAGGAACGCTCATATAGCATATCATATATATATCCCAAACGATAATATGAAACTTTTTACACATTTACATAACAACAATGGTTTTACCCTGATCGAAATCCTGGTGGCAACAGCTGTTTCATCTGTTATTTTATTACTGGTGTACACCACTCATCACTCAATTATTCAATCGGTGAATAGTTTATCAAAGATTGCCCTTTTCTACGAGGAAGTTAATTTGGCTATTTATAGAATGAATCGCGATTTTTCGTGTGCGTATTTTGACAGATTTAAAGAAAAGCTTTTCTTTATAGGAAGCAACGAATATGGAGATAGAAGTTTAGGTAAAGTCGATTTTGTTACTGTCAATTCATCTGATACGTTATTAACAGGTAAACTGTCTGAAGCGATCCCACTTACTGATTTGTATGAAGTAGGATATTATTTAAAACAAATGGAAGAACCCGATACCACAGGCAACTATCTTTACTACCTGATGAGGCGATCTGATATTATTTATGATGAAGATCCTTTCAATGGTGGCGATAGCTCATATATATTGGCAAATGTTGTTGATTGCAAATTTGAATTTGGAATAGCTCAAAAATTCACTGACAAATGGGATTCCCGTGAATACCGGCGTTTTCCTAATTCTGTTAAAACAACATTAATAGTCAAAAATCCAAATGGTAATGATGAAAAATTTGTATTTATATCATATATTAATTTAAGCAGATAGTTGCTATTACAGATGGGTATACACATTAAAAAAAGTATCAATAAATTTTTTCATAACCCTACCACACAGGGTTATGTGTTAATAATAGTATTGATTATTATTGCTGCTATCATATCAATTTCATCAGAATTTTTAATTTTAGCTCAAACAAACACGCGTTATCTGCAATCATTTACCAACAGGCAAAAAGCGTACTGGATAGCTCGTTCAGGAATTAATTTGGCTATCGAATTGTTGGATGCAGATAAAAGAGGATCTATCGCAAATTTTTTAAGTGGTGATATTGAAACAGACCCAAATGTAGATTCATATAAGGATATCTGGGCCATACCTCTTCCTGAAATTCCTCTTGAACACGGTAGTATTCAATTAATCATTGAAGATGAAAATTCCAAGATTAATCTAAGTGTGCTTGCCAATGAATTTGTTGATCAAACACCTTATTATGTTATCACTCAGCGATTTTTCATAAATATGGGTTTACCTATAGATATAGCTGATTGCATCTTAGACTGGGTAGACATTGATGATGCCCGTTCTCCCTATGGTGCCGAATCTTCAGATTATTACCAAAATTTAAACAGACCATACAAGGCTAAAAATGCTGCATTGGATACTATTAACGAATTACTACTAATAAAAGGCGTTTCCCCACTTATTTTCTATGGGTTAGGTGGCGGCAATTTTGGACTGGAAAGTAATCTTGTCAATGATAATAAGGGATTACAAAATGTGTTGGCATCTTTAACTTCTGGTACAAAAATTGAAATTTCTAAAGATACTTCACTTATTAAAATAGGCAAGGAAAAAAACAGAGCACTATACAATTATTTCCGAGTAAATGGTGAGCGAAGTGATTATTTGAATGATATTAATAAAATTAATATAAATACTGCAAGTTTTAGAGTATTATCTGCATTGACAGACGCTATGACAGATGATAAAGTGACAGAAATTATAAGAAGAAGATTACAAAAACCTTTTAAAAATGTTGATGAAATCAGTGACATCATTACTGATGAAACGATACGAAAAAATCTGTTAACTGTTCGTTCATATATTTTCAAAATAAAATCTATTGGAAAAGTAGGTTCAACTACGTTAAATATTGTTGCGTACTATCACAGGGAACGCAAACAGATTATAAACTGGTCAGAAGAATAGCACTGGAGGTTTATCTTGTTTGAAAATATTGCCGTTTTTGATATAGGATCATTTTCAATAAAATGTATAAAAGCAAAAACTGGTTTTAAAAATTTTCAGATAGAATCTCTTATTATTGAAGATCTGGATTTTTCTATTGATAATAAATTTGAAAGAATTACCAGCGGAATTGATAAGATACTCTCTGAAAATGATTTATCAGATTATACAATTATTGCAACGTTGCCTTCAAATAAATTATTTTTTTATACACTGAATTTCCCTTTCAGGAATATAAGTCAGATAGCCGAAGTGATAGGATACGAGATTGCCGATTCCATCCCACTTGATATAGACCGGGTAATATATGACTTTCAGCCAATAGAAGCGGTCAACTCTGAAGGGATGGATGTGATTGCAGTAGTTGCTCAGAAAGAGTTTATCCAACAAATAACAGAGATTTTTTCTAAATATAATTTGAATCTTGCATTTCTTGGAGCCGAATTTAATTCATTATATCAATCATATAATTATTCCAGCACAGTCCAGAATGAATCAGTTATTCAACTACATATTGGCTACGAGAAGTCCATAATTAATCTGATTATTAACAATCATTTGTGTGCAACTCGTTGCATTGTTTTCGGAGTGAAGAATATTGAAGATCACATTAGGAAGCTTGGCACTGAATATTCAGGATTATACCAATTTATTTCAAGGTATTCTTTTGACTTCTCATCTTTTGATAATAATATCCATTATGGATTACATAAAAAATTAAATATTTCACAACAAAGATTTAAAACAATATTCAATAATATACAAAATGAGATTAATATTTTAATTAATGAAGTTTTACTATTTATAAATGCTGAAACGCAAAAATATGAAGATTACTCAATTCAAAGAATTATTATATCCGGCGGTGGCGCGTTGCTTACCGGGCTTGGTTCTATCCTATCGCAACAATTGCAAATACCGGTAGTAATGCAAACGTTAATAAGTTCCACAGCTGATACTGGTGTTCAATCACAATTTTACGTTTGCTTTGGAACTTTAATTGATTATATTAATCGTTCAAAACAAAAAACTATCAATCTTCTTAAAGACGAATTCCAGGTGTCATTATCCCAACAATCTAAAAGGAATTATTACATTGCTTTATTTTTTGGTTCTTTGAGTATAGTATCGCTGATTGTATTTATAGTTTTATCATTGATCTATCAATTATCGTCATCATCATACTATAACAGGATTCTTGAAGAAAGATATAAACGGTATTTTTTGACCAACATAATTCCTGATGATCCAATTAAAGATGCAACAAATAGATATACCACCTTAAAACGAGAGATAGACAGCATAGAATCGTTTCTTAAATTAGACGATAAAATGATAGAGATTCTTAATTTATTGGTTTCCAACTTCCCGTATGATGCCAACTTTGATTTAAATAATCTTGTTATTAATGAAAGTATAATAAGGTTAGATGGATCCATCAATTCAACAGCAAAAATTGATGAATTTAAAAACAGATTGGTACAGACACAAAAATTTGAATCAGTAGTTTTCAATACAAATGTTATGCAAAATAATGTAAAATTTTCGATGACCATTAAATTCAAATCAAACAAGCCTAAACGTCAAACTGGTGTCAATGAGGAATGAATAATGATAAAACTTTCTAACAGAGAAAAATTATTATTAAAAGTTCTTATCGCAACAATTATTATTATAATGGGGTATAATTTTATTTTTATCCCATTAAGTAATTATTTTTCATCTTCAGATTCGGTAATTTTAAGTGATAAACAAAAAATAGAGCAGCTTGATAGAATATATAATAATTACAAAGAATTGGAAACAAAACGAAATCAATATTTATCTCTTTTGAAAAATGATTCTGAAAACATCAGTACTATGATAGAACAATGGGCTCAAAGCAGCAACATAGCAAAAAACATCGCCTACTCACGACGCAACCAAACTAATGTTCAGAATAAGTATATAAGAATTACAACTGACATGAAACTGGATGGTGTATCAATTCAATCGCTACTTAGATTTATTTATGAGATTGAAAATTCCAATAAACTTGTTAATATCAGCTATATCAGAATCAATAAATCATACAAATCACCTAATTTATATGATGTAAATTTAAAAATTGAAAGTTACACGTTACAATAATTGCCTGGATGTATACTATGAATGTAAGTAATTTTAAAATCATACTAAAAAACTTTTTTAGCAGGATTTACAATTTTCTTAAAGAGATAGTTACTGTTCAATATTTCTGGCATTATTTTGTGCTTTCGTTTGTTCTTGTGATATTATTTGTTTTTTTTACTTTTCCTTATGAAATTATCATTCAGAATCAAATTAAAAAAGCAGAGCAGAATATTGCCAATTACATCTCTATAGGTAAATTAAAAATACATACTATTACTGATTCTATTGCAGAAGATATAGTAATTGAATTGAAAAATGGCTCTGAAATTACTCTCCAGAACGTGTTATTTAATTTTACCATTAATCCAGTTTCACTATTTATTACTCATCATTATGGTGGAACATTAAATATACATAATCTTAATATAAATGGTGAAAAATTAAAGGTTAAAACAAATGCTGTTATTCTGTATGACCTTAAATTTAATAAACAGATGCCCTATCCAGTTGATGGTAATATTATTACTACAATGAAAGATTTTTCTATTAAAGGAATCTCAATTCAGGGTTTTGAAATACCGGACATACAAATTTCACAAATTAAATCTGAATTGCTTTTTGACAAAGGTAATATGATAAACATCAAATATCTTTTATTTACTGGTTCCGAGATAAAAGGTAATGCATACGGAACTATCACCTTATCAAATTACTTTCAGAATTCTTCACTTAATATAACAATACAAATCGATTCACAATCAAGCATTCTGGATGATTATAAAGTTTTGTTAGAATCAATGATTAAACCAGGTACAAAAAATATAACAATAAAAATAACAGGTACGATAGGGAATCCCAATTTTGCTGCTCAATAGAAGATACTATTATGAAAATAAAAATTGCTGAAAACACCGGCTTTTGCATGGGAGTTCGAAAAGCTGTATTAGATATTGTTAATGTCATCAATAAAAGCAGTGAACCGATTTATGTTTTAGGACCTCTTATACACAATCCTCAGACAGTTTCTATTCTTCAATCACGTGGTATTGTCACCATCAATTCCATAGATGATATTGAAAATAAAATCATAGCCATACGTACACATGGTATACCTAAAGCATCATTGCGGATATTAAAACAAAATGCGTCAAAAATCATTAATTTAACCTGCCCACGTGTGGCTCGCGTACAAGGGATAGTCAAAAAGTATTCCAGGGAGGGCTATTTTGTCATTATTATAGGAGATGATCATCATGCGGAAGTTGAGAGTGTAAAAAGCTATGCTGATGATGGTGTCATTGTGATATCCAGTATTGATGATATCAAAAAAATTCCAGATGCTTCTAAATACATAGTTGTAGCACAAACAACATTTGATGAGAGCCTTTTTGAAGAAATCACCAAAATTTTAAAAATAAAATTTAGTAACGTATTAATTTTTAATACTATCTGTGATTCTACTCACAAAAGGCAAAGTGATGTAATAAATGCTATAAAAGAAGGTATTGATACATTAGTTGTCGTAGGAGGTAAAAATTCAGCCAATACACGGAGATTGGCACAGATAGGCAAAAACAGTAATATTAAAACATTCCATATTGAATCTGAAGAAGAATTACATGAAAAAGATTTTAAGAATACTAATTACGTTCTTGTCACAGCTGGTGCATCAACGCCAGGTTGGATTATAAATAATGTTTTAGAAAAATTATATTATATATCAAATAAACAAGAAAATCTTTTATTGTATTTTGTTTTGCGTTTCTTTGAAATTGCAGTAAGATTAAATCTTATATCTTCGATAGCCAGTTTTTTCATGTCACTGTTGATTGAAACAATATCAGGTATATGGTCATCATATAAATTACCCGTGCTTTCTGCATTTTTCATATTTATTATGTATGCTGTAAATAACTACTTTTTAAAAGATACCCTTAAGATTACCAATCCATTTAAATATAAACTTCATAAAAACAATCATTTGATAATTGTAACTTCTACTCTTGCAGCTATTCTGCTATCACTTATTATTACTGCAACAATTAAAAATTATATATGTTTACTTTTATATTATACAATCTTACTCACGGGTATTATCTATTCTTCCAATCAGTTTAAATACTTTATCAACAAATACGCTCCTACTTTTATAAAAACAATATATTCTATTAAATCAATTCCGGCTAATGTAGGATGGATAACTATCACCTTACTTATACCAACACTCTATGCTTCCCAATATATTAATATTAGTGCAATGCATATCGATATAATTATTTTATTAATAGTATTTTTGTCATATTTAATCATATCAAGGAATTTATTACTGGATTTAATTGGATTTAATGGTGATCTTATCATTGGTAACGTGACATTGCCAATAATTATCGGAATAAGTAAGGCTAAGTATTTATTACATATTTTATCTTTTATTGGAATGATGGTATTATTATATATATCTATATTCTATGATATCAAATTTCTGTTATTTAGTATTAATATAATTTTTAATTATTTTCTTGTTTTAAAAGTTTTAAACCTTAAATATTTTATTTCATTGAAATATGAAATCTTAACCGATATAAATCTTATAATTTTTATTTTAATATGCCTTTTGATTATTATTGTTTGACATTATTATTTATCACCAAACAATAATATAGTAACAAATTATGTAATCTTGTACATCTTTTTCGCTTACAGCGGTAAAGGTATGCACTTCAGTGTAGATCACTTCTTAATAATCGTTATTTACTTTTAAAAGGAATAGAAACGTATGAAAATTAAACCATTACATGTATTCTAATCTAATCATTATATTCGTTTTTATTATATATTACAAATTCCTTTGCAGCAATTGTATTCCCATTATCTATAATCAATATTTTGTATGTACCTTCTTCATAATTTTCAATTTGGCCATATATACAGGGCTTATTCTTGTATACTGAATCATAAAAAGAATATATATCAACCCAAACTTTTTCTTTCTTTAAGATCACAACCCCAATTTTCTTCTGCTGTGATACTTTTGTAAAACAAAAAGTCCAATCTATTCTTTCATCCTGATTGAATTCACACAAACCATCCTTAATGGTGAATCTGTCATCATTATTCTTAAACGCAAATGTACCTGTTTCTTTTGAACACGAAATTATGACTAACAAAAAAAATAATAATAGCTTTTTACTCAATCTTGTAATCATCTTTGTCCAATTCTATTACTTTATTTTTAGTATCTTGATACTTATACTCTTTCTTTTCGTTTTTATCAAATTGTTTTATATTAATTTTTATAATATATTTGATAACATGTATCAAAAAATATATTATAAAAAAGAAAATTATGATCCTTATCAGATTACCTATCATCATGCCCTTCAATTCTTTATTTATTTAAATTTATTTAATATCCAGGTAATTATTTATTATTTTTTTACTGCAATTATCAACATAACTTTTGTCAACTTTTTAATTCTAAAAACTGCTATTTGTTTTCATTAATAATTCTTACCATTTCACTGACCGCATTACCCAATCCCGTGAAAATGGAACGTGAAATAATTGAATGTCCAATGTTTAATTCTTCCAGCCCGGGCATTCTTAGTATGGGTGCAGTATTTATGTAATTTAATCCATGTCCTGCATTTACTCTGATGCCAATAGTTGTTGCAATCTTAGCTGCATGAAAAAGCTTGTTTTTTTGTTTCTCGATATCATCTTTTTCTCTGGCATTGCAATATGTGCCTGTATGTAACTCAATGAAATCCGCACCAGATTCTTTTGACAGTTTAACTGCTTCTTCATCGGGTTCTATAAATAATGAAACCAAAATATTCTCCTGATGAAATAAGGATACTATCTCACAAATCCTTTTAAAATGTGTTTTTACATCAAGGCCACCTTCAGTAGTAATTTCCTGCCGTTTTTCAGGAACCAGTGTTACTTGATCAGGCTTTACTTTTAGCGCAATATCTATTATTTCATCTGATAATGCCATTTCCAGATTAAATTTTCCTTTTACGACTTTTCGCAACGCATACACATCATGGTCCTGTATATGCCTTCTATCTTCCCGTAAATGTACTGTTATGCCTGCCGCACCATGTTCTTCGCAAATAATTGCCCCCTGTATGGGATCCGGTTCATTGCCACCTCTTGCTTGACGTAATGTTGCTATGTGATCAACATTAACACATAGTTGAACATGCGACATTATTATAACCTCCTTTATTCCTATTGTTCATGAGATACATATAATTCTGTTTCTAAAGGCTCATAAGTATATATTTCTATCGGCAATTTTACTTTTTTTTCAACAATAATTGGTACTATTATAGATTCCTGATCTTTGGTATGAGTAATGTCATTTACATATGCAACAAATAGATTTTCATTTATTTCAACATTAGTTAACGGTTTTTTTATATACACATTCACTTTTTTGTTTTTCAAAACATAATTTGAATCATTGCGTTTGCTACGAATTTCAATTGGTATTGCTATACTCATAAGATTTGCTACAGGAACTATTGGAATTGTAAGTCTTACAGTATCAGGAGATACAAATAACTTTGAATATTCTTTAATATTAATATGTACCGGAACATGTAATGTTTGAATTTCTTTATCGATGTTTAATGGATATGTTTTTAAACTTTTTATAGTATCTATAATCACATCAGCACCAGAAATTTGAACTAACGGTGGATCTACACTTATTATACCTTTTTTGTATTGAAAAGACGGTTCTCCGATAATTACAGGTTCAACAGGTACTATTTTATTTTTAATTTTACAAATTGTAAGGTCAAGTTTTTCTTTTTCAAGGAAATACTCTATGTTACTCATCAGCTCACTATAGTGCATCCCAATCTGATATGCATGTTTTTTACCTATAACAGGTTTGGATAAATCAATGAATAATTTAATATTTGAGATGTTAACAGATTTTACATATTCCTTTTTACCTCTAATTGTCACCCTTATTTTTTTTAGATCCTCCAGAATAATTAAATTTTGAGAAAGATTTTTAATTTCAGGAAAAATATAATATGTTATTTCTTCAATCTGGCTATTTTGCAAATTAGCCCACAATATGACAGCCAGAAGTATGGATAACAACTTAGGTAAAAGGTCATATTGTTTGATTATTAGCTTTAATTTATCCAGAAAGGATATCATTTGACGTTAAAAATCTCCTCTTTGCTCTTGGGATTCATGTAAAATAATATCATATTCTTTAAATCTGTATATTTGATTTTTGATTGAAGTTTACCATTCACCATTATTGAAATGTTTCCCGTTTCTTCAGAAGTTACAATAACAAGTGCATCAGTTTCTTCAGCCATACCCAATGCTGCTCTGTGCCTTGCTCCATGGTACTTCTTTAATTGTCGTGAATCACTTAAAGGCAAATAACAGGCAGCTGCTGCAATCTTTGCTTCTTTAATAATTATTGCACCATCATGCAGTGGTGTGTTAGGAAAAAATATTGTACGTATTAATTCTTCTGTAATGCCCGCATTAACCACTACTCCTGACTCAATATATCCGCGCAGATCTGTCCCACGTTCAATAACAATGAGTGAACCCACCTTCTCTTCGGACATTGCAACAATAGCATTAACCAGTTCATCTAATGGGAAAGCATCGGTATTCATTGATGTTGGCAGCCAGTTCCTTTGGCCAAACTGTGTAATAATTCTGCGCAATTCTGGCTGAAAGAGTATGATTACCATAATAACAATATACGAAGTCAGATTTGTAATAAGCCAATTAAGAGTATCCAAACGCAATACTTTGGATAATACTGCAGCTATAAAAATGATAATCAGGCCCTTCAAAATCTGAATAGCCCGTGAACGTGATAAAAAGGCATAAATCCAGTAAAAGATATATGCTACAATTAATATATCTATGATGATTCTACCATATTCCCAGCTTATTTTAACATAGTCCCATATTATTGTCAAAAAGGGATTCATGAGTTTGCAACCTGTAGCAACATTTTTAAAGGCTTAAGTATTAGTTTATGTTCTTTAACATCATGCACACGGATGATATCTGCCCCATTATACAAGGCAATAGCATTCAAAGCTATGGTGGCAGGTAATCTATCCTCAGCTGTATTATACAACCTGCCAATTAATGATTTCCGAGACAATCCAATTAAAACAGGGTAACCTAAATTTTTAAAGGATTTAATATTATTAAGTATAATATAATTTTGTTCTAATGATTTACCAAAACCAATACCAGGGTCCACTATAATTTTATCATCGGCAACATTGGCTTTTTTAGCAATCCCAATTGATTCATACAAAAAACTGACAATTTCAGATAGTAAATCATTATATTCTGTATTTAATTGCATTGTTTGTGGCGTACCCCTTATGTGCATTATGACACAATATGCATTGTGCCTGGCTACAGTTGCAGGCATTTCAGGATCACCTTGTAATCCGGATATGTCATTTACCATAATTGCACCTAACTTCAATGCTTCATCAGCAACTTTTGATTTACGGGTGTCGATAGAAACCGGGACATCAAACTCTTGTGTAATTTTTTCAATTACAGGACATACCCTGTCAATTTCTTCTTCCAGTGATATTTCTGCTGCACCTGGTCTGGTGGATTCCCCACCAATATCTATAATATCTACACCATCGTTAATCATTTCTTTAACATGATATAAAGCGGCATCTATAGTATTATATTTGCCACCATCGTAAAATGAATCAGGTGTAACATTAAGTATACCCATAACAAGCGGTCCATTTTTAATATTAATATCTACCCTTCTCATATCCTGAGTATCATTGAAATAAAGTTGTTATAACCTAAATCTACTGAATCGTATGAAAAAGCATACCCCACAGTGAAATCACCTATTCCTATAGTGCAGCCAGTTGTGAATAAAGAATCGTTCAAACCAAGATACACTGACAAACTCTTATATACTTGCAATTCAAATCCTATGTTATATTCATAATCATCTTGTTCAATCTTTTTAATTCCTGAAAATGCTATGGTAACATTATTAGCCCTGCTTACAATAGCGCTACTAATTTTTATTGAAGGTGAACCAAAATCATACTCCTTGACAATGTTGTCATATTGCTTTGTTGGATAAAGCCCTGTGCCAATATCTTGAATTACAAAACCTACTTTCAAAAATGGTATTACTTCGGTTATAACTCCAATATCCAATCCTGTACCGGCATAAGAAGCATCTGCTATTGTTTCGTATAATGCTTTAATTGTAAAACCAAAAGCAACATCACCTATATATGTGGCATATGAAAACATCCCAACATTAGCAGAATATGACGTAACTCCAGTTTTATTGCCACCCACATCATAGGTATCGATATCCGGTGATTTTATTGAATATAATCCTATGCCCAATGCATTCCCACTGAATTTATATGCAATACCACCAAATCCTGCGTATCGTTGTGCAGCTATCATGCCACCTGATGCGCCAATCTGAAGTATATTAAAACCTGACTCATCCTGTGAAAAGGTTAAAAGGTCTTTTTCCGAAATAGTATCTATTTTTCCCTGTTTAGCCCTCTGTTTGATTTCTTCAGGTGTTAAAGGCACAGGCCCCTGTATATCAAGAAGGCCAGCTGGATTCCAGTAAATAGCAAATACATCATTGACAACTACCTCAGCAGCTTTACCCATAGCGATATAACGTGTACCCACCCAACCTGTTCTGGTAAAGCTAGCTCGTGAGCCCGCATCATTTGCAGCGTAAATATATACAGGAAATAGTAACAATATGAACATACATACTTTACATCGTATCATCGCAAAAAAACCTTACTGGATCAATATCCGTATAATTTTTTTCTTATATTCGCCATCAGTTCTTTCCAATTCTATCTTCAGGATGTACATACCAGGCGAAACAACTTTACCCACGTCATTTCGCCCATTCCATTTCAAATCGGTTGTGCCAGATAATACTTTAACCTTATCACCATTTATATCATAAATAGTACATTTCACACTCTGTGCATCAGAAACTTTTATAGTTAATATGCCATGTATGTGAGGTACAAAAGGGACTGGATATGCATAGACCTGATTAAGGTCAATTGCATAATTATTAGTAACTATCGCACAAAATAATATAAATATGCAAAATGGACAATATTTTAATATATTCATATATATAACCTTTTTATATCAAATTAATGGAATATTCATTAAAATGATTTTACGAATGAAATTACATTAATTTATAATGAACTTTATGGCAGTATTCGTCAATTAATATATTTTTATAATATCAAAAATTTGAATTATCCAGTACTCTGTGTGCCTCACCAACACATGAATCAATAATATTTTCATAATCATAAATTGTTTTAGGTGTTTTGCAGTGGATAGAACAGTACAATAAGAATTCGATATTACCTTTGGGACCTTTAATAGGGGAATATGTTAAACCGTGTATTGTTATATCAAGCTTTTGAAGTTCATGAAGAACCTTTAAAAGTATATCTTTGTGATACCGGGGCTTTTTTACCACACCCTTTTTATGTTGAAAGCTTTCAGCTTCAAATTGTGGTTTTATAAGTAGTATTGCATCAATTTCATAATCAAATATGTTTATCATTGTTTGCATAACTTTGATTATTGAAATAAATGAAAGATCAGCTGTTATCATATCTATATGTTCTTTAAAATCTTCTTTTGTTAAAAATCGAGCATTCCGGCGTTCCATAACTATAACTTTTGGATTTATTCTCAAGGTATAATCCAGCTGACCATATCCAACATCTACCGCATATACTTTTTCTGCTCCATATTGCAACAGGCAATCAACAAATCCTCCGGTAGAAGAGCCAAGATCAAGTACAATTTTTCCTTTCACCTCAATGTGAAAATAATCCAGAGCTTTCTTTAATTTTTCACCACCCCTGCTAACAAATTGCTGTGACAAATCACGCACACTGACGATATCATTTTCCTTGACTATACACGAGGGTTTATAAATAACCTGGTTATTCACTGTAACATAACCAGCAATAATAATGTTTTTAGCTTTTTCCCGTGAGGTACAAATATTATTTTGAAGAAGATATTGATCTAAGCGATTTTTTGGCATGAGAATTTTTCTCTGTATTGATCATGCTAATAATTTTATTAGTGATAGTATCTACATCCATCTGGTAATGACGTAATAGCTCATTAATTTTGCCATGAGTTACAAAAATATCCGGGAATGCAACATTAAAGAGATTTTTATGCCGCATTGCCCTGTCAATCTGCATATTTAAGTATTCAGCAATACCACCATTTGCATAACTGTTTTCCAGAACAACATAATATGGTATAGTATTCATTATAAATTCTATTTGCTTAACTGGTAGTGGTTTTATTGACAAAATGCTATAAACCGAAGATTTAATATTGTATGAAAGTAATTTTTTATGCACGTCAACTGCCATTGATAACATGTCTCCTGCAGCAAACAATGCAACTACTGGTCGCTGACTTTTAAAGTATGCTTTCAATTGTGGAATTTTCAATAAACCTTTATGCAACGTATGTTCATATTTATCATCGCCGCCTCGTGGATATCGTATAGCAATAGGCCCATCGTTATAATTGGCAGCATAATATATCATATCTTTAAGCTCATTGCCGTTAGTTGGTGAGAGCAAAACAAAATTTGGTATCGATCGTATAATACCAATATCAAATAATCCATGATGGGTTTCACCATCATCTCCAACTATACCTGCCCTGTCCACAAGCAGTTTAACAGGCAAATTCATTATCGCAACATCGTGAATTATCTGATCAATAGCCCTCTGGAGAAATGTTGAATATATTGAAACAAAAGGTTTTAAACCATTTTTAGCTAAGGCTGAAGCCAATGTGACTGCATGCTGTTCGCATATTCCAACATCAATAAACCTGCTGGGAAATTTTTCCTCAAACTCCGTTAAACCAGTACCAAGCTTCATAGCAGCAGTGATAGCAAAAACCTTTTTGTCATGTCGGGCTATATCAACCAGCGTTTTGCCAGCTATCTCCGAAAAAGTGATTGATGATTTCTTAATTGGCTTTCCTGTTTTTAGATCAAAAGGGCCAACTCCATGAAATTTTGCAGGGTTGTTTTCTGCATGAACATAGCCTTTGCCTTTCTTTGTATATAAGTGAATGATCTTTGGGCCTTTATTGAGTTTAGAAATCCTGTTAAACATCTCTATCATCATATTGATATTATGGCCGTCAATAGGTCCAAAATAGCGTATACCAAGATCTTCAAAAAAACTACTGGGAATAAAAATTCCTTTTATACGTGCTTCAATACGATCAAATAAAGTAAAAAGTTTGGGCCCAATTTTTGGAATTCTACTTATAAATTCATATGATTTTCGTCGTAATTTATTATATGTACCACCAGTGATGAGACGTATCAGATATTCTGAAAGCGCTCCTACATTTTTTGAAATTGAATGTTCGTTATCATTTAATATGATTATAATATCTTTTTTCAGATGTCCAATGTGATTTAACGCTTCAAATGCCATTCCGCCAGTCATTGAACCATCACCGATGACTGCTACAATATTATATTTTTGTTTATTAACATCTCGTGCAATAGCTTCACCCAATGCCAGAGAAAGGCTTGTGCTGCTGTGCCCTGTATTATAATGATCGTGAGGTGACTCTGAAACTTTTGGAAAACCACTTATTCCATTGAATGTCCGTAATGTATGAAATTGATGATTTCTACCCGTTAAAATTTTATGTGCATAGCATTGATGACCAACATCCCAGATAATCCTGTCGTGCGGGGAGTTAAAAACGTAGTGCAATGCTATTGTCAGTTCAACAACACCCAGCGATGATGCCAGATGGCCCCCATTTTTTGCAACAACTTCAAGAATACGTTTCCTTACTTCATCCGCTAAAACTGGAAGTTCTTTTATTGATAATCGTTTTATATCCTGTGGTCCGTAGATTTCGTTTAGCATAGTAATACATTTTTATGATTTATAGTTATATTTAATATACCACACTATTTGTATATTATTAAAATTTAAAAGATATACGTCAAGAAATACTTGGCGATAGTTCATATGATTTCACTATTCTTGTAATTGATACAGCCCTTCCCTGGCTGTTACACGTTACAAGCACTGCATTTAACTTTGGATCATTTTGTGCAACTTTAAATTTTATCCTTGTATGATATATAAAATTATGAATTGAGGATTCTTTATCCATCCCAATCACAGAATCAAATGGGCCTGTCATACCAACATCTGTGATATATGCAGTCCCTTGCGGAAGTATTGTTTCATCGGCTGTCTGCACATGAGTGTGTGTGCCACATACAGCTGATGCTCTTCCATCAGCAAACCACCCAAAAGCTTTCTTTTCAGATGTTGCCTCTGCATGAAAATCTACAATAATCACATCGCATTTTTGCTTAATTTCATCATAGAGTGTATTAAATGCTACAAAGGGGCAATCAACAGGTTCCATATTAATTCTTCCAATCAAATTGACCACTGCAATATTGAAATTTTTAATTTGTATGATAGTAACCCCATTTCCGGGAACACCTGCCGGAAAATTTGCCGGACGCAATATTGAATTGTTAGATTCAAGAAGTTTTATTATGGTTCGGTTATTAAAAATATGATTGCCTGTCGTCAGTATATGGATACCATACGAAAAAAGTTCCTGCGCAATCTCAGGTGTTATAGACATCCCACCGGCTGCATTTTCACAATTTGCAATTACACAATCTACTGCATATTCTTTACATATTTCGTTGAGATAATTTTTAATTATCGCCCTTCCTGGTTTTCCGACAATATCACCAATTAGGAGTATATTTACAGTATTCATACCATTTATTATTATTCACTCAGCAATCAGTCTTTCTCTGATTGCTGAGTGTTATTATTTTATCGGGCATAATCCACTACTCTGGTTTCACGAATAACGGTAACTCGAACAATACCAGGATATTTCAACTCAGATTCAATCTTTGAAGCTATATCCCGTGCAAGAACGGTAGCTTCTTCATCAGTAACCTGTTCATTGGAAACCATTACTCTTATTTCCCTTCCCGCCTGTATTGCATAGCATTTTTCAACACCTTTGAAACTGTATGCAATGTTCTCAAGATTTTCAAGCCTCTTAAGATACGTATCCAGCGATTCACGACGAGCACCGGGACGTGAAGCTGAAATGGCATCAGCAACCTGTACTAAAATAGCCTCAAATGATTCTGGTTCCTTATCATTATGGTGTGAAGCAATTATATTTACAACGACATCATTTTCACCAAATTTTTTAGCCAGCTCAGCACCAACAATAGCATGCGCACCTTCGCCCTCGACGATACTGCCTTTACCTATATCATGGAGTAACCCCGCACGTTTTGCAGTAGCAACATCAAGCTTCAATTCGCCAGCCATGATTGCTGCTAAATTAGCAACCTCTTTGCTGTGAGAAAGCACATTCTGCCCATAACTTGACCTGTATTTCAGTTTTCCCACATGATACAACGCGTCTTTTGATAGCCCCGGAATACCAAGTTCAAACGCAGCTCGTTCGCCTTCTTCAAGCATGTTTTCTTCTAATTCATTTTTAACCTTTTCCACTACTTCTTCAATACGGGCAGGATGTATACGCCCATTTTCAATTAATCGTTCTAAGGATAATCGAGCAATCTCTCTCCTTATAGGATCAAATCCAGAAATTACCACAACTTCAGGTGTATCATCAATAATCATATCAACACCTGTAAGATTCTCCAGTGTGCGGATATTCCTTCCTTCACGCCCTATGATCCTTCCCTTCATATCATCTGAAGGAAGTGACACAGTGGTAATAGTACTTTCCTGAGTATAATCTGAAGCGCTACGCTGCAGTGCAGCAAGAACTATCTCTTTTGCTTTCTTATCAGCTGTTCTTCGTGCTTCCTCTTCAACCTTATTAATTAATTTGATAGCCTCAAAACGAACTTCATTTTCAAGATTCTTAAGCAGAAGTTGTTTTGCCTCTTCCCGTGTTAATCCTGAAATGCGCTCCAATTCCTGCTTGTGTTTTTCCAATTGTTTATTCAATTCCTGTTCTTTTTCTAAATTTTCTTTTTCCTTTAATTTAATTAGTTTTTCCTGTTTTTCCAGTTGTTGAATTTTATTGTCGATCATTTCTTCTTTTTGAAGAATTTTTCTTTCAATATTTTGTAACTCAATCCTCCTTTCACGCATTTCCTTTTCAAATTGATTTCTTTCTTTTAAAAGCTGATCTTTTGCTTCCAGTAGAAGCTCTTTGCGTTTAGCTTCTGCATCTCTGACAGCATCCTGGATAATTTTTCGTGACTGCGCTTCAGCAGTGTTAAGCTTAATCTTCCCTATGTATGCTCTGAACAAATAGCCTAACAATGCCGCTATAGGCAGAGCAACAATCAGGAGGATAATAATTATGTTCATAGTAATCCTCCTTACAAGATGTTTACATGCAATTACGTATGCTACGGTTGTAGCTTCAGGACAGGTTATCGGGATTGGAATTTTTCCTTAAGTTTTACGCTGACATAATGTGGGACCAGTCTGGAGATATCACCACCATAGCTGGCAACTTCTTTTACCATCCTGGATGAAACAAAAGAAAATTCACTTTTCGACATTAAGAAGATGGTATCAACCGAAGGCGCCAATTCCTTATTCATCAATGCTATGGCATATTCATATTCAAAATCAACTATCGCCCGCAATCCTCTCACAATGAAATTAATATTATTCTTCCTGCAATACTCAGCAAGAAGACCATCAAAGCTTGTGATTTCAACTTTAGATATATCCTTGCAACACTCTTCAAGCATTGCAAGGCGCTCTTCAACTGCAAAAAGAGGAAATTTTTCGCTATTGCGAGCAATGGCAACTATAAGTTTATCAAACAACTGCGTTGCTCTCTTAATTATATCCAGGTGTCCACACGTTAAAGGATCAAAAGATCCCGGATAAATTCCAATTTGCATATAATGCTAACCTATCCTGATCGGTTCAACAAAAGTAATCTTATTATTACATTTTGTCAACATTTATTCATATTTCAATATTTTTTTATTACCACACAAAACGCTCTTCATGGTAACTATCGCCCTTGATAATAGAGTTTTGCGGAACTATCGTAAAATAGGTGACCGCTCCACAAAAGCGCTTTTTCCAGTAAGGGTTATTGATGGAATCATACCGCACATGCTTTCCGCTGCTGGGAGCATGAATAAATGTGTTATTCCCAATAAAAATACCAACATGCGAAACTTGACTATTATGAATTCTAAAAAATAGCAGATCACCCGGCTGAGCCATTGTATATGGTATTTTTTGCCCTTGTGCGTATTGTTGGGCAGTACTGCGTGATATACGAATCCCATTTTTGTTATATACATAATAAACATATCCCGAGCAATCAAATCCAGACGGTGTGGAGCCACCATGCCTATAAGGTGTGCCAATATATTGTGTTGCAGTATTGATTATTTGTTTTCTTTTTAAAGGTATATTCCTGTATTGCCATTGTGGAGGCACACACGATGTGAGTATTATCCATATAAGAAATATAATCTGATACTGATTCCTGCTCATAGTATTACCATCGACAGAGCGTTACATAATATTTATATTGACAATATCCATAATTATTTTCTTGATAGTGTGATATATAACGAAAATCAATAAAATTGAGGTGTAATATGATTCAGCCTTTACCAAAAGATACTACGAATATTCTGGAATATGATGCAAAACTTCCATATAAGGTAAAAGATATTTCATTAGCAGAATTAGGAAGGAAGGAGTTGCAGTTAGCCGAAAATGAAATGCCGGGGCTTATGGCATTGCGTCAAAAGTATGGTAAACAACAACCATTAAAAGGAATGAGAATAAGTGGCAGCCTTCATATGACTATACAAACAGCCATGCTTATTGAAACATTACATCATCTTGGGGCTGATATTCGCTGGGCATCCTGTAATATCTTTTCCACACAGGACCATGCAGCTGCTGCAATTGCAAAAGCCGGTACTGCTGCTGTGTTTGCATGGAAAGGCGAAACCCTTGAAGAATACTGGTGGTGTACTGAACAGGCCCTTATCTGGCCTGATGGTAGCGGTCCCGACCTAATTGTTGATGATGGTGGTGATGCAACTTTATTTGTACACATGGGCGTTAAAGCAGAAAATAATCCATCCATTCTTGATAAAGAATATGATAGCAAGGATATGCAATGCCTTATAGACAGATTACGATTATCTGTTGCAAAAAATCCAAAACAATGGACTACCATAGCATCAAAAATTAGAGGCGTTTCAGAAGAAACTACCACTGGCGTCCACCGCCTGTATCAACTTGAAAAAACAGGTGAACTATTATTCCCCGCTATTAATGTCAACGATTCGGTCACAAAATCTAAATTTGATAATCTCTACGGGTGCAGGGAATCTTTAGCAGACGGTATAAAACGGGCAACCGGTATTATGGTGGCAGGTAAAGTTGTGGTGGTATGTGGCTATGGTGATGTAGGAAAAGGATGTGCACAATCAATGCGGGGGTTTGGAGCAAGAGTGATAGTTACCGAGATCGATCCAATCTGTGCATTGCAGGCTGTAATGGAAGGATATGAAGTAAAAACTCTGGAAGATGTTGTTGAAATAGGCGATATCTTTGTTACCGCAACAGGTTGCTGCGATGTTATCCGTGGCGAGCATATGGAACGGATGAAAGATGAAGCGATAGTGTGCAACATTGGCCATTTTGATAGTGAGATTGAGATGAGCTATCTGGAGAATAATAAAAAATGCAAACGAATAAATATTAAACCGCAGGTTGATAAATGGATACTGGAATCAGGAAGGTCAATTATAGTTCTATCTGAAGGCCGATTGGTTAACCTGGGAAATGCAAATGGCCATCCAAGTTTTGTGATGAGTACAAGTTTTACAAATCAGACCCTTGCACAAATAGAGCTGGCAACAAAGAAGTTAGAAAAGAAAGTATATACACTGCCTAAAAAATTGGATGAAGAAGTTGCACGATTACATTTAGGCAGATTGGGAGTAAAACTAACACGACTTACACCAAAACAAGCCGCATATCTGGGTATAGATATTGATGGCCCTTACAAACCAGATCATTACAGATACTAACAATATAGTAAGGCCAGGCTTAAAACCTGGCCTTATAATTTATTAACCCAATTCCATTTATTCAATTTCTTTTGGATACATTGATTCTATTTCTTTTGCATATTTCTGTTCAATAACACGACGTTTAACCTTTAATGTAGGAGTAAGTTCACCGCTAGCCTGGCTCCATTCAGCTTCTAACAATTTAAATTTTCGTATCTGCTCAACTCGTGAAAATTGTTTGGTATATTTCTGAACTTCCTGCGCTATTAAGTCATTTACCTGTTCATTTTCTATAAGTTCTTTATTATTTGTAAATTGTATTCCTTTTCTTTTAGCCCACTTACCAAGTTCTTCAAAAGCTGGAATAATGAGTGCGGAGAGGTATTTTCTTCTATCGCCTATTACAGCTACCTGTTCAATATACTTTGATTCTTTCAGGCTATTTTCAATATTTTGCGGTGAGATGTTTTTTCCACCCGCTGTAACAATAATGTCCTTTATTCTGCCTGTAATATATAACCTGCCCTTTTCATCGATTACACCAATGTCACCAGTTTTGAAAAAACCGTCTTTAGTAAAGACCTCTTTGGTTGCTTTTGGATTTTTGTAATACCCTTTCATTACCTGTGGTCCTTTTATTAAAATTTCACCATCATCTGCAATTTTAATAATGGTATCCTTTAAAGCAGGTCCAACAGATCCAGGTTGTATCATACCAGGTCTGTTTACGTTAGTCACAGGGGTTGTTTCTGTAAGCCCAAAACCTTCTAAAATAATAATACCCATTCCCAAGAAAAACTCTGCATCCGAAACAGCTAAAGGACCACCACCCGATACAGCTATTCGTATTCTATCAAAACCTAATGCAGCTTTTAGTTTTGACCAGATGAGCTTATCTGCTAATTTAACCTGCAAGCCCAATAGTCCTTTAGGCTTTTTGTCCTGGCACACATACGGAGTATTCTTCTTTGCAACATATAGTGACCAGTTAAACAAAGCTTTCTTAATGCCTTTGACATCAGCAGCCCTGGCAAGTATGCCAGCATGAATTTTTTCATAAAGTCGTGGTACGCTGACTATAAAATTGGGTCTGATTTCAGCAAGGTTTTGAGGTACGGTTGAAAAATCTTGGGCATAGGCTATCTTAGCACCACCAGCCACAGCCAGATAATACCCAGCAGTCCGTTCAAGAGAATGAGATAACGGCAGGAATGATAAACAAACATCCTGATAAGTTACATAATCGCTAAAATCATATAATATTTGATTAACATTTGCAACAAAATTTCCGTGCGTTAGCATTACTCCTTTGGGATTACCGGTAGTACCTGATGTATAAATAATGGTGGCCAGATCACTTTTCTTAATTGACCTAATCCTTTTATCAAATTCTTGTTTATTCTTGTATGTTTTTCCTTTTTCTATAGCCTGAGATAGAGTTATGACACCTGGCTTTTTATTTTTTATTTCATCAAAAACTATTATCTGCTTAACTTTGGGTAATCTTTTTTTTACTTTTAAAATTCTTTCTAAGTGATCTTCTGTTCCAGCAATACACACTACACTATCTGAATTATCAATAATATAATATGCTTCTTCTGATGAATTGGTTGCATAAATTGGTACATTTACTGCTCCAATTGATAAAATTGCCATATCTGCAACAAACCATTCATAGCGGTTAGGAGAAAAAAGTGCAATTTTATCACCTTTCTTTATTCCCAACGATAAAAGATAATACGCAAAATTGCGTACAAGCTGATCCATTTGCTTCCATGATAGATCAACATATACACCACCTTTTTTATAGGCAACACATCCCTGATCGCCTAAGTTTTTAACTTGTTTTTGAAAAATTGCAGGCATTGATGTTTCTGCATACTGAATCATAACATCCTCCATGTAATATAATTTATATATACAATAATTAATAAATTTATTTTTTATTATATGTGAATATTATATTTTTTATGTCAACATATTATTTATATTCACGAATTAATAATTTTTCATATTAAATGCATATTAATTTGATAGTAAAAAATTATGGCTCATTCCAGAATTTTAGATCCGGGGTTCTTGTTTCAGGAAATACATATATTGTGCTATAAAACTGACATCAGAACTACGCAGTTTTTATTAAAACAATCTTTTTATGCAATACTATCATTCATAAGTAGAGTTTTTTTTGAATAAGAAATTAACGCAACATTGTAATGTGCTTTTGATAGATCTTATTTCTAAAAATTCCGGGAAGAGGGTAATAAATTAATGTGGCAAGGTATATTTATTCAATTTTTTTTATAAATGGGTAATAATATAATAACTTCTGTTCCTAAACCGCGCTTGCTATCTATCTCTATTTCTCCATCGTAGCTCTTTATTATAGAATATGAAATTGATAATCCTAATCCTGTGCCTTCTTTAGGTTTTGTGGTGAAAAATGGTTCAAATAATAAATGTTTATTTTCTTCATGAATTCCTATCCCGGTATCTTTTATAGATAAGCGCGCAAAATATTTATCATCTTTCTTTTCACTTGATATATCAATAGTTATACTTCCATCACCTTTTTCCAAAACGGCATCTTCTGCGTTAGTAAGGACATTCATAACCACCTGAATTAATCGTGTTAGAGGCATTTTTACATATATTTTTTGTTTTGGTGTATTTATATTAATGGGAATACCTTTCTTTTGAATATTTTTGGAAAGGATCTTTAAAGGATACGTTCTAAATATTTCATTGAGATTTATAATATCATCACTTAATGCTGCAGGTTTTGCATAATCTTTAAGCTGCTTAACAATATTACTTATACGCTGTATTTCTTCCAGTAAAGACTTGATAATATCTTTAATTTCCTTATCATAATCACCTTCATCAAGTTTTTGATCCAATTCAGCAATATCTAACTGCATGATTGACAATGGATTATTTATTTCATGTGCCACACCTGCTATTATTCTACCTATAGCAACTAATTTTTCATATCTATCAAGGGCTTCCTTCATTTTTATCTGTTCTGCTATAGAAGTTATTTTTTCAAAAGCAATTGCAATCAAATTAGCAACGCCGGTTAAAATAGTTACGATAACATTATTTACAACTTCTACCTGTTTGCTGAAAGCCACAATGATAATTATTTTAAGATCTTTGCCAATAAAAATAGGTGTGAAAATTATATTTTTATACATTATAATATCATTAAAGAGCAATTGATCCTCGTCATTCAATTCTATATTTGGATTTGTTATTAAAAGGATAGTCTTGCTTTTTGTTAATTTCTGGATAATAAAGGAAGTTTTATAACTTATTTCTGTATTATTCACTATATGTTCATCATCTATAAACTTATGGCTTATATACATATCATTGGAATTCACAAGAATTTCTACATATTCAGGATTGAATATGTTTTGTATAAATGAATGAATTTGAATTAATAAATTATTTAAATCATCGATACGAACAATACTTGCACTAAATTGAGTTAATGAATTTACTAATTCAATAATCTGACGGGATTGTTTTACAATGGCATTTTCAATTTTTTTCTGATGGGTAATATCGCGGATAAATGCAAAATTTCCCAGATAATTACCCAAAATGTCATATAACTTAGACATTGATACTATTACATTTTTTTCCTCACCATCGGCAGTTTGCACAATAGCTTCAAAATCCAATAACATTTCTGGAGAAGAGATTGGTAGAACATCCATGTTTCCTTTATCAATTGGCGTAATATATGCACTGAACATTTCACCTTTCACGTTTTTGCCAGAGCGACCTATTAAATGTAGAAATGCATTATTGTAATCAATAATCTCGCCAAATTCATTAATCACCACAAAACCTAATGTGACAGTTTCAATTATTCTTCTGTTATAATTTCTTTCATTCTCTATAATCTTGTGGAGTCGGGTAATATCAGTAATATCTTTAACAAATCCATAGCATTGTTCATCATTGCCTTCAGATGTAAACAGATAGTTTAAACTTATTATGTAATTTTTAAATCCGTTGTTTGAACTGCTCACTTCAGTTATTTGAGATATGCGGGATTTTTTAAGATAATTTATCTTTTTTTCAAATTCTCTTTTATATGGGGGATCAAAAAGTTCTGCTAATGTTATTGTACCCAAACTATCCAGAGGTATATTAAACATTTTTTGAAAGGATGGATTACAATCTATGATTTTTTGATTTTTATCAATAACAAAAAATCCATCAATGGTGTTGTCAATAATGCTTTTAAAATAATTTTTTTCAATTGCGATTTTATTTTCTAACTTTTTTAAATCAGTAATATCACTTGCAATAAAGACAAATATTGTTTCATTATTTAAAGATTGTATGGGATAAATAAATACTTTTAAATAAACTTCATTATCACCAAACTTCACCTTTATTTCTGTATTGTCGGTGAATTTGTATATATCATCTTTTGAATAATTCATTAATTTCAATATATTATTTTTTTCTTTATAATCTTCACCAAAATATTTTATGAAAGTATCATTGGCATATAATATTTCTCCATTCTCATTTGCAAAACAAACTAAATTTCGTGACCTGTTTATAGCGTTTTGAAATAATACTAATGTATTCTGCTTCTCAACTATTTCCTCCAAATTCCTCATTATAGAAATTTTATAGACATTGCCATCAAAATCAACAAATGGTGAATTGATGACATCATAATATTGATTATTTTTGTTCAACTTTACTTCATATCTAATAGTATTGCCATCTAACACCAGATCTAATTTACAATCAGGACAATAATCATCATTACAACCAAATATTTTGTAACAATATTGCCCTTTAATATCTCCAAATAATTTGTTTATTGCTTTATTAGCAAAAACTATTAATCCTTTTTCATCTGTAATGTGGATTAGATCATCAAGTAGATCAAAAGCAGAAAAAAATGGTGCTGATGAAAATTTTATATTGTCTTCTTTTTCTTCGCTATGATTTGAATTCTTTAAATGTTGTATTCGTTTTTTATTAATTTGTACCAATAAACGATTCTTATTAATACGACTGATAAATAATTCAAACGTATCGGTTAGTATTCTATTCTCCTGTATTATGTTGTTTAATACTTTATAAATCTCTTGCTGCTGAAAATTGTTTAGCAAAAAAATATCGAAAATATGTTTTTTTTTAATGTCCTGTTCAATTATAGGAAGATGCATATTGTTCAGACAAGATAAATTGATATATTTTATCTTTCCGGAATTGTCGCACACAATTATAGGAGTCTTGATTACATTGAGATATTTATAACGGTTAAACATTTTATTATTACTACTCTTTAGTAGAATTTACAGTCTATGTAATCAATCATTTGCTACGCACAAGCATTTTGGAATAATTACGATTAAACTATAAAAACCGCCACCTGTCAAGACATAAACCATAAACGCACTGTATGCTATAATTACATATTGCGATTAACACTTGACAAATTTTTAACAGTTTCCACACATTATTCTCTGAAATTATTTTAAACATAATTTACAATAAAAATAATCGCCGCAGGTAGCAAGGTGTATTTTATTCTATTAGTTAATGCGTTGAAAAATACTTTTTTTATTGTTAATTACATATTAACCTTATCTAAAATTGTAATAATATAATTTTTTTCACATAACAATTAATTAATGTATGGAGTAGAACATTGGCAAAAGAAAAAGATCCTAAAAACGTTAAGAAGAAAAAAAGTGTAGTAAAATCTAAAGGGAAAAAAGAATCTACAGATAGTAAAATTAAATCTACAAAAAAGAAAAATGCTGTAGAGAAATCACAACCACAGAGCACTGATACAGAAAAAGATAAAAAAAAGCCAGAAAAAAACCTTATTGAAGCATTGATCAAAGAAGCTGATGAAGATGCAAACACCAATTCAGACGAAGAAGTTGAAGTAGATCCCGATGCACTGCGTCGTGGAGATAAGCCAATGAATATAGTTGATCATCTGGATGAATTTCGTTCCAGATTGCTAATTGTATTGGTTACTATTATAGTATTGACTGTTCTGGGATTTTATTTCTCTGACATTTTGCTTGATGCCATTAACAAACCATTTTTAGAGTCAGGTTATAAATTGAATATTTTTAATTTAGTTGAAGGGTTTGTATTGCGGATTAAGGCATCGTTTATAATGGGATTGTTGATTGGTTTACCGTTACTTGTATATCATGTATGGCAATACATAAAACCCGCGATTGATATTGATAACAGAAAATTTGCAGTATATTCTATTGCAGCGGCAGTAATTCTATTTTATGCAGGTCTTAGCGCAACATATTTTTATTTACTACCTCTATCTATCAAAGTGCTACTAAGCTTTACCCCTCCTGATATGGAAAATATGATAAATGCTTCTAAATATTTTAATTTTGCTATTCTTTTTGCAGTAGCCATTGGTATTACATTTGAAATGCCTATCATCATTATGATATTAACACGTATTGGTATTGTATCACCTTCATTTTTAATCAGTAAGAGGAAATATGCAATAGTACTGATATGGATATTTGCAGCAGTGATAACACCAACCACTGACCCTTTAACACTGACTCTTGTTGCAGTACCTTTGATGCTGTTATATGAACTATCGATAGTAATTTCTAAATTTATTGTTATTCGTAAAAAGCGAAAGGAACTATCGCAATAACTATTTGACAATATTTGATATTTCTTGTGTACTGTTGGTAACTGTTGTATATTATAATTATGCTATCAATTTAATTAAAAAAGGGGTGGATTATGGCTATAAAATATCTGGACCAGATTGATGTCAGTAATAAAAAAGTTTTCATACGTGCCGATTTTAATGTTCCGTACGATAAGAATATGAATATTACTGACGATACCAGAATCACATCAACATTGCCAACTATTGAATACTGTTTAAAACAAAATGCAACAGTAATTTTGGTATCGCACTTAGGAAGACCAAAAGGTAAACCAGTTCCTGAAATGTCATTAAAACCTGTGGCCAAACGACTTTCAGAATTACTAAAAAAAGATGTGCTGTTTATTGATAAACCTATCACACAGGGCATTCAGGATGATATCAACAAATTAAAGCCCGGTGATGTAGCACTTCTGGAAAATATACGCTTTTATCCGGAAGAAGAAAAAAATGATGAGAACTTTGGCAAAATGCTTGGTTCATTAGCCGACGTGTATGTGAATGATGCATTTGCAACTGCCCACCGTGGTCACGCTTCTAATGAAGCTATTACACGGTATGTTAAAGAATGTGTTGCAGGCTTTTTAATGAAAGACGAACTGGAATATTTTAAAAAGGCACTGGTACAGCCAGAAAAACCTGTTACAGCAATTATAGGCGGTGTTAAGATTTCCACAAAAATTGATGTACTTAAAAATATCATTCCAAAAGTTGATAATCTTCTTGTTGGCGGTGGTATGTCATATACATTTTTAAAGGCATTAGGATATAATATTGGAAAATCGGTAGTAGAAGATGACCAGCTTGATACAGCAAAGGAAATTATCGAACTGGCTAAAAAGCATAATGTCAACTTAATATTGCCCGAAGATATTGTTGTGGCTAATAAATTTGACAGCCCCGAAGGCAAGGAAGTGGTGCCTATTACCAATATTCCTGACAATAAAGAAGGTGTTGACATTGGCCCAAACACCCGCAAAAAGTTTGCAGAAATTATACAACATTCAAAGACAGTTATATGGAATGGCCCATTAGGTGCTTTTGAAACAAAAGAATTTGCCGAAGGCACAAATGAAATTGCCAGGGTTGTGGCCAATTCTGGTTGTACCAGCGTAATTGGTGGTGGTGATACCGGTGCAGCAATTAATGCTTCTGGTTATGCTGATAAGATGACATATATCTCCACTGCAGGCGGCGCGTTCTTAGAGTTGATGGAGGGCAAAGTGTTACCTGCGGTAAAAGCGCTGGATAAATAACCAGTAACTATCTCATATAAAAAAAAGCGGGTTGTTTATTACCCGCTTTTTTATTATACCAAATAATTTAATAATGTTGTGCGATAGTTACTACATATTAAGCGCTTTCTTGATAGTTGACACCAGATTATCTGGATTAACTGGTTTCTGAAAAACACCGTTAAAACCCAATTTATCGATTTCGATATTGGTTGCAGTTGCGGTTCCAATACTGCTTAAAAGATAAATTGGTATTGAAGGATTGCTTTTTTTAATTTCTTGCGCTACCTTTGTCCCTGCATCTATTCTTTCCATCATCATGTCACATAAAATGAGATCTGGTGTGCTACTGGCAACAGCATCAATACCCTCTTTTCCACTCATTGCAGTAACAACATCAAATCCATTTGCTGAAAGAATAGCCTTAATAGAATCTAAAATATCCGGATCATCATCAATTACTAAAATAACTTTCTTATTTGCCATACTTATCGCTCCTGGTTAATAATTAAATTAAATTCCTTTGCTCGCTTCACAGACAGCAAAGTGGTTCTCAATAAAATCTGTTAAAAAAATATATGCATCATTCAGATTGGACTTTGCCCTACTGGTCATAGGCAAGCCCATTTCCCACTCATACCCACGTATAGCCAGAATATAACTTTCAGGATTTTTATTATATAGATCCTGGCAGAGTGCAAGCAAAGATTCAGCCGACAGTTCATGTGTTGTAAACGTTATTGAATGGGCCGGCTGAATCTTTTTGAATTCAAAAGATTTGTCAATGTTAAGTGCAGCATCAGCAAAGATAACAAGATCATATTCTGAAATAGTCAATGCATCTTCAATGTTAAGTTGATAATTATAATCCACATCAGCATACTTGCTCAAACGTTCATTATTTTCAATCATTAATGCAAGCTCAACACCCAGCCCATCATCCTGTCTTCCAGGATTGCCATATCCATACACCAGGCACTTAACATTATTCATCATGCTTATTTCCTTTTCTGATCTACAACTTTGCCATCAGCATCAACTAATGTAACTTCCAGAGGCATTTTCCCAATGGCATGTGTTGCACAACTTAAACATGGGTCATATGCACGTATTGCCACTTCAACTGCGTTAAGCATACCTTCAGTGATTTCCTTTTTGCCACTGATTTGATTAACGGCTACCCAGTTGACTGCTCTGTTCATTGGTTCATTATTATTGGTAGTAGATACAATAAGATTAGCCATTACAATTTGGTCATCATCATTTATGCGATAGTGATGGAATAAAGTACCTCGTGGTGCCTCAATCAGTCCAACCCCCTCCTTGACCTTGGTGCCCCTGGTTACAAGCTTATCACCCTGAAGATCAGGATCGTTTAGAAGTTGTTCAATCATTTCTGCTGAGTGTAATAACTCAATAAGCCTTGCCCAATGCATATGCATCGACATATTATTGGGTTTGCCATTTGTATATGCTTTGAATTCTTCAAATTCTTTTTGAGCTAAAGGAGTTGGTATAAAATCAGCAGTATTGAGTCGTGCTAAAGGTCCAACCCTATACCACCCATCTTTTTTACCCAAAGACTTAAGATATGGGAATTTCATGTAGCTCCAGGAACGCACCTCTTCGCCAATATATTTGAGATACTCCTGATAATCCACATCATTTAATATTTTCTTGCCTTCCGCATCAACTGCACGTAGTACCCCATGGTAAAGATCAAGTGCACCATCTTTACGTACAAGGCTAAGGTGATTTGATGGGAATGTTGCAAAGTTATCGATAAAATCTTTATTCTTTTTGTGATAATCTTTGAAAAAGTTTATTGCGCCAAGTGACCACTCTATCATTTTCTTAATGTTCATAGGATCAGAGCCCTTAAGGAACTCATCCCTTTCCTGGACAGTTAAGTTTTTGTTGATACCACCTGGAATTGCTCCTGTACCATGTATCTTTTTACCTGCTGTTGCCCTGATTATCTCCTGGCCAAACTTACGCATCATAACACCCTGTACTGCCAGATCAGGGAATTTCATAGCAACACCAATGACATTTCGTATTGCAGGATCTGCATCAATTCCAAACAACAAATCCGGGGATACCAAATGGAAGAAATGCAACGCATGTGACTGGAACATCTGTCCATAGTGCATTAGCCTTCGCATTTTTTCTGCAGTGGGTGTCAAACCATCTGGTCCAACACCAACAATAACATCCATTGCTTTAGCTGCTGCTAAATGATGGCTGACAGGGCAAATTCCACAAAGGCGCTGTACCAACACTGGTGCTTCCCAGTAGGGTCTGCCCTGCACAAAACGTTCAAATCCTCTGAATTCAACAATATGAAAACGAGATTCAAGTACATTGTTCTGAGGATCAAGCTGAATAGTCACTTTACCATGACCTTCAACCCTTGTTACAGGTTCTATTGTTATTTTTCTAGCCATAAGCTTTCATCTCCTAAAACAGAATTAGTCAAACTTTACTACTTCATACGGCAAATCTAATTCTTTGCCAGTAAGAAGTGCTACCAATGCTTCCCAGATTAAATCTGCACGGGGTGGGCATCCCGGTAAGAAATAATCTATTTTAACTATCTCATGACATGGATATACTCTGTCCAGAATCATTGGCAATTCATCATCATTTGGAATGATATTATCATCAACTGTTGGGGATTTTAAGTATGCTTCTTCCAGGCATTCTTTCACTGGAATACCATTGCGCATAGCTGGTAATCCACCCATAATAGCACATTCGCCAACTGATATAAGTATTTTACAATTCTTGCGGAATAACTTAAGATTTTCAACATTCTCACTATTGCAGCACCCACCTTCTATCAATCCAATATCACATTGTTTGGTAAAAGTTTTAATATCATCAATAGGTGATTTGTTAAATTCAACCAATTCAATTAATTTCAAAATTCTATCATCAATGTCCAGGATGGACATATGGCATCCAAAACATCCTGCCAATGAAGCAGTTGCGACAACTGGTTTACTCATTGTATTCCTCCATAGATCTTCATTAAGATATCACGCATTTTCAATTTCGCTACCAATAGGTTTTGTATCAAATTTACGCTTACCAATTGGGATAGCAAAACCAACTTCTTTCTTCAATATAGCACCAACAGGGCATAAATCCATTGCTTTTTGTGCCATTTCATCGGTCATGCTTGCTGCTAAATCCTTATCAACCGTGATTTCAACATGGCCACCTCGGTTAACCACTCCAAAGATACGCTTCCCGTCAGATGTGGTTATACCTCGAACACAGCGTAAACACTGAACGCAACGGTTTCGCTCAATTACAATCTTTGGTAATGAAGCATCCAATGTGCGTTTTGGGAAAAAGAATGGAAAACGCGGTACCATCATTAAATACCGGTAACCCAATGCCTGTAACTCACAATTACCGCTTTTTTCACATGTTGGACACATGTGATTGCCTTCAACAAAAAGCATCTCGATGATGGCCTTACGGTAATCTTCAAGATCAGCAGTTTTATTTTCTACAACCATCCCCTCAGTCACCGGAGTTGTACATGCTGCCATATTCCTGCCACCAACTTTAACGGTACATATACGGCATGTACCAGCTGGTTTCAAACCTTCAAAATGGCATAACGTTGGAATATAGATGCCATTATCCTTTGCTGCTTCAACAATTGTCTGACCGGGTTTTGCCTTACATGGTTTTCCGTCTATAGTAAAATTTATTGTACTCATATTAGTGTTCCTCTACCTTTGGGATTCTTCCTGCTGCCTTGCACGATTCTTCAACAGCAGCTAAAAGATCAAATGTGGATACATAATCAGTATCCTTCTTAACTTTTGCTTCATACATTTCTCTGAAATTCTGGATAGTTGTATATATTGGATTTGGCGATGTCTGCCCTAACCCGCAACGACTGGTTGCTTTCACTATCTTACACCATTCTTCCAGTTCCTGAATATCCTTTGTTGATGCCTTACCAGACATTATCTTTTCCAATTTCTGCTTCAGTATGACATTGCCAGCCCTACAGGGAACACACCATCCACAGGATTCTTCAACAAAGAAATCCATAAAATTGTGAACTATTTCAAAGAGATCACGATCCGGACCAATGACGATGATTGAACCACCTGTTGCCAGATCATCAAAGCAAATTCTGCGACCAAAATCCTTCTTCCCTATACATGTGCCAGATGGACCACCAATCTGAACAGCTTTAGCAGTCCTGCCGCCTACCATTTCAAGCAATGTTGATATGGTAATACCAAATTCAACTTCGTACACTCCCGGGTTCTGGCAATCACCGGAAACACTTAACAACTTTGTTCCCTTTGACTGAGCAGTACCCATCTTGGCAAACCACTCACCGCCCTCAAGCATTATGCGAACAGCACAACACAATGTCTCAACGTTATTAACTGTTGTAGGATATCCTAAATAACCTCTCTGTACAGGGAATGGTGGACGGTTGCGTGGTTCACCACGCTTACCTTCAGCTGATTCAATAAGGGCTGATTCCTCACCACATACATAGGCACCTGCTCCCATCTGTATCCTTATATCAAAATCAAAGCCCTTTCCTGCAATATTTTTACCAAGAATATTCTTGGCACGTAAATCTTCTAAAACCTTTTCCAGATATTTCTTTAAATAAAGGTATTCAGCCCTCAGGTACACAATACCTTCATTTGCCCCAACCGCATAACCTGCAATGGCCATACCTTCAAATAACATGTGGGGTAATTCAGTTAATATAACGCGGTCCTTAAATGTTCCTGGTTCACCTTCGTCAGCATTGCAGATAACATAATGCATTGTACCCTCTGCTTTTCTGCAAAATTCCCATTTCATACCAGTGGGGAATCCAGCACCACCTCTTCCTCGCAGGTTTGCAATTTTTACTTCCTCAATGACATCCTCAGGTTTTTTAGAAAGCGCTGCTTTAATTGCAGAACCTTGTTCGTATGGTGCAAAAAGCACAGGGCCTTTTCGCATAATATTATTCTTTACCATTGCACGAATTAAATCCGACTGATTTGCACCGTCGCCATACTCTTTTACAAGATCCTTGACATCTTTTCCGGCTTTCATCCCGGCTACTATCTCTTTTACCTTATCCGAAGTAAGGTTAGTAAAAACAACACCATTAATGATAGCAGCAGGCTCTTGATCGTTCATGCCGATACATGAAGTATCGTACAAACCTATAAGGCCATCAGAAGTTGTTCTTCCAAAGCTGCAACCAACAGCTTCTTCAAATGCCCTGGCAACAGCAGCACGGCCTTTCATGTTAGCAACCGCACTGTTATTCAGATATACCGTGTACTTACCTCTGGGGATTTTTGTAAAGAAGTGATAAAAAGTAATCACTCCTTCTACATCTACCTTTGAGATATCCAGCTGCCTGGCAATCTGAACAACAGCCTCATCCGACACACACCCTAATTCTGTCTGTACATCTGTGATGATGTCCATTAAACGGGTTTTGTCGTTTTTGTACTTTGTAACAACCTGTTTAACAACCGCATCTAAGTTTGCCATATTACCTCTTTTGATGTTTAATGATTAATATATGATTAGTATAAATTTAATAATTGTAACGCAAAAAATAGTGATAAATAGTAATCAGTACAATGCTTCAATATTGAACTTTAATTTCAATAAAAAAATTTAAGTTTTATGCATTTTTACCATATAGTGTTATTTATTAATAATTATTATGTAAATATTATGATTATATTATAATGTATTATTCATTTTATGCTATCTTTTAATATATTTTATGTATGTTTCAAAATATTTATATACAATTTTGATATATCATCTCACCTATAAGATTCAATGTATTTTATCGAAATACATAATTTTAAATCAATATGTATCCTATAATGACAATTAGTGAACAATATATTGAATAGCGTACAAATGAATCTAAGAAATCTCTGTCGGTTAAGCCAGAGCGCCTATTACTTATCAACAATTTTAATTATAAAAATTATAAATACGTATTAAAAAAATTCTTGCATAAATGCATACTCACACTAATTTAGTAAAAAAATGCGGGTGTAATTCAGTGGTAGAATGTCAGCTTCCCAAGCTGAACGCCGTGGGTTCGAGTCCCATCACCCGCTCATACTCACAATCCCACACACCTTTCCCCAGTAACTATCGCACAACAAAAATTATTGTATTTGTTTTTTGTGACGATATAATAACAATTGACATATTTATTTATCTGTTATGTGTTGCTACTATATGTTTTGATTGTAGAGATTTTTATGCAAAAGACTAACCCACATACTATTAAAGTCAACCCACATTCCATTATCGCTGCCATAGGGAACACTCCGTTGATTGAGTTAACCAGGCTTTCACCTAAAGGCACCCGTATTCTGGCAAAATTTGAAGGTGCCAACCCTGGCGGCTCCATCAAAGACCGTACAGCCTGGTATATGATAAAAAAAGCCATTGAATCTGGTGCGCTCACACCTGATAAAATCATCCTGGAACCTACAAGCGGTAATACCGGGATTGGTCTTGCAATGGTTGGATCTGCATTGGGTTTCAAAGTGGTACTGTGTATGCCGCAATGTGTAAGCGTTGAACGTCAGCAGACACTCATCGCGTTTGGTGCACAGTTGATAGTGACCGAAGGCTGTATGGGTACCGATGGTGCAATAATTCAGGCTCACAAAATGTATGAAGAAAACCCGGATATCTATTACATGCCAAACCAGTTTTCCAACCCTGCAAATGTAATGGCACATTATGAGACAACAGGCGCTGAAATACTTGAACAAACTGGTGGACATATAAGTGCGTTTGTAACAGGATTGGGTACCACCGGCACCATTATGGGTGTTGCTAAAAGGCTAAAAGAGTATAATCCCAAAATCAGGATAATTGGTGTTGAACCTGTAGCTGGCCATTCAATACAGGGTTTAAAGAATATGCATGAGGCGATAGTACCCGATATATACAATCCAAAGATGTTAGACGATATTATCACCATAGACGATGAAACTGCATTTGAATATACACGTAAATTAGCATTGCAGGAAGGCCTTTTCTGTGGAATGTCAAGCGGCGCTGCTGTTGCAGGAAGTATTCAGGTTGCACGCTCACTAAAAGACGGCAATGTAGTAACAATTCTTCCTGACCGGGGTGATAGGTATCTTTCAACAGCACTGTTCCAATCTATATGCGCCAAATGTCCGCCGTAAGTTGTGTTAAAATCTTATTGTACAATTGCACCCTCGATTGTGTCTACAGATACTGCAGTTATTGTAACAGGTACTATCGTACCCACTTTACTTCTGCTATAATGATTATCTTCAAGTGAAACTTTGAGATAGTTATCGGTGAGTGCTGTGATACCGTCATCTTTTTCAATGACTGCAGGTCTTATTTTGTTTATAAATTGCTCACGATACTGCTGCGAGCATTTTTGCGCCACTTGCCGCAAACGTTGTGCACGTTCATATATGACATCATACGGTAATGGGCGATAGTTACCGGCCAATGTCCCTTCACGTGATGAATAGCTGAATTGATGAACATACGCAAATGATAACCGTTGCACTAAATCCAGTGTAGCTTCAAAATCATCACTATATTCAGCTGGATATCCTACAATAATGTCAGTACCAATAGCAATATCAGGAATTTCAGACCGAATGCGATCAACCAATTGAATATAAAAATCAACACTATATGGCCTGTGCATATCAGAAAGAACAGTATCTGAGCCCGACTGCAAAGGTAGATGAATATGCTTGCATACTTTATCATGCTTCAAGACTTCAATAAGATCTTCACTTACATGCGTAGGTTCTACCGAGGTGACACGAACTCTAAAACTGCCATCCAATGAAATTATTTTTTTTATGAGTGAAGCCAATGTATCACTGCCATGTGTATATTTACCAATTGTTATGCCGGTTAACACAATCTCAGGGCAGTGATGCTCAATCAGAAACTGTGCATGTTTTACAATATCATCTACCGGTCTTGATGTTGGATTGCCACGTACTTTTGGGACAATACAATACGAGCACTGGCCATCACATCCATCCTGAATCTTGATATAACCACGAGTACGCATAAATGGCAGGGCATACTCATTAAGAATTTCATGCCTTACATTATTTCTTATATTAGAATCAATACCACCTACAAGCCCTATCAATTGTTCCTTTTGAGCATTAGCATACGTAGCAAGCACCTCATCCATTGCATCAAGTTCATCCTTGTGTGTTTCTACCATACAACCGGTGACAATCACCTTGCCTGTTTTTGAAAATTTGGCACCCTGGCGTATGTAATTGCGACATTTTTTATTACTTTTATCTGTTACTGTGCAGGTGTTGATGATGACAATATCTGCTGAAGATCCAAACGGAACTGCTGTCAAGCCTGAAGAAATAAATTGTGAAGCTATCTGTGCAGATTCATATTGATTGCATTTACAACCCAATGTCTTTATAGAAAATGTTTTTTCATGCATTTTACTCGGTTCTTTTAATCTCCTGGAAAATAATTCGCATTCTGGTTGCAGCAGTTAAATTTGTAGCAACTGCCATTAGAATCATAGCACCAATCATGACTATTTCAGGATTTACTGATGTATTTTTGAAAATCACCCGAAAGAATGGATGCAATACTGAAACAAAGCACAATAGAGATAAACGCTCAGCACGTTGCATAATTCCGCGTTTTGTAGTAATACCTATCGCTTCACCACGTGCTTTTGTGTAACTTACAAGTTCAGATCCTATCAATGCTACTATAGTAGCAAGTAATGCAATAAAGTTATTCTGATAGTACAGCGCTATTCCTAAAAATACTACTCCCTCACTATATCTATCAACACATGAATCCCAGTATGCACCCGACTTTGTTACGGTATTTGTCATTCTGGCAACACGACCATCTACGATATCAAGTGTTGCACTTACAATGAGTATCCATCCTGCCAGCCCAAAATTTCCAAGATAATAAAAGTATGCACTGATAAATGCCAGTATGAGTGAAATAGCCGTTATGGTATTAGGTTTAATTTTAAAATATATGAAAAAATTAAAAAAAGGCTTATTAACCCAATACCAGTATTCTCTAAAAATGAGCCCCAAAAACGTTTCATGCATTCGGGATATTATTTCCTGGTCTTTGGGCTTTTTTGGATATATAAACAAAAAGATAAAAAAAGAAAGTACCGCCAAACAATTGATAATTATTAAAGGTAATAGCGAACGTAATATTTCATTTTGTAAGAAGTCAACCATACTTTGTATCCTGTAAGTTAATGTAATGTAGGATAGATAGCATATTTATAAATAATTATTATAGTCAAGTACAATTACAGTATTTATAGAATTTCAATGAGAATCACACGTAATATATACTTATCGTGTCTATTTTTCTTTTGTCATTCTATATATAAATCGCGCACGCTCATTTGCTGGATCAACTTCAAGAGCTTTTTTTGAATAATAATTTGCCTTATTTTTATTCTTATGCTTTAAATATAATTCGGACAACGCAATGTAAGCACCTGTATGCGTTGGATCTAACTCAATAATTTGTTCAAATGTCTTCCTGGCAGCAACATCATCGGGATCATGATTTTTATAACACATGATACCACGCATATATAAAACTTCAACCGAATCTGGCATTATGGCTAATGCTTCTTTTGTATATATAAGCCCCTCTTTAATATATTTTTCTTTTAGTGTTGCCGGGATGTTGGTTTCATACGCTTCAATATATCGTGTTTTTGCCATGTAGTATAACAACTCAAAAGCATCCTGTTTATCAACAATCCTGTCTTTATTTTTATATGCCTGCTCAAACTCATTGAACGCAAATTGCAATACATTATTATGAAAATAAATTTTACCCAACTCAATGTGAGCCTCAGGATAATTGGCATCAAGAATGATTGCCTGATTATATTCTTTAATAGCATTACCAAATTCGCCCATATTTTTATAATAATCGCCGCGAGCTTTATGTATCTTTGCAAATTCAGGATATGCTCCTTCAAATCGCTGCACAACCCTATCACCTATAGTTGACAACCTGAAATATCCATATCCCACCAGCATATCACCAAATGATTGTGAACGGAAGATATTCTCTACAGTAAAACGTGATACAATCAAATTATTTGTATTTATTACATATAACGTAGTACCTTTATGTATTCCGTCGGTATTATAAAGCCTTACACTTATTTTTGTTTTAGGTTGGACTGTACGGGTTAATTCCTGTTTTGCCGTATCTTCTCTTTCCCCGATGCTCACGATTCTCCCCTTAACTATCGCTTTCCATGCCACATAATCATTTTGAGTATAAAATACAGGTATAATCTGACCAGGATTATCATATTTCATCTGGCCAGTAGCAAAGATAGTAATGACTGATAAAAATACAATCACAATAGAACCATTAATAATAAAGAGTATTTGTTTCTTTATAACTCCCATTACTTTTCCTTTAAATATCGCAAAGGATTAAGTGGCGTTAGATATTTTCTGAACTCAAAATGCACGTGTGCTCCGGTTACCGAACCGGTCATACCACTATGTGCAATCACCTGCCCTTTTTGAACAGTATCGCCTTCCTGAACCAAATTATTGCTGTTATGCCCATATACAGAAATATACCCCTTATCATGTTTTAAAACAACCACATTTCCATACCCATCTTTCCATCCCGAATAAATAACTGTGCCATCTAAAGAAGCTCTGACCGGGGTTCCTACATCGCAACTGATATCAAGACCGCAGTGGAATTGTCTGCCTTTACCCAGTGGGTTCTTTCTTGTACCAAAGCTGGATGTTATTTTGCCATTTACCGGCCACAATAACGATATATTTGATGTAACCTTACTATTTTGGTGTGCTGGTTCTTTTTTTGCTATAAGCTTATCATCTCTTCTATTGCTAAAATTTATTTGTACATCCGGTATAAAAATGGTTTGTCCATAGATTACACGATTGGAATCTTTTAATGAATTATTTACAATTATAATATCTAACGGAACTTTATATTGACGCGCTATAGTCATTAATGACTGCCCTTTCTCAACTTTGTGATACACACCTTTCCTGTTAGGAACAAGAATTACCTTACCGGGTTTCAGATAATCAGGATTGTCTATATTATTGGCTAATAGTATTAATTTATAGCTTGTATCAAATTTTTGGGATATCTTCCAGATATTGTCATTTTTTTTAATTTGATATTTTGTATGATGCCAGCGTTTATCTTTTTTTTTCAATTCTTCAATATCATATTTTTTTTCTTTTTTTTTACTTGTGTTGGAATCTGCAACAACTATATTTGAAAGATCTATATCATCATCAAACGAATCATCAAATATAATTTCTCCTTCAGATTCAACCGGGGGTGTGTCATCTTCCATTTTTATGCCATCAACAATCAGTTTGTTTTCAACTGAAGACAGATTTGATGAAGCAATTTTTTTATTGTTGGCAACCGGTTTTTCAGAAATCAGTGTAAATATAACTATCACAAGAATAAAAAGTAATGAAAAGAAACCATAGATAAATGTATTCTTTTTCCTTTCTTCCGGGAAGGAATATCGTTTAAAATCATACATTGTAACATCTACCCAAAAAAATATTAAACTCCACTACGTATGTGTTATATTAATCGACATATGCCAGCTGGAGAATTAATCAATTTGATATTAAAATACTATTCACAGTAGTGGTAGGATTAATGCTGAAAAGCAAGATGATTACATTTTTATGAATATAACAAAATCTTCTGTTTTTCTTTTTTTAATGTTTCAGCTATAGCAATAATTCTTTCTTTCAATAATTTGATTCCTTCCCCTGTAACACAGGAACCAAGAATAGCATCAGGAAACCGCAGCCTCACATACTGTATTGTTTCTTCTTTTGCGATATCTATTTTGTTAAAATATAATATAAGTGGTTTGTGTTTACAATGCAATAATTGCAACTCATGATCCACAACACTTACGGCTTTATCTATGTCTGTATCAAGACCTACAACATGAATAATAAAATCTGAATATTGTATTTCTTCCAGTGTGGACTTGAATGACTCTACCAGATGTGAAGGAAGATTATTTATGAAACCAACAGTATCAGTTAAAAGGACTTTATGTGATTCATCCAGGTACACAATTCTGGTATATGCATCCAGAGTTGCAAATAATCTGTCTTCAACAAATAAATCATCTTTTGCAAGAATATTTACAAGAGTTGATTTACCTGCATTGGTATATCCTACTACCGAACCGATAATTTCCTTCTGCAAACGTTCCTGCCTCTGCACATTTCTGTGTATGGATATGTGCGATAGTTTCTTTTTAAGAGTCTGTATTCTTTTAACAATGTGGCGTCTATCAGTTTCCAGCATTTTTTCCCCGGGTCCCCTTGTTCCAATTCCACCTCCTAATCGGGATAAAACACCGCCAAGCCCTTTAAGTCGTGGAAGAATATAATTGAGTTGTGCAAGTTCAACCTGGATCTTAGATTCTACGGTTTTTGCTCGCCGTGCAAAAATGTCCAGTATAACCTCAGTTCTGCCAATAACACGACACCCAAGCAGATTTTCAAGGTTTCGTATCTGAACAGGCCTGATATTATTCAAATCAAATACCACAAGCTTTACTGATTGTTCCAGAATTAATTTCTTTATTTCTTCAAGCTTACCACTCCCGATAATATAGGCTGGATCAAGTGAAGGCCGCCTTACTATCAACCTGGTAACAACAACAGCACCCGCCGTTATTACCAGTTGCGATAATTCATCCAGTGAATGTGATATTTCATCATCAGTATCTTGTGGCAAATGTATTCCTATTAAGATAGCCTTTTCGTTTTCGGAAATTGGGATTCTATTTACTGATGCATCCATTTAATATTATTTTTGACCCAATTGTAATATAATTTCTTTTAAACCAGCCCTTATTTACTTCCAGAGCAAATTTAGCAGGGTATTTTGATGAATATGTGGGAAAGGTTTGATATGGTTTCATATCCTGAATATCATTTATTACACCATTTCTGTCTACAAAAGCTATACTAAGGGGGATCTTTGTATTTTTCATCCAGAATGTTCTGTAATCTTCATCATCAAAAATAAATAACATCCCGCAATTTTCACATAATTCTGATCTGTCCATTAATCCTCTGGCATGCTCCTGGCTTGTACCTGCTATCTCCACATTACAATTAATCTTTTGATTCAATGTATTTATGATATATATAACACAATATCTTTTATTTTGTGCATATATAGCACTGGCATTGAAATAATAATTTGTAAGTTTTACAAAAAGAACAACACTTAATAGCATCAATAATAATATACTGTTTTTCTTCATTGTTTCAACAATTCATTATTAGTAATTATAAATTATTACGTAAAATAACGATTTATTCCTTAAAATAAAATTTGTGAACATAGTAAACATAATAAACATATTGTACAGCCGCCAATGGCAGCGGGGGTGTACACCTATTTATTAACAAAATATTTTTAAGGAATTATTAGTGACATAAAATTATTCTTGAATTATTAAAAGTATACTTCACAGTTAAAAGGCTGTTGTGTACTCTATTCCATATTTTGATCATACATGTATATTTCAAAATAAATAGTGATTTGTCATCCTAAAATTCATTAATATATTCTATCCGTATAATCCGGTTAGGGTTCTCATCTTTCTGAAAAAGTATGTCAAATTCAATTCCTAATCGTTGCATATACGAATACCGTATTCCTACATTATATAACCAATCCTTGACTCTATCAAAATTATAGTATACGCGTTCCATCTCAGCCTTAAATATAAATATTTCGCCCAGAGGTATATCCAGAGCCAAAAAGTATGATGTGTCTTTAGGTACATATTCAGGCTGTGTTGGTATCCGCATACCAAAATGTATATGCTGTTCATCATTGAACAAATATATGGGTTTTGTGATTACAAAATAAGGGCCATATATCATTTGATTTAGTTCATTGCTGCTGTTGTATGTCTTGCCTTCTTCTCCAATATAGAATGAATCATACCCTATTGCAAAAGAAATCGGGAACATCTCCCATCCATCGGTAAATTTAATCTTACCCACTACTCCCGGAACATTAGGATCAGGATCATCTTTGCCAATTGCATTCTGGATATCCAGAGAAGCCCCAAGAAAAAAATTGTTATGCAAGCCAATAAAAGCTTTAAGTTCAACCCCACCATTATCGTACCCAAGAAATGACAGCTGGTAAGTACCACGTGCAATGGTATATGCAGTTGGCGTATCTATTACTGTTGTATTTCTTACGTAGTATTGAGCATATCCAAAATGTGCAAATGTAGTAAAAATTAATATTACAATAATTTTCCTCATATCTAAAAGAACCATCCAATATGTTATTTGAAAAGGTATAGTATTATATTTATATTCGGCTTTTACACAAACAATTTAAGCACATCATTCTGTATCTTGAATATATTTATTATGCCATTGTGAGCCAGGTGTATCATCGATGCAAGTTCATCTTTTGAATATGACCGCTTTTCACCAGTACCTTGAATCTCAATGATAGTATTATTGCTGTCCATAACTAAATTCATATCCACATCACATTGAGAATCTTCTTCATAGTCCAGGTCTAATAATAACTGGTCCCCAATATAGCCTATTGATATTGCTGCCACTTGCGCTTTGATAGGATTTTCGGTAATAATCCCGTGTTTTATCAATGTATTGATAGCCATCTGTAATGCAATATACGCACCGGATATTGCTGCAGTTCGTGTTCCCCCATCTGCCTGAAGAACGTCACAGTCTACAATAAGTGAAATACCTTGCATTAATTCTAAGTTTAGTATCGTACGCAAACTCCGCCCAATCAAACGCTGAATCTCAACCGATCTGCCATCAGGACGAAGATTCCTTCTTTCTGTTCTTGGATTGGTAGCATACGGTAATATACTATATTCAGCCGTTATCCAGCCAATCCCCTTATCAATAGCATGTTGCGGCACCTGCGCTGCCTGTGAAACAGCACAGATTACCTGCGTATTGCCACATGTGTATAATACTGACCCTAATGCAGCAGGACAAAATTGTGGTATTACCGTTACTTTACGTATTTCATCGTATTTTCTGTTGTTCTTTCTCAAGTAACTCATTCTGCCTCTTTAATTCTTTAAGTTCTTCTAAATCCTTTATCTTTTTATCAACATTTTTATGATATGGATTGTAATCCCTTGCCTTTTTAAACTCTTCTATTGCACCATCTATGTCATCAGTTATAAAATACTTTATACCACGTTGATAATGGACTTCAGCTTTTAATTTATCCTCAATAGTGATGACTTTGGGTATAAGTTTAAATGTCACAGTAAATGAATAGATAGGGCCAAATACACCTGCATCCTGATATGAAGCATCAACCACAAATGCAATATTTTTAATTGCATAATTAAAACCCAGACCAAATGTATATTTTCCTGCATCATTGAATTTATAACCTGTTCTGAAAAACAAAATATCAAGGTAATTTAATTCAACACCAGCATTAACCCTGAAGCTTTCATTAAATCCTGAAGTAAAATCGTACAGGTCTGATGATGTGATAGCATTTTCTATAAAATCAACATTAAAACCAAAAAAATGTGACATTTTATATGATAATCCAGCACGAATTAATCGTGGCAGGCTATCATCTTTGGCATTTGTTCCTATATTTTGAATCGATAATCCTAATGCTAAATTTTTTATTGGGGCATCAAAAGGTGAATACATGGTAATACGTTTTAAAATACCCACATCAAATGCCAGTGATTGTAATTGTAATGTATCAATCTGCTGATATATATATTTTAATGAACCACCTACTTCCATAAATCCTAAAGAATACCCATAGGCCATAATACCACTCACGTTATAAAAATTAACTGTTCCCACTGTATTTCCGTTGATATCAATTTTATCAAAAGGAGGAACCCAGAAAACGGATGTGGAAAAACCAAAAAAACCATTATATAATGGAAAAACTAATGAAACATTTTCAAATCTGGAATCTACAATTAATTCCTGATGCATTAGACTCAAAACAGGAAATTTCAGCGTACCTAGACCTGCAGGATTGTAGTAAATGGCGTTTACATCACCAACTTCAGCAGTAAACGCTTCCCCCATGCCTAAAGGCCTGCTTCCCACTCCAATCTCCAAAAAATCAGCACCAGAAGTCCCGCCTGAACCTGCTGCACGAATATTTTGGGAAGTAAAATTAAACAGTATGAGGACTGACATTATTAAGAAAGAACTATTATATTTTTTTATAGGTATCATATAATCAATATTTCATACACAACATACATAACCGCTGCAAAAACGCTTTCAATTAATAAAGTACACAATGTATTGCCCTGTATCAATTATAAATTCGTACAATATATAAATACTACATAACTGATTTTGCTTTATGCAATAAAAAAAAGGAATCTGCTATTTTATTTTTATACTTTTAAGGCTTTTCAGATAGGCATAAATAAATCTGTTAATCTGCCCATCCATAACATGGTCTACTGATCCTGTTTCTTCACCTGTACGGTGATCTTTAACCAAAGTATATGGGTGAAATACATACGAACGAATCTGATTGCCCCATGCGATGTCTTTCTTGTCGCCATATTTTTCAAATTTTTCTTTTTCCAGTTCTCTTTTTTTAAGTTCATATAACCGTGACTTAAGGATTTTCATGGCAGATGCCTTATTTTTATGTTGTGAGCGCTCATTCTGACATTGAACAACAATTCCAGTTGGCAGATGAGTAATCCTGACAGCCGAATCAGTCCTGTTAACATGCTGTCCTCCAGCACCGGATGCCCTGTAGGTATCAATTCTTAAGTCAGACTCTTTTATTTCGATATCTATATCTTCAGGTGCTTCTGGAATCACATCTACTGATGCAAAAGAAGTATGTCGTCTCTGATTGCTGTCAAATGGCGAAATTCTAACCAACCTGTGTATTCCCCGCTCCCCCTTTAATAATCCATAGGCATATTCACCCTTTATCAACATCACCACTTCTTTAATACCTGCTTCAATATCAGGCATGTAATCCAGTATTTCAACTTCAAAACCATTTTCTTCTGCCCATCGCGTATACATGCGCATTAGCATACGTGCCCAATCCTGTGATTCAGTACCACCAGCACCAGGATGGATGGTCATAATTGCATTTTTATCATCATCCGGATCTGATAACAACTCCAGTGTTTCTAATTGTTCAAACCGTTTTTTGAACTGTTCCAATCTGGAACTTATATCGATAATAACATCGTTATCATTTTCATCTATTGCCATGTCTAAAAGCATTATAGAATCTTCTACATCTTTTCGCAAACTATCCCAGGGCTCAATATTCTTTTTAAGCTGTGTTATCTGTTGCTGAATCACAGTGCTTTGTGCCTGGTCAAGCCAGAAATCTTCTTTATACGTTTCATCAACTAATAGTTTTAATTGTTTCTTTTTATCATCTATATGAAGTGCAGTATACAGCTCTTTAATGTTAGTTGCAAGCTGTGTCAACTCCCGCATTACATCTTTTACGTCTGTATATTCCAACATCTTACTCCTTTAAAAAATAGAATTTGATTTTTTATAATGCTACTAATCACAATAAATATGTAGTATAGCGCATGGTCAATACAAAATAGGATTTTTTTGTACAAAGTAATAGCTCAAATGATTAGCAAAATCCAGTTCCAGCTCTTCTGAAGAATTGAAATCCTTGCCAACTATCTCCTTCCACATATAATCTGTTTCCATACAAAGATAAATATATGACTTTTTGAATATTTCATGTAACTTCTGATACATAAAATTATATATTTGTATTCTTAATGGCTTGAAATAACGGTATTTCCCATCTATTCCGGGAAACATCTCATATACTGTCATCATCTCTTTGGGAAATTTATCTCTTAATATCTCCCTGAAATGCAAGTGATACCTGAAACCACCCATAGAAATCCAAACTACTTTGTCAGGATCTATATTTTTTTGTAGTAATTTTATAACATTACAATAATCATCATCCCATCCCTGATATAGTATAATTGGATCAAAGTGAAATGCCACATAATATCCCGCATCAATAGCTTTTACTGCTGCATTAATTCTTTCCTCCAATAAGGCAGTATCATGTTCATAATTAGTAATATTGTGTGGTGTGTTTAAACTCCAGGCAATCACTGCATTGCCTTTAGATGGTATATCAAGCAAATGATACACATTTGATGACTTGGTTTTTAGCTCAAAAAATATATTCTTATACTTTGAAAAAAACTGTATTAGATCAGAACCAAGTCCTGTAATTTCATCAAACATCAGTGAATCAGTAAATTCACCTGTTCCAATTCTATACACCATGGATGGAACACAGCTCTTAATAAAATCACTTAGTTCGGCAAAAAGCCTGTCAGTATTGGTAAATTGTATAATACCATAGCTGTTCAAATACACATGCATATAGCAATATGAACAATTGTACAGACAGTTGAAACAGGTATTGATAACCCTGTACCGACAACATATCATATTAGGTGAACCAGGACACATTTGATAAAATCTTCCCAGAAATGGCTTTAAAATCACAACATCTTTTGAATTTACACCTTTAATGATTAAATCATTTAATATATTGTGTAATTCCGTTTCATCATGATACGCAATACTATTGATTATTGAACTTTGTAAAAACTTAGCTACAACAGTATTACTTTCTTCATCAGCAGGATATAGAAGGTATTGTATGTCCCTGATGGTTCGCATAGCAGGCATGCAACCTCATTCAAATAAAAAAATTTTTTGTAAAACACAGCACTTTTTTTATTGCAAATTTTATAACACTCATTCTATTATTATAATAGTATAGCGCTACAATAAATTTTTTATGATAGGAGTATCTCAATGGGATGCTTATTCTGTAACATCATAACAGGAACAACTCCATCAACCAAAGTGTTTGAGAATGATAAAGTATATGCATTCAAAGATATTAATCCACAGGCTCCATTTCATGTTTTAGTTGTTCATAAAGAACATACAAAAAATATTGATGAACTTAATGAAAAAAATAGCTACATTATGAGCGATATTTTCCTTGCAATAAATAAAATAGCCCAGCAGGAAAAATTAGACAAAGGCTACCGTGTAATCATTAACAACGGTCCTGCCGCCGGACAGGTTATATGGCATTTGCATGTACATATTCTGGCAGGGAAAGATGACCTTGGCCCTATGCTTGCCCAATCGTAGTTTTTCGTTTTGGGATTGATACAATAACTCGCTCTATTGACCTATCGGTAGCTTCCTCAATCTGGAATGATACATTCTGGTAATGTATTTTTTGGCCAACTTCAGGAATATATCCCAATATATACAATAAGAAACCAGCAACGGTTTCAAAATCGCGTTTTTCAATTTTTATCCCAAATCTTCGCTGGAAATATTCAATATCCAGATTCCCGGCAACACTGAACTTCCATGGAGCTATCTCTTTGATTGAATCATCCTGTGGATGGTCCCTGGTTTGTATCTCCCCAACAATCTCCTCGGCAATATCTTCATCAGTCAACAAACCTTCTACTGCACCATATTCATTCACAACAAATACCATGGATACTTCATGTTTCTCCATTTCATCTATAAGCTCATATATTTTTTTTGTTGAAGGAACAAAATATGGTTGCCTTATAATTTGCTCAATATTTTTAATTGATTTGTTTTTTAATAAATCCTGATAATACACATATCCAATAATATTATCAACCCTTTCTTCAAAGACTGGTATTCTTGAAAACCTGGTCTTTTCAATTAAGTGTATGCACTGCTTTATTGGCTGATTTTTTTCTACAGATATAATATCTATCAATGGTGTCATCACCTCATTTGCCCGCACATCCCTGAACGAAAGAATTTCATTGAAGTAGATATAGTGTTGTGATTCAATAATCCCTTCTTTTTCTACAGCTTTAAACAAAGTATCAATTTCATCACGGGAATTTATTGGCAAAGGCTTTGAGTCATTTGCATGAAATGCGTTCTTTATCACATTTGATAACATTAACGTTACATCAGCCAGTGGCTTAAAAAGCAATGAAAAAAATTGAAATACCCACAACGTATGCAGTAAAAATTTTTCAGGTTTTGAACGTGCAACAATTTTTGGAAAAAGCTCACAAAACACTAAAAAGAAAAAAGTCTGAGCGATAGTTACCATAAAAAGCCTGGAATCATGTATTAAGAGTGCCTTGCTTGCAAAAAACGTAATAAACGCTGTTGCCCCTATATTAGCGATATTGTTTCCAATAAGCACTATTCCCAGCGCCGCCTCAGGATTTTCTATTATGTGCAGAATGTTATGAGCTTTTTTGATTCCTCTATTAATTAGTGCCTGGACATTTATAATATTGCTTGATACTATAGCCGTTTCAGTTGCCGAAAAAAATGCAGAAAGAAATGTAAAAAGAATAATAAGAATTTGTGATCCTATATATATACCCATCATGATTCTTCTCTTTTTACTTCGATTGATTGTATCCTGTTTTTAGCCACATAGCGTACTGTCAAAATATAATCATCAACCATGATTGAAGCTCTTCGTTTAGGAAGATAGCCCAGTCTTTCAATAATATATCCGCCAATAGTCTCGCTTTCTGATGTATCTATTGAAACATCAAACATTGCATTAAATTCATCAATCTGCATATCACCAGGAACTATCACCACATCCTTTTCTTTCTTTATTTCCTGCTTTGGCATATCTTCCCATAATGTGTAACGCCTGCCAAATAATTCTGCAATTATTCCTTTTAATGTAACAATCCCTGCTGTTCCACCATACTCATCAACCACCACAGCTATCTGTATTTTATTTCTTAAAAATTCTTCAAGCAATTCACTCAATGATTTTGATGCCGGGTAGTGGTATATGGTATGAATTAGCTTTGTGATAGTTTTCCCTTTTTTCATTCCCGTTGCATAGGGAACAAGTTCACGCGAATCAATGACACCAACAATAGTATCTAAGTTATTTTTATACACAGGTGCTCTTACAATATCTTTTTCCTTAAAAATATCAATAACTTCATATATGGATGCATCGTATGGGATGAATATTGCTTTATTTCTATGTATCATTGCATTTTCAGCTGTTTTTTTGGTAAATCGCAAAAGGTTGCTTATAAACTGCTTTTCATCAACCGACAATATACCATACTTTTCACCATAATATATGGCTGCGGATAAATCATCTTCAGATATATCATAGGCAGCATCTAACCGCAAATGAAATATCTTTATGAATAAATTGGAAATAGTTAGCAGAATATATCGTATAGGAAGCATAGCATTATGAAACAACGATATGACCGGGATAAGATAATATACCAGTTTTCTGTAATTGTATAATGACAATAATTTTGGTATTATTTCACCAAAAAGGATGATTACAGGAGTCACTATCGCTATTGCTATAATATGCCCGTACTGTGGCCATTGTGTTAACAACAGTGATGTGGTTAGAGATGATAATAAAATATTAACAAATAAATTGCCTGCTAATAAAGTTATTAATATATTTTGTGGATGAGATAAGAATTTTGCTATCTTGTTTTCTAAAATATTTTCGGAAAATGAAAATTTTATCAGTTCACTTTTTTTAAACGAAAATAATACAGTCTCTGAACCTGAAAAAAACGCTGATAAAAATAAACAGATAAAAATGATTGCGATCTGTAAATAAACGTAATCCATTATTTTCTTCAATTAGAAAAACTCAAGGGAAAATCTCTATTTCTTTAACTTTCAAAACCCTGGCACATACTTTTTTAAATTCATCAGTGGGTTGCTGTAAGCCTTTTTCAATTTTAGAAAGATATGACGGTGAACAATGTAACATTTTTGCTAATTCATATTGTTTAATTCCTTTAGATATACGAATACTCCATAGTTTATTTTTAGATGGCACAAAATCATCTAAAATTTCTTTTTTATCAGGGAAACTTTCGGGGAATAATTTTGCTACACTGACATTCAGATATCTTGCACACTGTTTTTTGAATTCCTCAGTTGGCTCCTGAACACCACGTTCAATTTTACATAAATATGACGGTGAGACATGTAATGCTTTTGCCATATCTACTTGCTTTATATTTTTCTTTCTTCTAAAATAAAGAATCATATTAGCCACTAAATTATTCCTCCCTGGTAACACTGCATTTACTTCTTAACATCAAGAACAACATTAAAGCTAATTGATTGAGATGTTTTGTTGCCCGCAAAGTCTTCTGCAATAATAGTCAGATTATTGATTCCCGGATTATATGAAACATTTGTTATTAAATAATTCCCTTTGCTATCATATAAATTCTCAAATGGCATCCCTTTAATTGTCAACCTATTTTTATTATCAAGTTTTATGGCATCAAACCTGACATCTGCAACAGTAACATTATTTATAACAACTTTCAAGGCAAAAACACCACAACGTTCATTTCCCCTGATCGCATCAAAACATTGAATGGCTAATGGATGATGTTGTGTCAATCTGATATTTCCACCTTCACGTAGTCTTGTATAACTATCGCCCACTTTAATATATACCGCTTCTATAATCGGTGCTCTTTTATCATCTATAGATGGCAACACGGTAAATGGATTTATTGATACGACAAAATTATTCAGAATAGCAAAATGCAGATGTGTTCCATACGACCTTCCGGTATTTCCCATAAATGCTACACTATCTGTGAGCAAATATGCCTGCTTCAGATTTATATTATTTTCCAGATGAACATACAATGAATGTTCTTTTTTATTATGCTCCAGAATACAATAATTACCAACTCCGGGATACTGTTCCAGCGGGAATAGTGCCCTGTCCCAAGCAAAAACTAATTTTCCTTCTTTTACAGGATACACCTTTTTATCAATTGAAGAAATATCCACTCCATTATGGAAATGATCAGGACGTGGCTCGCCAAATGTTGAATGTATGGTTCCATTTTGAACAGGCAACTGAAATGATAATAAAAGACATGACAATACCACTAATCCAATTACTATACATAATCTATTTTCGTTCATATGTGTCCTCAATGAGATGCTTGTAGTGTATGTATGGTACAGTACTCGCCCGGTTCAGTTCCGGTATAAAATAATTCGTTGATTGCAACACGTGGACATAATCCCTCTTTTCGTGGAACCAACCCACTATCCAGACAAATAGTTTGCTTGGTGATCCCTTCTTGTGGTAGTATAAATGATTTGTATTCAGAATCCTTGTAAACAGTACATATATAGTCAGCCCAGATTGGTGCTGCCACAACGCCACCACTTCTTCCTCTTCCCAGCGAAATTGCTCCTGTTTTATTGCCAACCCACACTGCAGTAACAGAATCAGGTGTATATCCCAAAAACCACGCATCAACGTAATCACTACTTGTACCTGTTTTTCCTGCAACATCAACCGGTACTGATTTGTTCTTCAATACCCATGATGCAGTTCCACCTTCTTCAAATACACTTTTAAGCATAGACACCACTATTGCACACGCAACAGGATCAATTATCTTTCCATATTCTTTGCGCTTTTCCTGTATTTGCAACAATACCTCTTCTTCATTATTCCAGACAATATTTCCGTTATAATCTTTCACATATCGTATGCCGTAGGGAATAATAAAATCACCACCATTAACTAACACTGCATGCATCACTGCATTTTCAAGGGGCGATAGTTCATAGGTACCAAGCGCCAGTGATAATGTTTTGTAAAAACGGGAACCCAATTCACTGTTGGACAAATTAAGTGCTTTTTGTATAATTGACATTACACGGGAATACCCTTCTTTTTCTAAGACCTGCACTGCAACAACATTTATAGATTTCTTCAATGCTTCCCGCACAATTACTTTCCCCAGATACACTCCATCATAATTTTTTGGCGAATATCCCCCTTTAAACGTCATGGGTATATCATCAAAAACTGTTGAAGGCGTTATAACCCTGTCCTGAATGGCTGCTGCATATACCACTGGCTTGAATGATGATCCAGGTTGTCTGCGTATTTGCTGAACATGGTCCATCTGGTTTTGATATGAAAAACTATATCCTCCGGCATAGGATATAATCTCACCCGTAAATGGATTGAGTGAAACAAATGCCCCTTCAATATTTTTTGCTTTTTCCATCTCAGCCAGTGCCCGCTGCGGATTTTTTATATTTTTTGCATTTTTCTCGTGATACTCTCTTTGTAACTGAATACCTTTTTTCAATGCTGTCAGTGCAATATCCTGTTTTTTTGCATCCAGTGTAGTGTATACACGTAAGCCTCCCTTTTTGACAACCTCCTCAGAAAACTTATTGACCAGTATTCTTCGTATATATTCATTGAAGAAAGGTGCCCTGTTAATACGATATAAACTGAATATAAAGCTTCCTATTAACGAAGACTCAGCTATATTATCTTTTGAAAACTTCACATCCCATTGTTTTAAAAAATTTTTATACTGAATTTCAGCTATCTCCTGTTTCAAGAATCCTGCATCAACCATCGATTGCAAAATTCTTTTTGTTTTCCTCAGCGAAACATCAAGATTATTTAATGGTGAATAAATAAGTGGATTTGTGATAGTAGCAACAATCATTGCACATTCAGTCTCGTTGCAATCTATGATAGACTTTCCAAAGAACATCTTTGCAGCAGCTTCAACACCGTATGCACCATTACCAAAATATATATAGTTTAGGTACATTGAGAGAATGTCCTGCTTATCATAATGTTTTTCTATTTCCAGTGCACAAAATATTTCATATATTTTGCGCTTTATATTGCGCTCCATATCAGTAAACAGCACTTTTGCCAGCTGCTGTGTAATAGTACTACCACCCTGCACAACCCGTAAATGAATCAGATTAACAGCAAAAGCCCGTATAATACCTTTGATACTTACACCATTATGAATATAAAAATCTCTATCTTCACTGGCAATAACTGCTTTAATAAGCCATTTAGGGAAATATGAATAAGGAACTATCTCTCGTTTTTGTTCAAAAAATTCGCCTATTATTTCATTATTTCTATCATAAATCCGTGTAGGTATATCCACTACTTTTGCCGAAACATCTATCTCGCTGTAAGTATATGAATAACCCTCCCTCAATTCTTCTGTTCGGTCAATAAGTTGCTTATATTTGAACAGCTTATCCAGGGCTTTCTGTCGGTCATGCATCCATTCTACATATACAATAGAAGTATATATCACTATTAAAGTGATGAGAATAACAGGAATACCAATAAAAGTAAAAAACTTATGTTTGTTTATCCAATCTAAAATATTCACTTCCATACTAAAAGCCTTTTGATTTTTTTTATATACTATTGCCTGTATAATGCTTCCCAGAAAGCTGACCGCACGCACCATCTATATCGCTACCGGCACTTTTCCTTATAGAAATGGGTATATTCATAATTTCAAGCCTTTTTATAAAATTATTTATTTCTTCCTGGGTGGGGGTTTCCAGGTTATGCTTGCCCTTATTCAGAGGAATAAGATTAAGTTTAATACGGTTATATCTAAACATGGTTTTTAATTGCTGTGCATCTTCTTCTGAGATATTATCTTTCCGCATAATGTATTCTATTGTTACCCTGTTTCGGGATGCAGGAAATTTATGCTCTAACAGTTTAATAATTGTCTGCATTGGATATTTTTTTTCAACAGGCATATGCTTTGCCCGCTTTGTCATATCTGTATCATTCAAGGATATTGCTAAATTATATGGCCGCTTTTCATCTATAAACCGTTCAATCCCATCATATATTCCACATGTTGATATTGTAATCTTGCGTGCAGATATATGGAAGCCAAATGTATAATTCATAATATCAGCAGCTTTTAATACATTGTCATAATTAAGAAATGGCTCACCCATTCCCATAAAGACAACATTATTATTCTTTAATCCTGTTAAGCGCCTTACCTGATTTATCTGATCAAGTATTTCAGCAGTGTGTAAATTGCGCTTAAATCCTAATTTTGCAGTTTGGCAAAAAGTACAACCCATTGCACAGCCAGCCTGGCTGGACACACAGATTGTCAGTCGTCCTTCATCAGTGCCATCATTACGGATAAAAACAGATTCAATAAAATGACCATCAAAAGTTTCAAATAAAAATTTTTCAGTACCATCAAGAACTGATTTTTTGCGGTCAACCAATTTCAATGGCGTTATCTCATACTGTTCATCTAAATACTGCCTTAGTTCTTTGGAAAAATTTGTCATAGCAAAAAAATTATCAACGTTACGTTCATAAAGCCAGTTGAATAATTGTTTTGCCCTGTAGCTTTTTTCACCGATTGCAGCAAATAATGATTCAACTTCTTTGAGAGAATAATTTTTAATAAATTCTTTCATACCTATGAGCGGAAAAAAGTTTAGTTTTTACAACTGCAAGGTTAATATGGATACTTGATAGCTCAATACACTATGTGGTTGGATTATAAAAACAAAAGATTAAATAAATATTTCAAATAGTATCGTCTAAATTAAGGATATAACCTGTTATAACAGGCTATATCCTTTAAGAATTTCTTTTTTAGGATTTCTTTTCATCCTTGACATCATCATCAGAATTCATAGCTTTTTTGAATTCTTTGATTCCGGATCCGATATCCTTTGCTATTTTTGGTATCTTTCCGGCGCCAAAAATAATTAAAACTATAAAGAATATTATAAGTAATTCCGGAATTCCTGGCATATTCATAATAAAAGCCTCCATAAATTGTATGATTTGCTCACTCATAGTATACTACAATTATTTGTCAAATATTTTAAATCATCCGAATCAAATATTGTAATATACATAATAGGTATACATAATATACGCTTTTTATAGAGAAATATCTAATTTTATTTTTTAATATTTATTCCAGGACTATACTGCTGAAGAAAAAACAACTCTTTTTGTTTCATTATCTTCATAAAATTTAGTGTTTTGCATTGCCTTGTGTAACTGCAATTTACTTCGTTTAATTGTTATAATTACTCCAGGATACGCGATATCGGTTATACTTATGTATGGCTCTTTTTCTAGTTTATATTTTTTTTCAATTTCATTTCTTTGATCCAGCAACATCTTTAACTGCCGATTATTGTCAGATAATTCTTTTAAAAGTAATAAACAATTTTTCTTTTTTACAGGTGGTAGAATATTTAGAAATTCTTTGGGATTTTCAAACACACCTTCACCAAAACTATTTTTTATTTTTTTAAGAATTTCTTCAACATTTGCTTTGTATTTTTCCATCTGCTTTCTTAACTCAGCCAATTCTCTTTCAACAACAAGGCTTTTTCCAGCAGTTAGTTTTGTAACATTTTGTTGCTGTGAACCTGCAACATTAACAATAATCTCATGGCGAGCAGTTGTTTCCCCTCCAATAATCTTTCCATGTCGTCCTGTAACGATAACCGCATCGTTAGAAAATACTGTGCTATTGATTATTGAATCTTCTACTTCGATCTTTCCTAAAGCTTCAATGCTTGAATTTAACACAAATTTTGCTTTCACTGATCCACCAGCAATAATTTTTGAATCTCCCTTGCCGCCAATGCCCAATTTTACCACTACATCACCATTTGAAGTTAATCGAGCGTCATCAACATTCTTATCCACGTAGATATCCCCGGTTGCGTTTACAGTAAAACCTGGCAATACTGACCCCATTATCTGAACCGACCCATCAAAATCAATATTGCCTGATTCATAATTCACATCACCTTTAATAATTGCTACAGGCAACACTGACAGAGTTTTGCCTTCAACATCAAGGCATCCATCAATCTGAGAAACATATATTAATGGATTTGACTCAGAGGGCACTATATTTGAACCTGGATAATATCCATCTTTTTGGACAATAGTGGCTGTTACTTTTTCACCATAGATATCAAAACCATCTTCAGGTTTTATACCAGGTATCTTTTGTAAAACTTCCTGGCCTTTTTTAATCTCTATAATTGCACCAACTTCCTTATAATCTATTCTTCCATCGTCTAACAGCTTACCTGCTTTTTTTTCTATTTGTATAAGTGGAATAAAATAATCATCATAGCCATCAACTGGCTCTTTACCCCGGGCAACTATAATTCTATGCACCCTGGGATTATGCGCATCAATTTCGTTAAGTTGTGATTCAATCTCATTTTTATCAATAATGCCTACAATTTTGTTTGCTAAAAGCTGTTGCTCAATATCTTTATATGTAGGAAGTTTTAAAAATTTAGTTGGGAAAACAATATATGAAGCTTTTAATTTATCTTTTGAAACCTGCAAAGGCTGTTTTAACTGTATTCGAGAAGTCCGCTGATCATACACAACAAATCCATAATCACCAGCACGATAACAGGCACTGATTGAATCAAATATAATACCATCACCGGCTTTAAACGGTTTGAATTTTTCGGATTTATAGTATTTATACCCGGAATCCAGATGATAGGGAACATCAGCAGGATCATCAACATCAATAACACGAGCTACTATCTCATCTCTATACACAAAATTATACGGTGAAGAAAGTGTATAAAACTTCTTTCCGCTTTCATCTGTTTTTTCAACAAACATTGATGAAACATTTGGGTCAAAATAAAATATCGTTAGTTTCATGGAGCTTCACCAGAGTATGCAGATAGTAAACTTTTAGTCTGCATGTATCCCCCTTATATAGTAACTATCGGTTACAGAACAATTATACATCATAGGTAAATTAAATACAATTAAAATTTTGAATAAACATATTTTAAATAATATCAAAGATAAAATTTGAATTTATGTCACTAATAATTCCTTAACAATATTTATTCATAAAAAGGCATACACCACTATGTTTATTATATTCACAAATTTCATCTTAAGGAATAAATCGTGATTTTATTTTATAATTTTACATTGAATAAACAAAATACCCATTAAAAAATTATGGACAATCTATTGTTTTATTTGTATCTTAAAATAATTAAAAAATTTTAAAGATTTTTATTATGAAATGTAATGAAACAAATAATAAACTGTCTGTTGAAGAGATTATAAAGCTTTCTAATGAACTCAATACCATTCAGGATTTAGATATACTCCTGGAAAAACTGCTATTTGAAGCACGTAAAGCAGTTAATGCTGATGCGGGTTCTATATATATTAAAGACAAAGATGAACTGGTGTTTAGCCATGTTCAAAATGATACGCTAACAAAACGTCTGCCTTACGGACAAAAACTGATATATACAACGTTTAGGGTGAAAATAAATACCAGTTCTATTGCCGGGTTTGTTGCATCAACCGGGAATATACTTAATATACCAGATGTGTATAACATTCCACAAAATGTATCATATAAATTCAATTCCACATATGATGATGTTTCTCATTATAAAACCATTTCCATGCTTACCGTTCCCTTACAAACAGCTAATGGTACTATTATTGGTGTTTTACAGCTCATTAATGCAAAAGATAATAAAGGTGAAATAATACCTTTTACGAAAAGTGACGAACCTATAGTAATGCTGTTTGCAAATAATGCCAGTCTTGTGTTACAGCGTGCACAAATGACACGTGCACTATTACTCAGGATGATAAGTATGGCTGAATTGCGCGATCCAAAAGAAACAGGTGCTCATGTTAATAGAGTTGCGACATATTCAATTGAACTATATGAGCATTGGGCAAAACGACATCATATAAATGAAAAAGAGATGGAAACCAACAGAGACATTTTACGAATGGCTGCCATGCTTCATGATGTGGGCAAGGTTGCTATCTCGGACCTCATTTTAAAAAAGCCTGCACGCTTTACCGATGAAGAATATCAAATTATGAAAAGCCATACATTTTTAGGTGCGCGCCTGTTTAAAGATACACAATCACATTTTGATGAGATAGCAAGTATTGTAGCATTAACGCATCACGAAAACTGGGATGGTACTGGTTACCCGGGACATATTGACATAGATACTGGCAAGCCTTTAGAAAAAGACAGCAAAGGAAATCCATTACCACGTAAGGGTGAAGAAATTCCTATTTATGGCCGTATTGTTGCCCTTGCTGATGTGTATGATGCGCTATCTTCAAAAAGAGTTTATAAAGAAGCATGGGATGAAAACGATGTACTCAATGAAATTAGGTTGGCATCCGGCAAGAAATTTGATCCCGAACTGGTAGATATTTTCTTTGAGAGCTATGATTTCCTTAAATCTATTAGGTTACGATATCCTGACGGTGAATAATTATATAGTGGGGTATGCGTGTGTGCATACCCCTTGTGCATTACACTATTTTCTTTTCAATCAATAATTCTGCAATCTGGATAGCATTAAGCGCTGCTCCTTTGCGAATATTGTCAGACACTATCCACATATTTATTCCATTAGGTATTGACTCATCCTCTCGGATTCTTCCCACAAAGACATCATCCTTACCTGCGGCATGTATTGCCAGAGGATATTCATTCTTTGACGGGTCATCAACCACTGTAACGCCTTTGGCAGTGCGCAGCAGCTCACGTACTTCCTGTGGGGTTATCTTCTTCTGAGTTTCAATATTTACTGATTCTGAATGGCCATAGAATACCGGAACTCTTACCGTAGTTGCAGTTACTTGTATTGAACTATCGCCCATAATTTTTTTGGTTTCATTTACCATTTTCATTTCTTCTTTTGTATAACCATTTTCAAGGAACACGTCTATATGCGGTAATACATTAAATGCAATCTGATGCGGATATACCTTGCGCTGCGAGATAGGGTTCCCATTCATTATGTCCTTAACCTGAATCTGTAGTTCCTCTATTGCCTTAAGGCCGGTTCCTGAAACAGCTTGATATGTACTTACAACTATTCGCTTTATTTTTGCAACATCATGAATAGGTTTCAACGCAACTACCATCTGAATTGTTGAACAATTAGGATTAGCAATAATGCCGTTATGCCAGTCAACATCGTTGGGGTTAACCTCAGGAACAACCAGCGGCACATCCTTTTCCATACGCCATGCAGAGCTGTTATCGATAACAATACACCCTGAATCAGCAGCTTTACGTGCAACCTCACGGCTTATGGAAGCACCCGCCGAAAAAAGTCCAATATCAAAACCTTTAAACGCATCATCAGTCACGGGTTCCACCGTAACTTTTCTGTCACCAAACTCTATTGTTTGCCCTACAGTAGTTTTTCCTAAAAATTTAATATTGTTAATGGGAAAATTGCGTTGTAACAAAATTTTTCTAAATTCAATTCCAACTGCACCGGTTGCGCCTAAAATTACCACATTGTATTTTTTCATGTTGATCCCCCTGCAATTTTACATTTTGTTATTTGTCATATATAGCGCTTTTTTTTGTCAATAATAACTTTTTTACGCAAAAAATTTTTACATTCAGTTAACACTAATAATTCCTTAAAAATATTTTGTTAATAAAACGGTGTACCCGCCGAAGGCGGCAGGGGTGTACACTATGTTTATTATGTTAACATATTTTATTTAATGAATGAATCGTGTTCATTTAACAAAATTACACTTCGCAGTTGACAAATGTTATTGGACTATCATAACGTACCATTCACATTGTAATTTTTTATGCGATAGTAACCGGTACATATAGCGTTAAAGGATGCAAAAAACTTTTGACATTTAATAGTTTGTTGCAATTTTTCATTATACACCCATTTTCATGAATGTATTGTTTTGTTGGAATAAATTGCAGGTGAGTTTTCGTATGACGTGTGAATAGATTCAATTTTTGAAGTAGGAGATGAACCTATGAAAAAAGCGTTAATAGTTGGCGCCACGGGATTTGGTGGACTTGGCCTGATAGAGATTCTTTTGCGGCATAAAGGCTTTGAGATTACACAATTGGTAGCCCGAAAGGACGTTGGCCAAAAAATATCCCAGGTATTCCCTCATCTGGAAGGATTCTGCGATATGATGGTACAGTCACCCGAAGATATAAACCTGGATAATGTAGATATTGCATTTTTTTCAACGCCCGATAAAGCCGGCATGCAAATGATACACACATTCTATAATAATAACATACCGGTGATTGACTTCAGCGGCGATTTCAGATTTACAACTGTCGATGATTACACCATCTATGCACAAAATAAAGGAATGAACATTGAACATGCTGCTGCGGATGTTCTTTCCCATACTGTATATGGATTACCCGAAAAGTACGCAGAAAAGATTAAAAAGGCAAAAATTGTAGGTAACCCTGGTTGCTTTGCAATTGCCATGATCCTGGGACTACTGCCAGCAGTTGAGGAAGGCATTATTGAATCGGATACAATCATCTGTGATGGCAAAACAGGTGTATCAGGTGCCGGGAAAAATCCCGGCGAGGCCAATTTTTATCCCCAGCGGTATGAAGATGTAAACACCTATCGTGAAGGACATCACCAGCATGTAGTGGAAGTGGAAAACATACTGAATGCTCATAGCAAAAATAAAAAGAACATCTTATTTATCCCCCAGATTGTCCCATTGAACAGAGGGATTCTGGTTACCATGTATGCTGATGTAAAAGCTTCAATTGACAATAACAAAATTTTTGATTTATATACAAGTTATTATCACAATAAACCATTTATTCACATAACCCGTCGTTCATGTCACACCACTGATGTTCGAGGCACAAATCGCTGTCAGATACGCCCTTCTGTAGACACGCGGACAGGTAAGCTTTTTATAACATCTGTTATAGATAATCTAATAAAAGGGCAGTCAGGCAATGCTGTTCAAAATGCTAATTTAATGATGGGATTTGATGAAACAGAAGGTCTTATGATTCCTGCATTTTATCCATAATTAGTATTCACTGGCCGGAACCATTGGTACAAAGCGCACGTAGGTTATAACTTTCTGTGAATAATTATTACCATTACGAACGATTTTAATCAATTCCTGATGGTAATCACCAACAGGCGCAACAAGGATACCACCATCTTCTTTGAGCTGATTAAGCAATGCATCTGGAACTGTTGGAGGAGCAGCAGTGAGCATAATAACATCAAACGGAGCATGTTCAGGCCAGCCTTTATAGCCATCACCAATTTTAACGGTAACGTTTTTATAGCCCAAAGATTTAAGACGTAAAGCTGCCTGTTTACCCAAAGGTTCAACTATCTCTATGCTGTATACTTCCTTTGCTAGCAAAGATAATATTGCTGCCTGATACCCGGAACCCGTACCAATTTCAAGCACCTTTTCAGTACCATCTAGTTCACATAATTCAGTCATCAGTGCAACTATATACGGCTGAGAAATAGTCTGTCCGTAACCAATAGGCAATGGATGATCTTCGTACGCTTGCGGTATGCTGAGCTCAGGTACAAATTTATGCCGTTCTACCTGCAGCATTGCCTGTAATACTTTTGGGTCTCTGATTCCACGGGCTTCTATCTGTTTTTTTACCATTAATTCACGGAGTTGCTGCAATGATTCCCCCTTCACATCATTAAATGTGGCATTAAATAAAGATACAAGAGCTATTGCCACTGCAATAATTATAAAAACAACTGTTGTTATTTGCCAATTCATTTTTTATACATATAATGTGATAGCTATCATTTTTGATAATAAATATAAATTTTTTTATTTATCTTGACAAGTTTTTTATGATAGTTATTGATTTCTTTCTCTAATAATTCCTTAAAAATATTTTGTTAATGAATAAGTATACACCCCCGCAGCCAAAGGTGGCGGGGGTGTACACTATGTTTATTATGTTCACAAATTTTTTTTAAGGAATAAATCGTTGATTTCTTTTTCTATTGTGTATTGAATATTTTGATTTACATTTTATTATGTTTGCTAATATTATAAAGCGATAGTTACTGATAACAGGTATATTGTTATGTCAAAATCCATAGAAGGGGTTATTGCTTCACCAGGAATTGTTATAGGAAAAGCCTATATTTACAGGGGCGATAATATTATTATACCCAAATACAACATAACCGATGACCAGATTGAAAAAGAAATAAAAAGGTATGATGAATCCCTTGCAAAAACCAAAGAAGAAATAAAAGCCATACAATCTCAGATTGCTACCAGTTTATCCAATGATATGGCCGACATTTTCAAAAGCCATTTAATGGTTCTTGAAGATCCATATCTGGATCAGAAAGTGCGCGAAACTATTAGCAAAGAGAAACGCAATGCTGAATGGGTTTTGAATGACATCACATTACAACTGATTCAGAGCTTAAAATCAATTGAAGATGAATATCTGCGCGAACGAATTATTGATATATCAGATATTAACAAGCGGCTCATCAACAATCTGCAAAAAACACACGATGAATCGCTGGCAGATTTGAAAGAAGAAGTGATTGTGATAGCAACTGACCTGACACCATCTGATACAGCAATGATGAACAAAAAATATGTCCTGGGCTTCATTACCGACCGTGGTGGCAGAACGTCTCACACCGCAATTATGGCCCGTGCACTGGAAATCCCTGCAATAGTTGGTTCACAGGTTGCAACTTCTCTTATTAAACATGGCGATATTATTATTCTGGATGCAATACATGGGAAAGTAATTGTCAATCCATCCAGAGATGAAATTAATGAATATGAAAAATACCGCGAAGACTTAAAACAACTTGAGGATGAATTAGCTGCAATAATTGAACTTCCATCGCATACAATAGATAATGAAACAATATATATTTACGGCAATATTGAAATCCCCGATGAGATGAATATTATACGGGATCATGGCGCACAGGGTATTGGGCTTTTCAGGTCAGAATTTTTATTTCTGGATAAGTCTTTACCTGATGAAGAAAAACAATTTGAAGAATACAAAAAAGTGGTTGAATTCTTTAACCCTCACCCTGTTACCATACGAACACTTGATATAGGTGGTGATAAGATTTACGCCTTTACCAAACAATACAAAGAGCGAAATCCATTCTTAGGATGCCGCGCAATACGTTTTAGTCTTGAGAATGAATTTCTATTCAGACCACAACTCAGGGCAATATTACGTGCATCTGCATTTGGCAATGTTAAATTAATGTTCCCGATGATATCTTCCGTTGAAGAACTTCTCAAAGCAAAATCAATTTTATATGAAGAAATGGAAAATCTTCAAAAGCTGGGTATACCTTTCAATCAAAATTTACCAGTTGGCATTATGATTGAAGTTCCTTCAGCAGCGATTAATATCGACATATTCTGCAAGTATTGTGATTTCTTTTCTGTTGGCACAAATGACCTTGTGCAATACACATTAGCTGTTGACCGTATCAGTGAAAAGATAGCCTATCTGTATAATCCGCTAAATCTAGCAGTGCTCAGGCTTTTAAAATTAATTGCTGATGTCTCAAATCAAAATAATATTTCTCTTTCGATATGTGGAGAAATGGCTGGAGAACCCAAATATACCATGCTTTTACTAGGTCTTGGATACCGGCAATTGTCTATGAGTTCAGCTTTTATGTATCAGATCAAGCGCATTATACGCTCTGTTACGATCGAGGAATGCAAGGACATGGTTAATAATCTGATGCAACTGGATAATACCTATGACATAGAGAATGCAATGATGGATGTATTAAATAAAAAGTTTCCCAACTTGTTTTTCAAATAAATTAAATTACCATGAAATTATATCACGACTTAGCTGAATATTATTTTACTATCGAAAAATGTCACAGGGATATTAATGACGATATACATCTTCTTAAAGAACTTGCTGCAAATATACAAAATCCTGTTTTACTTGATTTAGGCTGTGGCACAGGAGAACACCTGAGCGAACTATATAAAAATGGATTTTTATGTACGGGTTTGGATAATAGTAAAAATATGCTCACATACGCCAAACTGCGATTCCCCAATGCTGCCAACTTTATTCTGTCAGATATCACAAGCTTTGAATTTTTTGAGGAATTTGATATAGTCATCTCTTTATTTGGGTCATTTGACTATATGATTAATGACGAGGACGTTGACAGGGTTTTGTGGAATACCTGGAAAGCACTGAAAAACAATGGTTTTGGGCTTTTTGAAATTTGGAATGCAATACCCGTCAGGGAAATAAAAGAAAAGCCATTAACAACAGTATCAAGTGTTAAATATAAAAATTTAACAATTGAACGACAACGTGGTTTTACTCTTATACCTGATAACAATAAAACAATAGCTGAAGTTGACTATATTTATACAATTTCAGATGGTAATTCAACCAGACAATTAAAAGATAAGCACATCATGCGTGCTTTTCTTAAAGAAGAGATTGAAGGATTTTTACATAATAATGGTTTTAAAATTATTAATATTTACGCAAATTCTAAAAAAGAAACTTTTACAAAAACATCAAATAAACTTTTGATCCATTTTGAAAAGAACTAAAAAATGTCTAAACCCTTTTTGCCATGGTAAATACAATACACACCTATCATCTTACCTGACGGTTATGTATTGTAATATTCTAAGTATAACTGTGTTTAGTCAGTAATTCATTACTCATATCTGAAATTACTGATTCCCTAACAGTATCTTTCCATTGTTCATTGAGTTTTTCAGTTTTTTGCCTGTCTTTAAAAAATTTCTCGGGTTCTTCCAACGATAAGAACAGCACCTCTTCCATACTTGTAACCGGATGGAATATGAGCTGCTTGCGGACATATTCAGGTATCTTTTCCAGATCTTTTTCATTATCCTTGGGTATAATAATATGTTTAATCTGAGCACGATGTGCAGCCAGCACTTTTTCTTTTAATCCCCCTATTGGCAATACTTTACCGCGCAAGGTTATTTCGCCGGTCATTGCAACATCACAACGGACCGGAATCTGGCTTAAAAGTGATCCGATGACCACACCCATGGTAATACCTGCAGAAGGACCATCTTTGGGTATTGCACCTTCCGGAACATGCAGGTGTATATCATGTTTGCGTAATACATCTTCTGGTATATTAAAATATTGAACATTTGCACGTATATAAGTAAATGCTGCATGAGCAGATTCCTGCATTACTTCACCTAACTGGCCTGTTAGTATAAGTTGCCCCTTTCCTTTTATAAGAGACGCTTCTACCTGTAAAACATCTCCACCAACTTCAGTCCAGGCAAGCCCATTGGCAAGGCCTATCTCACTCTTCTGTTCTTTTTCCCCATATTTAAACTTGATAGGGCCTAAATACTCGTGCAGAATATCAACTGTTATCTCACGAATATGCGATGTACCATATTTTACAACTTCCCGTGCAACTTTGCGGCATACTTTTGCTATTACCCGTTCTAAACTTCTGACACCGGCTTCGCGTGTATAATGCCGTATCGTGTATAGCATCATATCTTCGCTGTATTTGATATTTGATTCTTGCAAGCCATTTTCTTTAATTTGTTTGGGTAATAAGAACTGCAAACCAATATTTAATTTTTCCGGTTCAGTATAACTATTGATTTCAATAATTTCCATTCTGTCCTGTAAAGGTGCAGGAATTCTGTGCTGTACATTGGCAGTTGTTATAAACAACACATCTGAAAGGTCATAAGGAACTTCAAGATAGTGATCTACAAAAGTGTTATTCTGCTCAGGATCCAAAACTTCAAGCAAAGCTGATGAAGGATCACCCCTGAAATCCATTGACATTTTATCAACTTCATCAAGCAAGAATACAGGATTAACAACACCTGCTTTTTTCATCTGCTGTATTATCCTACCCGGCAACGCCCCCACATATGTCCTCCGGTGGCCACGTATTTCAGCTTCATCACGAACGCCACCCAACGACATCCGAACAAATTTTCTGCCCAGTGCCCTTGCAACTGAACGGCCAAGTGAAGTTTTACCAACACCAGGAGGTCCAACAAAACACAATATTGGACCTTTCAATTTATTTGAGAGGTGGCGTACAGCGATATATTCAATAATCCTTTCTTTAACTTCTTCCAACCCATAATGATCTTCATTAAGAACCTGCATTGCATGATCAATATCACGGTTATCACGGGTTCGCTTATACCAGGGAACATCACGCAACCATTCAATATATGTACGTACAACAGCAGATTCAGCCGATAATGGAGGCATTTTTTCCAATCGCTTAAGTTCTTTTAATGCCTTATCCTTTGCTTCCTTTGACATCTTTGCTTCTTCAATTGATTTGCGCAACTCTTCAACTTCATCAGCTAAATCATCACTCTGCCCTAATTCCTTTTTTATAACTTTAATCTGTTCATTGAGATAGTATTCTTTCTGGGTTTTCTCCATCTGTTTTCTGACTTTACCCTGTATCTTTTTTTCAATATACATAATCTCAATTTCGCCATTGATAAGTTCAATAAGCTTTTCAATTCTTTCTACAGGGTTACCCAATTCCAATATTGCCTGTTTGTATTCAACGCGCATTGTAATATATGAAGCAATAACATCCGCCAGATGTGAAATATCTTCTATCTGCATTACTGTTGTAAGTGCTTCCTGAGGAACTTTTTTGTTTAATTTGATATATTTTTCAAAAGTATCAATCAAATTTCGTTTCAGTGCCTCCACTTTTGAATCAGCTTCATAAGGACGCTCAATATTCTTAATGCCCACCGTAATCCCATCATCAGTCACATCAAAATGCGAGATATAAACACGTGATATTCCTTCTACCAAAACCTTCACTGTACCATCAGGAAGCTTTAAAAGCTGAAGAATCTCGGAAAGCGTACCAACATCATGCATATCTTCTTTTTTTGGGTTGGCAATCTGGGAATCGATCTGGGCAGCAAGTACTAAAAGGCGATCGCCCTTCATTGCCCAATCCAATGCTTTAATTGATATATCCCTGCCCACAAAAAGCGGTATTACCATATGCGGAAATATTACCATATCGCGCAATGGTAATAACGGATATCGTTTAACATAATCTATATCTTTTTTCATAGTTTCTCCTAAATTGTTTGCGTAGTCCTTCTATAAATAAAATACTTAAAATAGTGCAATATGAACACATATTTACGCACTTTTTTCTGCTGATTTTTGAATAATTTCAGGGGATTTTCTGTGCAGCACGACATCCTCGTTAATGATAACCTTAGCTATGGTTTTCTTTGAAGGAATTTCATACATCAGATCCAGCATGATCTCTTCAAGAACTGACCTCAATCCACGTGCACCCGTTTCGCGTTCAATTGCAATCTGAGCTATTGCGTCAATTGCCGAATCAGTAAACTCAAGTTCAACATTTTCAAACGCAAATATTTTCTGATATTGCTTGGTTAATGCGTTTCGCGGTTTTGTTAAAATTTCCCGCAATGCCTGTTTGTCAAGCTCATGTAACACCGCATGAACATGCAATCTGCCTACAAACTCAGGTATTAGACCATATCGTATAAGATCCTCAGGAATCATTTTTTCCAATATATTGATTTTACCAACATCTTTAATAGACTTAACTTCAGCTCCAAATCCCATCGTTTTATTGCCAATTCGTGCATGAACAATTTTATCCAGCCCTACAAACGCACCACCACAAATAAATAAAATATTTTTGGTATCTATAGAAATAAATTCCTGATGGGGATGTTTTCTACCTCCCTGTGGCGGGACATTGGCGATAGTCCCTTCAACAATTTTTAGCAATGCCTGTTGAACACCTTCACCGGATACATCACGCGTAATAGACGGATTTTCAGATTTGCGTGAAATCTTATCGATTTCGTCAATATAAATGATTCCAATCTCAGCCCTTTTTACATCTCCATCGGCATTTTGAATAAGGCGAAGTAATATGTTTTCAACATCTTCGCCCACATACCCTGCTTCGGTAAGCGATGTTGCATCTGCTATGGCAAATGGTACTTTCAGAATTTTTGCCAGTGTTTGAGCAAGTAACGTCTTGCCGCTTCCCGTTGGGCCGATTAATAAAATATTACTTTTATCAAGTTCAACATCACCTTTTCTTAAGTTGAAGTTGCTGGTAATTCTTTTATAGTGATTATAGACTGCAACCGAGAGAACTTTTTTTGCATACTCCTGACCAATTACATATTCATCAAGAATAGCTTTAATCTCATGGGGTTTTGGCAGATTGCTGGTTAAAAGGTCGCTTCCTTCCGAAGCCCAGTCTTCTTCCAATATCTCATTGCATAATTCTATACATTCATCGCATATATATACATTAGGACCTGCTACTAATTTCCGCACAAGGTCCTGACTTTTACCACAAAAGGAACAATAATGTGTAATTTCCGGCTTGACATTATCTTTTTTCTTGTTTGACATATATCCTCTTATTATAGTTGTCTTTTATACTTTACTTATCTATTATCTTTTATCTTTTTGTATAACTTTATCAATTAATCCGTAGTCCACAGCCTCCTGTGCATCCATAAAATAATCCCTGTCCACATCTTTTTCAATCTTTTCTATTGGCTGCCTGGTATGAATGGCATAAATTTCATTCAATTTTGACTTGATTTTCAGGATCTCTTTTGCGTGGATCGCAATATCTGAAGCCTGCCCCTGAAAGCCACCCATTGGTTGATGAATCATTATACGCGAATTTGGCAGTGCAGAACGTTTTCCAGGTGCACCTGCAGCTAAAAGCAGCGAAGCCATAGAAGCTGCCTGACCCAAGCAAATAGTAGCTACATCAGGTTTTACATACTGCATGGTATCATAAATAGCCAAACCTGAGGTTACAATACCTCCCGGTGAGTTAATATATAAATAAATATCTTTGTCAGGATCTTCTGCTTCCAGAAACAATAACTGAGCTATAACCAGGCTTGCTACATGATCATCGATTGCATCGCCAATAAAAATAATACGGTCTTTCAATAAACGGGAATAAATATCATACGCCCGTTCGCCACGTGCTGTTTGTTCTACAACAATTGGTACCAGATAGCTCATGTATTTACCTCAATAAATTTATAAATTTCTAAATAACCCTGCATATAGTGTAGCATCTGTTTCTGCAACTTCTATAATTTATCTTGACTGTCTTGTTACTTCTTCTGGCTAATATATTCCTGAAAAGTTACAGGCTTAAGCATCTTAATATCAGCATTTTGATAAATAAATTCGTATGCCGTATCCAGTATTAAATCACCTTCAATGTCTTCCCTGTTTCCTTTCTCTTCAATAACCTTCACAACTTCTTCTTCTTTAACGCCGTTTTGTTGGGCTATGGATTGTATAAATTTCTGGAACTGTTCTTCTGAAACTTTGAGTTGCTCAAGCTCTGCAATCTTTGTTAATACCAATGCATTTTTGATATTACGCTGCGCTTCATCCATAATAGATTTCGATAGCTCTTCAGGATTAATTCCAAATATTGACGCAAATTCATTGATGTCCTTGCCAACATTGCCAAATCGTGACTGCAAACGCCTGAAAATAGCATACATCTCTTTTTGTATAAGGGATTGTGGTATGTCAAATTTGCTGTTTTCCACAATCTTTGCCAGTATATCATTCTTTGCCTGATTCAAAGTCTGTTCTTTTGCATACGTTTCCAGGTTCTCTTTAATGCGAGTCTTCAATTCTGCAAGAGAGTTATATTCTCCAACACTCTTTGCAAATTCATCATTGAGTTCAGGTAACTGTCGCTCAAAAATTTCTTCAACCTTTACCAGATACGTTACCTTTTGCCCTTTGAGTTCTTCCACCTCATAATCTTTGGGATATTTTACTTTGATTTCCTTTTCTTCGCCTTTTTTCATTCCAATAATATCATTATCGATAGCCCATGATTCTTTGCTCTTGCCCACTACAAGGCTATGCGATGTGAAAGCAGTTGCATCTATTTCTTCAGGTGACTTGTCATCAATGCGCTTCATCTTGATCGTTACCTGATTGCCTTTGTTTACTTTTGCATCTTCACCTTCTTTCCTGGTTACTGTCGCCATACGTTCGCGCATAGATTCTATTTCAGCGTCAACATCTTCATCCGTAACTTTCACAGATTTTTGCTCAACATGAATGCCTTTATAGTTGGCAAGCTCAATAGTTGGCGGTATATCAAATTCCACCACAAACGAAAAAGGCTTTCCCTTTTCCAGGTCTTTAAAATCAAATACGGGTTGGCTTATCGGTGTATAGCCTTTTTGTTCTATAGCTTCAATATACGCAGAACGTATAATATTCTCGGCAGTCTCTCCTGTAACAAACTCAGCATATTTTTTTTCCACTAAATCCAGCGGGGCTTTCCCCATCCTGAAACCTTTAATTTCAGCCTTTCTCTGAACACTTTCCAATACCTTTTGATATTCATTATTAACACGGTCGTTTGGTATTTCAATATCAAGTCGTATCCGTGCATTTTCAAGTTTTGACTCTTTAATTTCCAATGTTATCTCTCCTATGTATTATATATTATTATAATAATATA
>CALEUQ010000017.1 GCA_937920495.1 uncultured bacterium | reverse complement strand
CGCCCGCCGTGGAATAATGAATTCATACAGAACACAAGCCGGGGGCAAAGGGATAGTTGTAATAGAATATACTGTTGCACTTATAACGTGAAGCAGCACTTTATAAGAATTGGATTACAAACTTGTGATTGATTGCTGCATGCTTATTATCAAATTGCATTGATTTTTTTAATAACAATGTTACTATCTGTGTTTTTTGTTTTTCGGAATACATATATTGTGCGATAGAAATAGCACCCGTAATGCGGGTTTTTTATTGAAACAATCTTTTTATGCAATACTATTATTGCCAGACAATTACCAGACAAGTTTTTTATGCATAAGGAATTAACTCAAATATGAAATTCATTTTGATTAATAATCTTATTTCCAAAAAATACGGGAAGAGGTATATTAATTACTATGATTACTGTCACAACATAACTAAAGTTTTTCATTAGTATGTGCTGAAATACAAAAAGCATTCTGAAGCAGTAACCATCAATTCAATATATAGTTTATATTTAATTACAACACCTGTGCAATGCAACAATTATTAACAAATAAATGATATTACATTCACTTACGTTTAATTCTCAAAACGAAATGACCGTACGATCTTCAGGAATTTTGCTTCATAACGGTCAAACGTATGGGGCAATGCAGTACATGTTATTACATATACTTTATTTTTGTTGAGGCAATAATACTGTAACACTTTTAGCTTCAACCCACTCATAGTGTAGGTAAAACCCAGAATCATTGCAGGTTTTTTTGAAAGCCAGGTATTGTTTTTATACAATAATCGATAATCCTTAGAATAATTTTTTAAATTCTTTTGCGATAGTTCAAAATAATTTTCTAAGGTTGTGTCATCTGCCACATCTTCAACTGTTATTGCAATATTTTCCCTGAAATCATCCCTGCTTCCCTCCTCAGGGCTCAATGCAATAACCACAGCACCCATCTCCTGTTGCTGTATTTCCCAGTATTTAGGGAACACTATGGAAAAGCCATACTCATCACTGTAAAATCGCCCTTTTTCTTTACGGGCACAACTGGTTATAATGGCTACATGTAAAAGAATCATTAATATTAATAAAATTTTATATTTCATATAATTACCTCAAATTTGTATTGCTCTTCCTTTGTTCAAGTACCTTCTTTATCTCATCAAATCCCTGGCGTGTAATAGGAAGTATTGAAACAAAATCTACCAAAACTAAAAAGCAAAATCCAGGTGCAAATGCCATCATATAACGAATAGCAGAAATTGCAGACTTCATATATGTATACGATGCTGATAGGTATTTAATTAAAACGATATATAAAAATCAAGGATTTTACTATTTTTTATTTTCGCGCAATAAGACTTATACTGTTCACAACATCTTTATATTGCTCAGAATCTATAAGAGCATTGCCATCTAAATTCCAATTGTTGCTTTCAAATATGCTGGCATAACTATATTCCTTTACAATTTCTACATTCTTAAAACCAGCTTTATAAAGTAAATCAATATACTTAGCTTTTTGAATAGCACCTGCAATGCAACTCACATATGCATCAATAGATTTTTTAATTTGCAGTGGCAATGTCCCCTTTAAAACTATATCGGATACAGCCATTCTACCCCCACTTTTTAATACTCTGTACGCCTCTTTAAATACCTGTCCTTTATCAGGTGCTAAATTTATCACACAATTTGAAATTACCACATCAACTGAATTATCATCAACAGGTAAATGTTCAATATCACCCAGAATAAATTCAACATTTCTTACCTGTAATTTTTCTGCATTTTCTTTTGCCAATGCAATCATCTCATGTGTCATATCAATACCAATTACTTTGCCATGTGGCCCCACCTTTTTGGCTGCCAAAAAGCAATCTATACCAGCACCACTTCCCAAATCAAGTACCACATCACCTTCTTTGAGAGATGCTAACGCATTGGGATTACCACATCCCAATCCCAGATTAGCGGTATCAAGGTTGGCTATTTCATCTTTTGAATATCCAATTTTGATGGCAATATCAGCAGGAGCACAGCAGATGCCGGCAGCACAACAGGAATTTTTGGATAATGCAATGGTGCCGTAATTCTGTTTAACTATCTCTTTAATTTTTACTTTTGATTCCATCGTATTCCCTCACAGGTTAAGTTTTAGTGTGTATGCATTTAGCATTTCCGCAGATCACCAAACGCCGGAGCTATCTGCTCAACAATAACTGAGTTTAATGACTCAGCCCTCACAAAGGCAATACAACATAACGATTTTTCTCTCCCCAGGGTTGCCACTATAAATTTATCCCCTGCTCTGACCCCAAATTTATCTCGCAACTCTTTTGGTAATACTACCTGTCCGCGTTCATCCACAGTAACTATCGCCTCAATTGAACATATAGATGAATTACAACATTGAGATGTATGCATAATGAACCTCTTCTTTTATTTCTGATTTTTTGATTATTCTGATAATTTTGACTATTCTGATTTTTCTGATTATTTTTACTACTCGTATTTTGTCAACATATTTTTACACTAAATATTCCATTTTGCATTTCCAGTTATATAGTGTGTATAAATGTAATTGAAAGCGTATTTCATACAGCAGTACTAATCACTCTTAACTTATATGAATTATCCATTAACAATTATTGCCACTTTTTTTCATAATATTAAATTAACATTTTTATTAGAATTTAACTTCAAATTATATTACATTTTCTTCAACATATACATATATCTATATCAACAGGAGGTTTGCTATGGTAAAAAAAATAATAGTTATATATTGACTTTATTGCAGATGCTGTATATATTTTTGCTTTATATTAATGTATAGTATTGAGGTATTGTATGGGACTTCTCAAAGATGCCGGTGAATCACTATTAAATTTCAGTGAACGTTTTTTAGATAAAACAGAAGAGCTTGCTCAGATAGCACGCATTACAATGGAAATAAAAAAATTGGAACATTCTATTAAAGAGATATACTTGAGTATTGGAAGGTTTGTGTATGACCAGGTAATGGATGGCAAATCTATTTCAAACACGGATGATTTTATTACAGGAGCTATCGCCACGATAAATGAACATAAAGCAAAAATTCAGGAAAAACAGAACGAAATTGAAAATATCAAACAACGCTATGAATCCAAACATCATCGATATTGAAAGCTAACATACACTATGTCTAATACATCTTTACGCATTCTACAAACAATTGAAAAACAAAAAGGTTTTTTTACTCCACACGATATTGTGTCAGCAGTACTGCTTCCAACATCAAAAGCAAAAAAATCAAAGAAAGGCACAAAAGTATCACAGCGTCAGGCTCAGCAAACATTACATCGCGTACATAATGCAGTCACCACTTTGTATCAGTATGGCTTTCTGACTAAACAAAATGGCAAATTCAAAGTGGCTCAGCCTTTCTGTTTCACTGGAACATTTATCCACAGTAAAAAAGGCGACGGTGTGGTGAATGTACAGGACGACATTGAAGTACACATTTACCGTGAAGATGTCAATCATGCGCGCAACAAGGATATTGTACAGGTACAGCTCACTGATATATGCCGCGGGATTCTATTTGGCAGAATTACATCAATTGTGACTGCCAACAAGCAGATGTTCTTTGCCCGCTGTATAAAGCCAAACGGCAAATTGCGCATCCTTACGCTTCTTGATGTTCCGGGTAACATTCAGGTCATTACAAAAGAAAACATAAAACCAGGTTATCTGGCGATAGTTACTGTGAAAAACACATTCATACAAAATTATCAGGAATGCAGCATCAATGCTGTAATAGAACACGAAGAACAATACGATGTAGAGCGCGTTGTAAACAAGTACTCGCTACCTGGCGCACATCCTGAATATGAACACCTTGCACACATTGAAGACCACGTGCAACCACACGAACTCAAAAACCGTAAAGATTTTCGCAAGCTTTTGACAGTAACCATCGATGGTGAAACAGCAAAGGATTTTGATGATGCCATCTCGCTGGAATATAAAAATGGCATATACACATTATATGTCCATATTGCCGATGTTTCGGCGTATGTATATAAAGATGACGCAATAGACAAAGAAGCATATAACCGTGGCACAAGTTACTATCTGGGCAATGCTGTGATACCAATGCTTCCTGAAAGGCTTTCTAATGACCTGTGCTCGCTCAAGGCCGGTGTTGACCGGTTAACGCTTTCGGTTATGCTGCAGTTTGATTCTCACGGTAACTATCGCACACATGCAATTCATCGTGGTATTATTAACGTTGACCAGCGTTTAACGTATAACCTGGCGCAGGAGATATTGAATTCAAAAAAACGAAGCAAAATCAAAACAATGCTTACGCATGCTAAAGACCTGGCCCAAAAACTTAAAGCAAAACGATTATCAAACGGAAGAGTGGACCTTAACCTGGCCGATGCCCGGATGATATTTGATAACAATGCATCAATTGCTGATATTGCGTTTGCCACACGGCTTGATAGCCACATGATAATTGAAGAGTTCATGCTCAGTGCCAATGAAGTTGTATCGCGTGTATTACGGGAGAATAATGTGCCAGCATTGTACCGCATTCACGAACCTATCGCTGAAGAAAAATTTATTGCATTGCAGAACTTCCTGAAAACATTGGGTATTACTCTTAAAGAAGAAGACAATGCAGGGCTTGCACTTCAACGGGTTATTGATTCAGTGGCTCAAAAGGAGTATGAGCAGGTGGTAAACTTCATTGTGCTAAAATCTTTAATGCAGGCATATTACGGACCAACACCTCTGGGGCATTTTGGATTGGGTTTTAAGGATTATACACATTTTACTTCGCCCATACGAAGATATCCGGACCTAATTGTGCACAGATGTATAAAATCATTGATCGACAAAGAGAAGCCCCCCTACTCACAAGATGAACTGACAGCAATAGGCGAGCAATCGTCAAAATTGGAGCGTATAGCACAATCAGCTGAGCGTGACCTTTTGAAACTCAAATCATGCAGATTGCTCCAAAACAAAATCGGTGAAGAATTTCAAGGCATCATTAGCGGTGTAACACGATTTGGTTTTTATGTTAGTTTGCTTGACAAACCAATAGAAGGTATGGTTCCGTTAAAGTTCCTGACCGACGATTACTACCTGGTTAACGAAGATGATTATACGGTAATTGGCAGACGTCTGGGAAGGCGCTTCAGGCTTGGCGACATTGTAAAAGTTAGCCTTAAAAATGTTGACATTGACTTTATGCGCATTGATTTTGATGTAGTATAACAGGTGATGATATGCTCACATTACAGGCAAAGAAATTTGATACAGTATCACAGCTGGATACTATTGCACTTTTTTGTACGCAGGAACAGCTTGCACAAAACTCATTTATTCCACAGCAATTATCTGATGTGTGTGCAATTATTAACACAAAAACCTTCAAAGCAAAGCCAAATACCTATTTCTTTGCAGCGCTCAATGACAGACCATCAATTTTGCTGATTGGTCTTGGCAGCAACAAAGACATTACACCTGAAACTCTGCGCAATGCTGCAAGTGTGATAGTGGGTGCCTGTCTGGATAAATCTGTGTCCGCTGTTCATATTGTCATCCCTGAGCTTTTTTCCTGTAACGATGCTGCACGGTATATCGCTGAAGGGGTGTATTTATCAAATTATGCATTCAATCGTTATAAAACACAAAAAGAGGAAACCAGCCCATTATTGGAAAAAGCTATACTTGTATGCAATAATCCCGGACAACTATCGCACATATTAAAGGAAGTAGAAATTGTATGCAGCAACACGTTGATGTGCCGCGATTTAGTAAATGAAACAACTGAGAATGCTAATCCGGTAACTATCGCCAAACTTGCAAAAAAGATTGCAGCACAATCAAAGATACAATGCACTGTATACACAAAAAAAGACATTGAAAAGATGAAAATGGGACTGCTTCTGGCTGTGAGCCGAGGGAGTATGTATCCGCCACATCTTGTTGTTATGCGCTATATGGGTGCATCAAAAAAAGATGCTATTGCCTTTGTTGGTAAAGGCATTACCTTTGACACGGGTGGCATAAACCTTAAGCCTTCGGGGCACATTGAGACAATGCGCACAGATATGGCTGGCGCGGCAGCATGTATCTATACATTACAGGCTATTGCACAGATGAAGCTGCCGGTGAATGTGTATGCGGTTATACCACTTGCAGAGAATATGATTTCGCACACAGCGTATAAACCCGGGGATGTGTATACCGCATATAATGGCAAAACCGTTGAGATTGGCAACACAGATGCTGAAGGGCGCCTGATATTGGCTGATGCACTGGCGTTTACTGAAAAAAAATTAAAGCCTAAAGCAATTGTTGATATTGCCACGTTAACCGGTGCGTGCATTGTAAGTTTTGGTGAGATAGTGGCTGCATATTTAACTAACGATGAATCATTGTCCACTACACTTTTTAACGCTTCACAAATAACCGGTGAAAAGATATGGCGAATGCCGTTATATATGGAATACAACGAAGAGATTAAATCAGATATAGCTGATATGGTAAATGTACCTGCTGTGCGAAATGCAGGAACAATTATTGGTGCCACTTTTTTAAAGAATTTTATTGAACATACTCCCTGGGCTCATATTGATATAGCTGGCACATCGTGGTATTCAAAAAAACGCGGATATAATCCAAAAAATGCAACTGGCTTTGGCGTGCGATTATTATATGAATTTGCAAAGAGTATGGCTTTGTAATGATATGTGCGGATTTGTTATGTCATTTTAACGGAAGGAATTGTCATGAAATCCTTACAATACAAGCAATTAAGTTTTATACACAATAATATTTTAAACTGGAGGAAACTATATGTATTCAACAAAAGAATTGATAGATATAGCCATCGGAATTGAAGAAACAGGATTTTATTTTTATTCCACTTTCAAAAATAAACTTAAAGATGAAGCATTTAAACAGATATTTCAATTTCTTGCAGACGAGGAATTACGCCATAAGGATATATTTGCAGGGATGCTCAAAGAATTAAAAGAAAATGATGGCTTGTTTACTGAAGAATATTATTCATATCTTAAAGCAATTGGAAGTACACGAGTATTTGCAAATAAAGATCACATTGATACGATTGCTCCAACACTACATCAACCACTGGATATAATCAAAATTGCAATGGAAGCCGAACGCGATTCAATCATCTGGTATTCCGAATTGAAAGAAGTATACCGCAATGATAATAAAGCAAAGGATCTATTAGAACGCCTGATTAACGAAGAACGCAAGCATGTCTTAACCCTATTAGATTTGAAAGAGAAGTTGAGTATGTAGCACTAATTATGAGGGAATAAGCATTATTTACATGTAGCTTTGTTATTACAATATCACGTTTTTAAGTATCCTGCATAACATCCTTTCAAATCACGGTTGCAAAGCTCTGTCAAGGAATAGTTTCTGTGTAAAGTCCGTAATGACCACATCTTTGATTGGGACAATATGTCATCCTGTATCCCAACTTACGTCGTTACAGGCTATATTTAATACCGGGTCATCCTGAACTCGATTCAGGATCTTTATCACATTGTCTCATCCTTAATCCCGATGCTAATCGGGATTTACATCGGAACAGGCCCCTGGCTAAGAATAGATTCCAAATCAAGTTTGGAATGACTTTTTATCACCTTTTTACATGATTTATTCCTTAAATAAAATTTGTGAACATAATAAACATATTGTACAGCCCCGACGCCTTCGGCGGCGGGGGTATACTTTTTTAACACAATATTTTTAAGGAATTATTACTTTTTTTTAGTTCATTTTCCCTAAAACTCCATGATAAGCTCCTTTTTTTTTGTAATACTACATATATTTATCATTGACAAATATTTTTAGAGAAATAATTTGGATGCCAATCAATTTATTTCCCAGCCAAAGGTTGCGGCGGGGAAAAAATTACACACATAATATTGAATCCATAGAAAGGGGGATTGGAAGTCTATGAGTTTGTATCAAAAAGTGTATGATGAATCTATTAAGAATCCTGAAAAATTCTGGGACCAGGCTGCCAAAGCAATTCACTGGTATAAACCATATACCAAAGTACTTGATGATTCCCGCAAACCATTTTATAGGTGGTTTGTGGGTGGAAAGCTCAATACATGCTATAACGCACTTGACCGCCATGTGGAAAGTGGCAGGGCAAATCAGGTTGCCCTTATATATGACAGTCCTGTTACAGATACTATCGCCACATTTACTTACAAGGAAATGCTGGATAAGGTTTCAGTATTTGCAGGTGCATTGCAGAAATATGGTATTAAAAAAGGCGACCGGGTCATCATCTATATGCCTATGATACCTGAAGCACCTGTTGCAATGCTTGCCTGTGCTAGAATAGGTGCCATTCATTCTGTGGTTTTTGGTGGATTTGCACCTAATGAGCTTGCCATACGTATCGACGATGCCAAACCAAAGCTTATTGTATCAGCATCATGTGGCATTGAAGGGAAAAAAGTAATAGAATATAAACCTTTGCTTGATAAAGCCATAGAGATAGCCAGCCATAAGCCAGAACATTGTATCATATTCCAGCGTTCACAGGTGAAAGCTCCCCTTATTGCAGGAAGAGATATAGACTGGGATGATGCTGTGAGCGGTGTAAAACCTGCTGAATGCGAACCGGTGGAAGCAACTGATCCTTTGTATATCCTTTATACGTCAGGTACAACTGGAATTCCTAAAGGTGTGGTACGGGATAATGGCGGACATGCTGTTGCGTTACACTGGAGTATGAAAAATATTTATGGGATTGAACCTGGTGATGTATGGTGGGCTGCTTCAGATGTTGGATGGGTTGTTGGCCATTCCTACATCGTTTACGGGCCACTTATGTATGGTGCAACAACTATTCTATATGAAGGAAAGCCTGTAGGGACACCTGATGCTGGTGCGTTCTGGCGTGTTATTTCACAGCATAAGGTTAAAGCATTATTCACAGCTCCTACTGCTTTCAGAGCAATAAAAAAAGAAGATTCCAGCGGCGAATATTTTAAAAAATATGATTTGTCACAATTTAAATATTTATTCCTGGCTGGAGAGCGTCTTGATCCTGATACATATTACTGGGCAACAGATTTACTTAAAAAACCAGTTATTGATCACTGGTGGCAAACTGAAACCGGTTGGCCTATTGCTGCAAACTGTGTAGGCATTGAATTATTGCCTATTAAAGCAGGATCCCCAACCAAACCAGTTCCTGGATATCAGGTACATATCATCAACGATGAAGGGAAACAGCTTCCAAATGGAACTGAAGGTATTGTAGTTATAAAGCTTCCCCTCCCACCAGGCACATTGCCAACATTATGGCAGAACGACGATAAGTTCCGTGAGTCCTATCTGGATATTTATGATGGATATTACTTTACAGGCGATGGTGGATATTATGATGAAGACGGATACCTTTATATAATGGGGCGGATTGATGATGTAATCAACGTTGCCGGGCACAGGCTTTCAACAGGTGCCATGGAAGAAGTTATTGCAAAACATCCTGATGTTGCTGAGTGTGCAGTCATAGGCGTGGAAGATAGCTTTAAAGGACAATTACCTGTTGGTTTTGTTGTATTAAAAGAAGGTACTACAAAAAACCATGAAGAGATCCAGAATGAACTGGCACAAATGGTTCGTGACCAGATTGGCGCTGTTGCCTGTTACAAAACAACACTGATAGTTCATCGCCTGCCAAAAACTCGTTCAGGAAAAATTTTGCGAGGCACCATGCGCAAAATTGCTGATAAGAAACCATATACCACACCATCAACTATCGATGATCCTGCAATTTTGGATGAAATTAAAGATGCGCTCTCAAAGATTACAGTGAGCGCATAGCACATAAAAACGCCGGTGTTCAACCGGCGTTTTTTCATTCAATTTTATTTGTTTGTGTCCATATATTCATTTCCTCAGCTTTTTTTACCAGTTCATCTCTAAATTCTGGATGGGCAATACTTATCAAAGCCTCTGCCCTTTCCCATGTTGATTTTCCCTTCAGCTGAACTGCGCCATACTCTGTAACAACATATTGAACTATAGAACGAGGGACAGTTACAATAGAACCAGGAGCTAATGTAGGTACAATTCGTGAAACAAGATTGCCTTGCTTATCTTTATATGTTGATGATAAACATATAAACCCTTTACCACCATGTGAGCTAAATGCCCCAAATATAAAATCTAGCTGCCCGCCGGTACCGGATTTATGAGCTATCCCAACAGATTCTGAACACACCTGGCTGAACAAATCTACAGCAATAGCATTATTAACAGCAACCACTTTATCATTGAGGGCTATAATTCTTGGGTCATTGATATAATTTACTGGATATGATGCACACGTGGGATTGTGATGCAGAAAGTCATATAATTTATTTGTACCCATTGCAAATGTATAGCTCATCTTGTATTTATCAATATTCTTTTTGGCACCCGTTACTCTACCTGCATGATATAAATCAACATAAGAATCAACCAGCATTTCGGTATGGACTCCCAGATCCTTTAGGTTGCTTTCAGCAATCATTTTACCTACAACATTAGGCAATCCTCCAATGCCCAGCTGCAGGCACGATCCATCTTCAATTTGTTCTAGTAAATGTTTTGCTATTTGTTTATCAATATCAGTTGGTTCCAGTGCCGGTATTTGAGGTAACGGCAGATTCTTTCCTTCTACTATATGGTCCACCCGTGAAATGTGAATCGATTCCTGGTTACCTCCCAAACAGTATGGGACATGCTCATTAACTTCTACAACTATCTTTTTTGCTTTTGTTACAACTGCAGATGTTACTGAATTGGCAAGACCGTAATTAAAGTAGCCTCTTGGATCCATGGGACCAACAGTCAAAAATGCAACATCAAAATCCAGATATTTTCTTATTACCCGTGGACCCTGATGATATGTAATAGGGATATAGTTACAAAGATGCTGGTCATACAATCTCCGTGAGATAGTCCCACAATGAAAGTCATTCAAAATAAAATGTTTTCGCTCTGGATCTGCCTCTACTATTTTTGGTACACGCATATAGCACACACTGCGAACATCTACATTCCGCAATTCCTCAACACGTTTTGATAATGCCTCATCAATGGCTTCAGGGAATAACACAAATTCGCCATAAAATATCCTGTCACCTGATTTTACAAAATTAGCTGCTTCCTGCGCAGTAATCTTCTTTTTTTCATATTCCCATTTTTCAATATCACCCATTATATTTCTCCTTTCATGAATGGTGTTTGTACCGCCTCATCGGTTTTGTTTATTATAACTTAACTCAGACTTAAAATACACAACATTGTCATTATTGAATCAACATAAAGTTGGATGTATTGATACTATCAATACAACATTGTTAATTTATATTGAATATAGCATATACAAATTTTTATTTCTAATTTTTATATATTTTATAAAAGGGGCGGGGGTATTTAATTACAAATTTTTGTAGCTTTTCTTTGATCTATTCAGGGCACTTCTACAAATGGGGTTTCAGTTTTGACATTTATAAAATAAAAGCAGTTTGTACATACGTATGTCCTAAAAAGCAATGGCTTCACAACTGGTTTTTATAAATTCATTAAAAAATGTGTCTTTTATGCAGAGAGTAATGCTTTTTTTATTATTTCAGGGTGAGGTCCCCAATATAATTTAATGCAAAACACTTCTTCTTCTATGCAAAAGTCAAAAGCATAGCCTTTTAATCGATAGTTATCGGTATAATAATCTTCATCCTGTTCAACTCTTGTCAAAAAATTTAAAAATTCTTGCAAAACATTATCCAGACAATACGCAATAACGTTTGCAATCGACATCTTCCATAATTTCCTGACATCCAAAAAATATTCATATTCATCTTGAAATAAGACTAAATGTACTCGTTTCCAGCTGCCACCATTACGCTTTCTATACCTTAACCGTTTTAAACACCGTATATCTAATTTCTCGCATTGCACTGCGAATGCAATAAGATGTGCCAAGAAAGAACTAACCGACATTTTATGCTCTAATGCATAAAGCTTAACTAATGATAAGTGATTGTAAGAAATACAAGTAGTAGTTTCTATATACATTGCAATTTCCTCCGCTATTAAATATATTTTACTGCATCAGTAGGTATCCATAAAAGTAACCCACCGATGCTTTTTTTTACTTCACCTTACACGTTATACTTTATTTATATCATTATCCTGATGACACATCACAACGATTATTATTTTTTAATATCTTGTAAAGTCTTAAACAACCTTTTGGCGCGCCATTCGTCAAGAGTAAATACATACTGGCTTTTTGAGCTTGTACATAAGTATCTGTTATTTTCATATTCTTTATGTATGGTAAGTGTAATGTCTTCTGCTCTTTGTGGATCATCATCCTTTTTTACTGATACTACAACCGAAGCTATCTTACCCGTCAATGATCTTGTATCAACATCAGGGAATGAATACGCTTTCAAAGGATCAAACGTAAATAATATCTCTTTCACTTTATCATTATCCAGTGTAACATGAGGATATTCTTTAGATATCCACTGTTCCTCCTTTTCAACTTCTTCTTTTGGCTTTTCCTGTGTATTTTTTTGGGCATCCTTACCAGATTCTTCTTTCTTCTTTTCTACTATAATTTTTTGTAATGTTAACGCTGTATTTTTATACCATAATTTGACCAGATTGATTTTAGCAATATCAAGCTGGACAATATCCTTATTGCGTAATTCATCTACAGTTTTATTGAAGTATGAATCAAGTGTATCTTCAGCAAGGTACACTTTAGGATCTCCTTCAAAACGAACATAAGTGTGGCGATAGGTACTTCCCTTTTTGCCTATATACACATCCCGAACAATCTGGCCATTACACTTTGCCTGCACTCGTACGGCGTGGTCATCATCAAGTTCATATCGTTCATAATGTGGTTTGTCGCTTACCAGATCGGTTATCTTTAGGTCCTTTATTTTATTTGTCATATTGGCAATAATATTCTTATCGCCATCAAATTCATTTACCTTCCAGCTATCGCCCACCTGTTTTATCAGTATTATCGCTCCACCTTTTTTAAGAACAAGCTCTGTTATGGCACCTTTTATTTCAGGCAACTTAACTACTGTTTTTGTCACCAGTTTATTAATGATAAGGTATGCAGCCAAAATAAATATAACCACAATACTTATAACAATATTTTTCTTACTATGCATAGCCACACCTCTTCATAATTTAACTCATACTTGAAAATTGTTCTTCAATGCGCCTGCGGCGAATGTTGCGGCGCCACATATACAGCACACCAGCAAGAATCACTAAAAGAGGCAATCCGGCAATATTTATGCCCTTGATAACACTTTTTGTGGTATCAGATGTTTCTTTAATTGGATTGAACGATAGGCCCTTACTTCGCATCTGTGGAATAGCATAGTTGCCCTGCATATAATCAATCACATTGTGCATAAACACTGCATTGGGCGATTTTCCTTCTTCATCAATAATGTTCCTCCCTGTTATCTCAGAGGTACCTGCCACAAACAGCTTAACCGGTTTCACACTCTGTTTTAAAGTAGCCAGTTGTACAAATTCCTTACCCTTTGTTTTGTTTGTATCAATCGGTGGTACCCTGTCAGCAAAATAGCTTTTGATATTTCCCTGCACCAAAACCGCCATAGCATACTGCTTGAGGGCTGAATCCTGTGGTGGGTTAGCACCCCATGGAATAAAACTGACATTGCCCTGTTGCAACCAGCTATAAGGTGACGATTTAACAATATATTGTACTGATGCTCTATTTTCTTTAAGTACTGCTTCATCAATTGAGATAGATGAAGCTTTTAAAAATACAATCTTTTTTAAATATTTTGTGATTTCGCTATCCTTTGACAATCCTTCTTCAGAAATCATTGGCGCAAAATATATTGTTAACTCACCTAACCCACGCTGCTGAGCAATGAAGCACTGCTTGTCCATCACTATATCACGGCCAATCCTTACGCCATAATGCGCAAGCATCCCTTCAAGACCTGTGAATACGGGTATTGCCTGAGGCGGACGCTGAAACATCTGCATTCCCTGCATTTGCTGTTCCACGTATGAATCTAACAATATAACAGCACTGCCGCCGTTCATTAAAAACTGGTCAATCTTAAATAATTCATATTCACTGTACATTGAACGTGGGCCATTAATAATGATGGTTGCAATATCATTTGGTATTTCGTCTTTAGTAATGTCTATGGGTATCAGATCATACATATCGCTAATCATTTTTCTAAATTGTGCCGCACCATTTTGTTCATCATTAATGTCGCGTTCACCATGGCCAGTGATATACCCCACCTTTGGATTAATGCTTATAAGATTATCAATAGCCGCATTCAGTGTATCCTCCAGTCGTGTTAAATCACCAATGGCATATTGCCCAAAGATAGAGCGTGTAAGGATCTGCACTGTTTCAAATTTATTATTGTACTCCACCACAATGCCAACCATGCCTTCGCCTGGTTCAACGGTCTTCCCTTCCATTGTGGTAAATCGTGGCCATTTAAGCATTGGCAATCCATACATCTGAGCCAGAGAAATAGCTTGTGGGTTTTGCACCGGGTCAACATACCGGTACTGTATTTTATTGTAATTGCGGATATTGCATTTCTGTACTTCAGTATATATCCGTTCATTCAGATTCTGCATACCCGGTATAGGAAGATTGCTGCTTGCATATAATGTAACAGTAATAGGTTGTTTTAATTTTAGCAATGAATCAATCTTGCCATTCATCTTTTTGATTAACGTTGTGATGCGATATTCAAGTCCTTCGGGTTCAGTGATAGAATCTATCTTTTCTATCAGATCGCCATGGATAATTGCAAGTCCCATAAACGCATTTCTAAATTTTACCTGATCATTTCGTATTTCCCGTATCTGCACGGGATAAATCCCAAAATCAGAAGCAGCATCCTTCTGTTTTTCAACATCAACAAACTCATAATTGAAATACCTGTTGCCGGCATTATCGTATTCTACCATGAGGTCCTGCAGATAACGGTACACCGCATTGTATGGTGCGGGAAGGTCCTTGTTAAAAAATATCTTTATAGTTAACGGTTCTTCCAGCCCTGACACCACTTCTTTACTTATGGGAGATAGCGAATAGACGCTGTTTGTTGTCAGGTCCAGTCGGAAATATAACGTAAGCCCAACCAAATTAATTAAAATAATGATCACACCATAGAGCATAAAATGCGAATAGCTCTTATGTTTTTCACCATCGACTGTTTTAGTTTGTGTTTTTAGTTTTTGTAATGTCTGTGTATATAGTGTACTAATATGATTTTTTAGCTTTTGTACATTATCTACAATTTTCCTTTTATCCATAACTATCTCCTCACCTCCAGCTGATATATGCTTGCCATTGAACTTAATACAATTACCGAAGTAAAATATATAATATTTCGTGAATCCACCACGCCCCTGGCAATATTCTGGAAATGGTAGTCAGCACTTATATACTCAAAAAGCGAAACTATTTTTGGGGAAATAAAGTACAAAAACTTAGTTATGAGCGATAGTACTATACAAATAGCAAATCCTATGATAAATGCAACAATCTGATTTTTAGTCATTGACGATGCAAATACACCAATCGACGCATACGACGCAGCCAGAAGTACCGCACCAAGATAGCCGCCAATAACAGGACCAACATCAAGCGAACCAACAAATGCAACTGAGACAGCATACACTAACGTTGGTGCTACCATGATGCTTGCAAACACTGTAGCAGCAATTACCTTGCCTGTGACCACCTGTACTGTGGAAAGTGGCAAAGTCATAAGCATCTCAAACGAACCGGTATTGCGTTCTTCAGAAAATAGACGCATCGTTATAGCTGGTATCACAAATGCAAATAGAAGCGGCAGCAACTCAAAATATGCTCGCAGTTCAGCCTGACCATATAAAAAGAATGTGGAAAAGAATAAAAATCCAGCTATAACCAGAAACACAGAGATAACAATATATCCTATTGGCGTTGAAAAATATCCTGCCAGTTCCTTTTTTGCAATGAGCATTGCACCTTTCATTATATCCTTAAATTGTTCCATATCATCCTCCTTACACTCCTACAGTTAGTTCACGGAATACATGTTCAAGGCTTCTATATTCTCTTGTCATTTCATATAATGTCCAGCCATTATCTTTTATACAATTGAACACAGCAGGACGCAAATCAACACTGGCTTCAGTTAAAATCTGAATATGGCATAGCTGCCCTGCATCACGTATATGCTGTACAAGTTTAATCCCCTGCAGATTTTTTAACGCATCCTGTATTGCATCAAATGTTACACCACCAATGATACAGTTAATACGAATATCCTTTCCTGATGCACTTTTAAGCTCACTGGTTGAATCATCAGCTACTATCGCACCCTTATCTATTATTATAACCCTGTTACAGGTAGCTTCCACCTCCTGCAATATATGTGTTGATAGTATCACCGTTTTTTCCTTGCCAAGCTCTTTGATAAGGTCGCGAATTTCAACAATTTGATTTGGATCAAGTCCGTTGGTTGGTTCATCTAAGATAAGTATCTCAGGATCATGCAGAATAGCCTGTGCCAATCCCACACGCTGCTTATACCCCTTAGAAAGCTCATTAATATTCTTATGCATTACTTCAGTTATTCCACACTGGATAGCAATATCCTTAATTTTTTCTTTATCATATATTTGCCTGATATCAGCCATAAATTGCAAAAAGTCGTATACCATCATATCAGGGTACAGTGGCGCAGATTCGGGCAAATAACCTATCCGCTTTTTTATTTCGATTGGGTTTTCATCAACAAGGAACTCATCCACACTTACTATCCCACTGGTTGGCTGTAGATAGCCTGTGAGTATTCGCAAAGTTGTGGTTTTGCCCGCACCATTTGGGCCCAGCAAACCGGTTATCTCGCCTTTCCTGATTGTGAATGAAATGCCGTTAACGGCCTTCACTTCACCATAATGTTTTACCAGATTCCGAACGCTTATCATGTACCGCTATCCTCCAAAAAATAATTTTTTTACCTTACAATACTCTTCACAATACTCTTCCCTCTGGTTGCATGGGAAGAGCAGATGATGAAATTCTAAATATTATCTGCATCTTATGATGTGTGAAATTTAAATCGCATGGTTTTAGAATAAGAATAACAATCACGCAAAATGTTACACATTATTTTTGTACTCTACCATAATCATCTTCAATGCGCTCTATGTCATCTTCTCCAAAGTATTCACCCAGCTGCACTTCAATATACACTAAGCTTTGTGTACCAGTATTTTCTACTCTATGAATCATATTATAATCTATATCAACACTTACACCTGTGGTAACCGGTATTTCATTCTTATCAAGAATAACCACTCCCTGGCCAGACACAAAAAACCAGTGTTCTTTTCGCTTTTTGTGGCGCTGCAAGCTCAAGCGCTTGTTAGGATATACTGTAATCCGTTTTACCTTGTGATTTTCAGTATCCGATAGTACCTCATAAAAACCCCAGGGCCGGTGTTCAGACATAATTGCTCTTTCATCCATACTATCCATTCCTCTGCATAAAGTTATTCATAAAATCAATCAGTGCTTTAACGCCTTCAACCGGCATTGCATTATAAAGAGATGCTCTAAGTCCACCTACCGAACGGTGCCCTTGAAGACCGCTTAACCCCGCTTTTTCAGCTTCTTTTACAAACTTTTCTTCCAGCGTTTCATCCGGCAAACGCCATACCACATTCATCTTTGATCTGCTATTTTTTTCAACGGGGCATCTGTAATATCCATTGCTTGCATCAATTGCACTGTATAGCATGGTAGCTTTTTGGTCGCGGCGCTTTTCAATTTCAGGCAATCCTCCAATTGATTGTATCCATCGCAATGTTAATGTTGTCATCCATACGGTAAAGGTTGGCGGTGTATTATACAGCGAATTTTCTTTTGCATGTACATCGTACCGCAGATATACTGGTATATCCTTTCTGGCTTTTTCCAGCAATTGTTTCTTTATTATAACCAATGCCATACCTGCAGGAGCTAAATTTTTTTGGGTACCTGCAAACAGCATGCTTACTGTATTCCAATCCACTGGCCGTGACATTATATCAGAAGACATGTCAACAATTAAAGGCTTCCCGCCTGTATCAGGCATTGTCTGCCACTGAATACCATCTATGGTTTCATTAGAACAAATATGGACGTATTCGGCATTACTGGAAAATCGTAATTCACTCTGTGACGGTATACGGGTATACCTCTCTGACGAACCATCCCAGATTATTTGTGCTTGGCCTATAAGTTTTGCATCTTCATACGCTTTCTTTGCCCACGTTCCAGTGATAATAAAATCTGCAATCTTACCAGAACCAAGAAATGCAATGGGAATCATGCCAAATTGAAGTGTGGCACCACCCTGTATGAACAAAATAGCGTACTCATCTGGCACCTGCAAAATCTCTTTAATAAGAGCTATTGCCTCATTATGCACTTCATCATATATTTTGCCCCTGTGGCTCATTTCAATAAGCGACATGCCCGTTGATTTATACTCAACAAGCTCCCTCTGTGCTTCTTCCAGTGCTGGTAAAGGCAAAATTGAAGGCCCCGCTGAAAAATTATAGATGCGCGCCATACGATTGTTCTCCCTTAGTAGAGTCACCCGCTTAAAGTATTGCGTGTACCAATACAGTTTTTGTTAATAAAAAAGTTTGCTTCAATTGATATTCAATATACTACACAACCTGATTAACCACACATTCTACTTGATAAAATTGCTATAGATATGATACAGTGATAAAAATCAAGCAAATAAATAAAGGACAATTATAATGTCAGGTAAACTCTATATCATTGCAACACCTATTGGCAATCTGGAAGATATTACGTTACGAGCACTTCGCATACTTAAAGAAGAAACAGATATAGTCTATTGTGAAGATACACGGCAAACGGCAAAGCTTCTTACTAACTACAATATACACGTACCCGTGCGTTCATTACATACCCATTCAAGCAAGACCAAACTACAGGGCATTATTACGCAACTGCTATCGGGCACAACAATAGCGTACCTCACTGATTCAGGCACACCGGCAATATCAGATCCAGGTGGACAACTGGTAGCACTGGCACGGGAAAACAATATCCCCGTTATCCCTGTACCGGGTCCTTCAGCAGTTTCGGCTATCATCTCGGTATGTGGATTTCCTTCAACACAGTTTTACTTTGCAGGCTTTTTGAGCAAAAAGGAAGGCAGGCGTATAAAACAATTACAGGAACTATCGCAACTGGATGCCATTATTATTATCTATGAATCCCCTTACCGCATCACAAAATTATTACATGCTATTGGTGAAGTGATGCCGCATGCACAAATCCTGATTGGCAGGGAAATGACAAAGCATTTTGAAGAATTCATTTATTGCACGGCAGATAAAATTGATGAAATCACCAAAACATTGACACAAAAAGGTGAATTTGCAGTAGCGATATATAATCACAACAAGTAAAGGCATGCAATAATTTTACAAATTTATCTTGACAGTATAAATCTGTAAAGATTTTCAACGGCTACTATCGCTTCTTGCTTCTCAAACTGCACAGGAGCTAAACATGACCCGTCTGGCTAACGATATTGGGGTTACTGTTAAAACCATCAAATCATGGATATCAGTACTTGAAGCAAGTTACATACTATTTACTATCTCACCATATTATAACAATCTTGGAAAACGAATTGTCAAAAGGCCAAAGGTATATTTTTATGATACGGGAATTGTCTGTTATTTAACAAGCTTACATACGCAAGAGGTATTGCACAAAGGACGAATACCAATCTTCAGGGCATTGTGCTCTACCAGGGAAAAGAAGATTTTACATTAGATGTAAGATTTGCTCATTATATGAATTTTTTAAATGAATTTGAAAATATGTGTAATACTTTATAGGGCGATAGTTACTGATACATCATATATTCATATTATGGAAAAATTTCATTGTAGGCAGCAATGTATAGTTACCAATAACACATCTATAATCAAATTTAATTACTTGATTAATTCCGATATTAATGTATATTTATTATGAATTGATTTAAGATTTGACAAATTAGTGACGATAGTTACTATAGATTAAAAGAGGGTGATTACGATGGTTATAGATAAAATAGGGAACATTAAGAACATTGTTGAACCTAAAAACACCAAATCGGTAGGGAAAACCAGATCCACTGGCAAGAGTGATTCGGTTGAGATTTCAAGCGAAGCAAAAAAAGCGGCTGAACAATCAAAAATTGCCCAGGTTGTGAAGCAAACACCTGATATAAGGGCAGAAAGAATCCGCGAAATTAAAGAACAGATTGCCAATGGCACATATGATTTCAATGATGACCGTATAATAGATAAAGTTGCAGAAAAAATTGCTATGCAGCTTTTACGAAAATAACAACACCCTTTTTAAAGGTTATTATACATGGCCGGCATAATTGACAAAAAGGCGGAATCAGGATTCCGCTTTTTTATGTCTAAAACATATGGGCAAACTATAGAAGGACTGTGGCCAGATCTATATATTCCTACTGCCGTATATGCCCAACCCGACAGTGTAGCGCTGCTTCCTTCAATCATTCAGCTTTTTGGTTCACGCATATTGTTTATTACTACTTCAATAGATTTTAACCAATACAACCATCTTTTTATGCCCATTGCGCGTAACCTTCAAAACAATAATATACCATTCATGGTATATGATGAAATTCCTGAAAACAATACTGATTATATTGACACCGCAGTGTACTTTGCCCGTAAAACCCACTGCAACCTGATTATTGGGTTTGGCGGGATACATTCAATAAATGCTGCAAAAGCAGTTGCGCTATTAACCCCCAACTATTTCTTTGCACATGAGCTTTTTACATACCCTTTTGTGCATGAACCAATTCCATTTATTAGCATTCCTGTTCATCCACTGTTTGGTTTTGATATAACCCCATGCACCATACTGACTGATATCCACGATGGTATACATAAAACGTTTTTCCACAATTACATCTTTCCCAAAGCAGTTATTCTTGATCCAGGGCTATCCTTTGGGATTGATGATGAAACTATGGCCAGGTACAGCATGGCAACATTAGCTATTGCAACAGAATCAGTCATTTCAAGAAACATTAATAATATTACCAATACACTTTCACTGAGAACCATTGACCTGATATTTAAAAATTTGCCCCAGGCTCTGCACGAAAGTGACAATGAAACAGCACGGCTTAACATATTGATGGCTTCACTTATGGCTGGTATTGCTTTCAGCAGCGCACAACTATCTGTTTCACTTGCATTATCACTGGCACTTTCTTCATTGACACATATTGATGTTGCGTCGTATATGGCTGTTATGCTTCCCCACATTATGGAATACAATTTAACATCAGCTCCCGGTAAATACGTTCAGATGTCAAAAGTTATGGATGAGGACGTACGGGACATCACCGTCATTGAGGCTGCAATTAAAGCTGTTGAAGGTGTAAGGAAACTGGCACTTGAGGTAGACATACCGCAAAGGCTATCGCAATTTGATATCAATAAATCTATTTTCTCAAAAGTTGCTGAAATTACGCTAAGCTATCCATTTATACACAATGCTCCCCGTGCGCTAAACCGGGATGAAGTTGAAACCATTCTTATTGCTGCCTATTAGCCTATGAGCCACCCTGCACTTAACAATTTATTGCAACAGTTCAAAAATGGCCTGATATCCGAAGAGGATTTTTTACAGGAACTATCGCACATAACAATTGAACAGTTAGGCCATACCACGCTGGACCATCATCGTCACACACGGTTAGGTTTTCCAGAAGTAATTTTTTGCCAGAACAAAACGCCACAGCAGGTTGCCGACATTGCTAAGGCTTTAGCTAACCGTACAACAAGTTTTTTAGGTACACGAGCCACAAAAGAACAATTTAGCAAAGTAAAACAGTACATAAAAAAAGCATACTACAATGAAGCTGGTAAAATTATTGCGTATCGCGCGCACACACCCCAGCACAAGCCACATAAGCTTGTCATCATCACTGCAGGTACATCCGATATTCCGGTTGCTGAGGAAGCTTTAGAAACCGCCCGCGTGATGGGTCTTAATGTTGAAACCATCTATGATATTGGTGTGGCAGGCATTCATCGCGTGTTTCATAACTGGACACATATTCATGATGCAACGGTTATCATCGTCATAGCCGGCATGGAAGGCGCGCTGCCAAGCGTCATTGGAGGGCTTGTCCCCTGCCCTGTTATTGCTGTGCCAACTTCAGTTGGATACGGTGCTTCTTTTAATGGTGTAGCAGCGTTATTAGGGATGCTCAACTCATGTGCACCGGGTGTGAGCGTTGTTAATATTGACAATGGTTTTGGTGCCGTGTACTGCGCCTACCGTATTATCAGGAGTTTGTAGGATAGTAATATGAAAATACTCTACTGTGATGTACAGCTGGGCGCTTCCGGGGATATGCTTGTTGGTGCACTCATCGATATGGGTTTACCAATTGACATCCTTACTGCACAGCTTACATCACTACGGCTTCATGGCTTTGCGATAGCTCCGGTGAAGGTAGTGCGTCATGGAATACACGGCACACAGGCTGGAATTACTGCACACTCTGACACCACACACCGAAACCTTGATGCCATATACGATATTATTGCACATACCACATGCTCTGACACCGTTAAAAACAATGCAATGAAGATATTTGATACGTTAGCTTCCGCGGAAAGCGCAGTGCATGGAATACCTAAAGAAAAGGTTCATTTCCACGAAGTGGGTGCCATTGACAGCATTGTGGACATACTGTCTTTTTGCATTGGCATTGAGTATTTTAACATCGATGTAGTATATTACAGTGCTTTTGCGTGTGGTACAGGTACTATCAACACACAACATGGCATCATTCCCATACCTGCTCCAGCAACCGTAAAGCTTACTTTAGGCAAGCATGTGATATTCACAGGGTTACAAGGGGAGCTTACTACTCCTACAGCTTGTGCTATTCTTGTAACGCTTGGAACACAGCGTACGCAATTTGCTGGTGCTGTGCTGAATATGGGTACCGGATTTGGCACGCGCGAGTATGGTTTCCCAAGTTATACACGTGTACTGCTATGTGATGATACATCCCAAAGTTATGAAGTGCTATATGTACTTGAATGCACTATCGATGATATGAATCCCGAGATATATCCACATGTTGCAGAACTGTTATTTGAAGCAGGTGCGCTTGATGTGTATCTGCAACAGGTAATTATGAAGAAAGGGCGCCCGGGGGTGGTGGTGTCGGTGCTCTGTCCTTTTGATGCGTTAGAACAATCTAAACAGATTCTCTTTTGGCAGACTACAACATTAGGGGTCAGAGCATATACCGTCAACCGCTATTCGCTACCACGGGAGCTTGCAACGATTACACTTTACGGTGAAGAAATCCGTATAAAGCAAAGTCATCGTTACAATCAACTATCGCCAAAACCTGAATATGAGGATTGTAAAAAGGTAGCGTTAAAAACAGGGAAACCGTTATACCATATAATGGAAGAGGCGCTGAAAGAATACTATAAACAAAAGCAATTATAGCTGCTTCAATTCTTCTGAAGAAAAAATCTGATCAATATCAAGAATAATAACAAACTTATTTTCAACTTTTCCTATGCCAACAATAAATTTGCCTGATATACCTTTTACTATAGGTGGAGGAGGCTCAATATCTTTTTGTTCCAATTTAATTACATGGCTTACCTGGTCTATTGCAAGTCCTATACGCTTGCCTTTTATATCGACAACTATCGCCCGCTTATTTTTTGCGCTTTTTTCAGAAATGCCAAAACGTACACCCAAATCAATGATAGGTATAACCTTGCCGCGTAAATCGATGACCCCCAAAATATAATCAGCTGATTTTGGCAGTGGAGTAACGGCTGGCAATTTAAGGATTTCCTGTACCTTTAATATCTCAATGCCATATTCTTCCTTTCCGATATTGAAACACACTATCTGCATGCTATTTAATGCGGTTTCTTTGGTCTGGGTTTTCATACTGAAATCCTTAATGACATATTTTACCAATTTTCACTATACTACTAATACCAACTCAATTTTTCAAGTTAAAATTTTTTATTTTTTGGCGATAGTTAATGGAGAATCACTTAACTAATTTTAAATACGACCGCTGTAACTCTTCAATTGCTATCTTGCATTCATCAACATATCCTTTTATACTGGAAGGGATTGAACCGTTTTTAACATATATATATCCTGCAAACATTATAAAGAGAACTGCAATAATGGCCAGAAGCTTGATTAACCGTTTTAAAAGCATATACACAAGAATAATAACGCTAATTGCTGCTATTATCGTTAATAATAATCCTGTATTCATTATTTTTTGGGTTCCGATTTTATATTACTTTTAGTTTTTTTGTGAGATACAAAAGAGCTTAACACAATACCTGATACTAATCCGATTATCAGTGTGCACAAAAGCATCACTATAAATGGCAGTGTGATGTCCCAAAACAAAAAGCTTAATGATACAGGCCGGGTATTCTGCAAAATTATTACCATAAAAAACACAAGAATGATTGATACGATAATTACTTTCACTCGCATTTGCCTACCTCATGGTATTAACTATACTTGTTGATACTGAAGCTTAACTATATTCATCAACGCTAATTCATGAACAAAATATACTATTGTGCGTTTCACCTCAAAACGTGGTAGTTTTGTGCTTCACTATTGACAAAAGCTATTTTAAGGAATAATGTGCGATAACAATGAGTATTAGTAATATTTTACTGTTAAAATATGTCAAGTAAACTATTGTACCGATTTGCTATGTTACCATGTGGGTATCAGGTTGTTTTTGTATTAGTTCTTGCAGTATTTTTAGCGGCAATCCCCAGTATATGAGGTAATATATAATACCATCTTCTTCGCCAATTTCAAAATGATAGTTGTTATATAGATAGTTATCGGTTTTATCTTTTTCCAAAACCTTCTCAATCAATTCAAAAAGGAAATTTTCAATACAATATTCAATAATCTTGGCCACAGACATCTTCCATATCTTCTTAACATCCAGTAAAAACTCATACTCATTTTGATACAACTGTAGATGAATACGCCTCCACGTAGAGTTGTTTTTATCTCTATACTTAACATTTCTATCACTTGTAATTGACAATTCATTCTTTTCATTAGCATATTTTACCATTAACACAACAATTTTGCTGACGGATATATTATACTTTTTGGAAACATCTTTTAAAATCTTATCGTTCTCAATGGAAATACATGTTGTTGTTTCAGAATTCATAATGTACCCCGCAATTATTTATTTTTTAATTTCTCAGCACTCAAAAAAGAGATTATACATCAAGATGTTATAAATACCATTGTAACCTTAAAAAAGTCAATATTTATTCATTACATCTAAATATAAACTTCATAAAATCTTTACACTTATGAGACATGTTTCAATTGAGTTTTAAGGATTTACAAATAAAACAGAGGAGTTATGAAATCGAAAAATACATTTAATGAGCAAATTATATCAATGCTCAACATTTTTGTCAATGAACAGAAAAAGCGTTTCCCATCTAATGAAGTGTTAACTATTGACCTACACTGCCATGACCACAATAGCAATGTACCTGATGAACAGCTGGGAAGAATACTGGGAATTCCCGAAACATGGCTACCCACACAGAATCTAATAGCAACATTACAAAATCATGGCTGTGATACGTTTACCGTCACAAACCACAACAATGCTCGTTCATGCTACCAGCTTCTTGATAAAGGATTGGATGTTTTGGTAGGTGCTGAATTCAGTTGCACTGTACCTGATTACAAAGTTGGCATTCATGTTCTTGCCTATGGATTTACACCTGAACAGGAAGTAAAGCTTAATAAATATCGCACTGATATATATAAATTTTTAGATTATACCCATGATAATGATATACCAACCATCTGGGCACATCCCTTGTATCATTACAAATCGAAAGGGATTCCACCCATGGAATTCTTTGACAAGATGGCCCTACTATTCGAACGATTTGAAGTTATCAACGGACAGCGAGATAGCTGGCAGAATATGCTGGTTAAGCAATGGATTGAATCATTAACTCAAGATAGATTAGAAGAGCTATCTGAAAAATTTAAAATAAAACCTTACAGATATTGTACAAAACCATACGATAAATATATGTCAGGTGGTTCCGATAGTCACATGGGAATATTCACTGGCTTAACGGGCACCTATCTGCACATTCCTAATTTAGCACAACGCTTAAAAACAGAGAAACGTTCAGCATTGGCGTTGGAAGCAATCAAAAATGGTGCAATGGCTCCTTTTGGTACACATAATGACAGCGAAAAGATGGCAATTTCATTCATTGATTACTTTTGCCAGATTGGAATGAATATGAAAGACCCCGGCCTTCCTCATATTCTGCTGCATAAAGGCGATACTCAGGATAAGCTGGCAGCACTTGCCATTACCAATGCATTCCAGGAATTAAAACGGCATAAAACAACCTTAAACTTTTTAGAACTTTTCCACCAATCTCTGGTTGGTAAAACATTTTCCAGGACAAAGCGATTTTATGTCAGCAGGGATTATAAAAAGGTTTTTGATATTGCCTATAAACTATCCCGCTACACAAAAACAAGAAAAAAAGATGACGTAACGTTTTATACAGAATCAATTTATGGAATTTACAAAGAGCTTATACAACTGCTCATGAAACGCTCCGACAAACATATAAATGAATTTATTAAAGATGAAAGGTTTAAATCAAAAGAATTTGAATCATTCTTTAAAAATATAGAAATTCCCACACATTTCAGAAAATATATTGAAAACAATGAAAAAACCAATGGCAACGGTTCAGCAAAAGTCAATTTGCCAAAATTATTTGACGAGTTATCCTTCCCATTTTTGGGTTCAGCAGTTATTGCAGCCGCCTTTTTTACCAGTGCAAGAGTCATGTATAAGGCACGGCCACTGTTGTATGAATTTGCAAAAGCACACAACACACTGAAACACCCTGAACGAACATTGTGGTTGACCGATACATTTACCGATTCCAATGGTGTTGCCATGGTATTGCAGTCCATGCTTAAAGAAATTCAGAAACGCGATTTACCAATTGATATACTGACAATCAGCAGCACACTGCAACCACAAGATCACCTCATTGTTATACGCCCATTGAAAGAATTTAGCTTGCCATTTTATGAGCAGCAACCATTGCGAATTCCAAACATTCTGGAAATCCATAACATTTTTAAAGAAGGGGAATACAGCAAGATTATTGCCTCTACCGAAGGTCCAATGGGGTTGGCAGCACTCTGGTTAAAATATGCATATTCAGTTCCAGCATATTTCTATGTACACACTGACTGGATGATGTTTGCAGAACAAACGCTCAAATTAACTGATGAAAACTTAAACAATTTTAGACGTTTACTGCGTACCTTCTATAAAGGATTTGATGGATTATTTGTTCTTAATAATGATCATCGTAAATGGCTCACCGGCAAGGATATGGGCTTTAATCCATCGCAGGTATTTTTAACAGCTCATTGGGTTGAAGAAAACTTTAAACCATATAAGATAGGTAAAGAAGAAATTTTTGGTGTAAGCAACACAACACCTGTCATACTTTTTGCCGGCAGGCTTTCAGAAGAAAAAGGTGTAATGGATATACCTAAAGTTATGCAGATAGTTAAGCAAAAACATCCCACTGCAAGGGTTGCATTTGCAGGTATTGGACCAAAAGAATCCGAATTAAAAAGGCTATTGCCAGATGCTATCTTCTTAGGATGGGTGGATCACTCTACACTGCCAAAGATATATTCCGCAGCTGATGTTCTTGTATTACCATCACGGTTTGATACGTTTGGCTGTGTGGTTCTTGAAGCATTATCATGTGGTCTGCCAGTACTGGCCTACAACACAAAAGGTCCAAAGGATATTATCAACAATGGTCTTAACGGATACCTTGTCAAAAATGAAATTGAGATGGGCCAGAAGATCACAGAACTTTTTGACAATCCTTTGCTTCTGAACTTGTTTAAGAACCAATCGCTACTACGTGCTCATGAATACAGTCCTGATGCAATCATCAAACAGTTCATCAATGATCTTAACTCAGCCGCATAACACACACTATGTGTGGTGGAAGCACGGTATCATTTATCAAATCTATCCCCGTAGCTTCTATGACTCAAACGATGACGGCATAGGCGATATACCCGGAATTATTGAAAAATTTGACTACCTTGTAAGTCTTGGTATTGATGCGATATGGCTTTCGCCAATGTATGTTTCGCCGATGTATGATTGCGGTTACGATATCAGCGATTATTACAATATTGACCCATGCTTTGGCACAATAGATGATTTTAAAGAATTATTGGCCATAGCTCATAATAATAACATAAAGATCATAATGGACATGGTGTTAAATCATACATCACATCTGCATCCCTGGTTTATTGAATCAGCCTCTTCACGCGATAACCCTAAGCGAAACTGGTATATATGGCATGATCCAGTAAAAAGAAGAGTACCTAACAACTGGAAATCAGCATACCTAACCAGTGCATGGGAATGGCATGAACCTACTCAACAGTATTACCTGCATTCTTTTCTTAAAGAACAACCAGACCTCAACTGGCACAACCCGGAAGTTAAAGAAGCAATGTTTACTATGATGCGTTGGTGGCTTGACCTGGGTGTAGATGGTTTCAGATTAGATGTTATAAATTACTGCTATAAGGACAAACGCCTGCGTAACAACCCTTTTTCATTCAATCCTTTCAATGAACAGATAGAAAAATATAACAGAAACAGACCTGAAAATTATTCACTGGTGCAGGAAATACGACAACTTGTTGATTCTTATAATGATAGAATGCTTGTTGGTGAAGTATTCAGCTATCCTCCAGGAAATCCTGAATTATCAGCTAGCTACCTGTGTAACGGAAAAGGCTTGCATCTGTCTTTTGACTTTTCACTTCTTTACCAGCCCTTTAATGCACGAAAAATATATAAGTCCATAAAGCGATGGTATAACGCTATTCCTGCACACTGCTGGCCATGTAATGTGTTGTCAAATCACGATCAACCACGGTATGCCGATAAATGTAATAATGACAATACTGATGCAGTTCAACGGCTGCTTATGTTAATGCTTTTAACATTACACGGAACACCATTCATATATTACGGGGAAGAAATAGGTATGAAAAACAGTTCAATTCCCCTGCGCCACATCATTGATCCTGCAGGAAAACGATTCTGGCCTTTATATAAAGGTCGTGACTGTGCACGTACTCCAATGCAATGGTCAGATGAAGCAAATGCTGGTTTTAGCAATGCATGCAGCTGGCTGCCCATTGACAGTAACTATCGCACAATAAATGTAAAAAACCAGATGAAAGATCGCTATTCACTGCTTTCTTTTTTTAAGGATTTAGTACATTTGCGAAAAAAACACTCTGCGCTCACTCATGGTACCTGGGAACCGCTGATTAAAGGCAAACAAGGTATCCTGGCATATATGCGTAAAAGTCACAATGAAACATTGTGTATAATTTTAAATTTTAATAACTCCAGTACGTTGTTGCATCACCGCTATGAAGCACAATGGAAAGTGTTGTATTCAACTCATCGTAGCAAATTTGAACACTTTGCCGATTTACGATTGCAGTGCTATCCGTATGAAGCAACAATACTACAAAAGATTGGGGATCTGCGATAAACTACACGGCATACGGTATACCATACTGGGGGATAATAATTGTTATGTCAGGGAATAATGCAGTCATCTTTTCCACAAATAATTCGGTACCAACATGCTGAGATATTGGCGGAAACGTATCGTCAAAATGGTGCAAAAATACTGTGCGTGGTATAAATCTTTTAATAAAATCTATTGCGTAGGTATGTATATCCGATCTTCCTTGAAATGGTATAGTGAGCATTGTGGGTTTGTTTGGATACTGTATATTGTTTGAAACATTTAAGCTGCCAAAGTGCAGTATGTTTTTATCATCATGCAGTACCTCATACGCAAACACATTTCCCATTGGCATAGTTTTATGTAAGGATAGTATCTTCTTAAAATTATTAATATTGCTAATAATTCTTTTATTAAATAAAGTTTTTACAATCAACGGTATGTCAAAATGTACATGCGTGCTCTCATATATTTTGATAACAAACGGCGGTATTGAAAGTATATGGCCGTGTTGTATAACTCTAATATAATCAGGGCTTATCCCATAACTCAATAACACCTCTGCAACCTGTACTCCACAATATATTGTGCATCTGCTCACATGCCATATTTCCGGTATATTCATAATATGATCAAAATGGCCATGGGTAATAAAAATATCAGTTGCGCCTGTATAATCCTCAACGGTTGCACACCTGATTTCATCATTCATCGATATAAATGGATCAAATACTATAGATTGTTTGTCTGCAGTAATTTTTATTGACGCTGTGCCAAACCACTGTATTTCCATATCATGTTCCTAACACTATACACCTTTTGCTTCTTCATAATTATTATTTTTACAACAGTCAAGTACTTTATTAATTGATAGTTTTATCAGCTGCAGTCATAATTCCTTAAAAAAATTTAGTTAATAAAAGGGTGTAGCCCCTGCAGCCGAGGGCGGGGGGAAGCTACAATATGTTTATTATGTTCACAAATTTTATTCAAGGAATAAATGGTGATCAGCTGTACATTTTTCTAATTTTTTGACATTATCTTTACTGCTTCTTCAAATCACTCGTTTTATCTTATCGTTAGAAATTATCCATCTCTACCATGCAGTCTTTTGATATATCGTACATATCTATACGCAAAAACATTATGTAAGCTAATTTTATTAGCAACGGTTTATTGTCAGTATCGTAACCAGGTACATGAATTTTTATTATGTATTGTGCATGGAGCAGCATCAAGTTTTTTATTCATATCGAATGCACGCAACAGTCATATCATCCTGTTGAGGATATGAGCCTCTGAATATCTTGATGTCCATCATTATTGCATTCAGAGTTTTCATCAAATCATCTGAATAATTGTTTACAAATATTTTATTAAATCGTTGAATTCCGTAATCTTTACAATTATGATCACGCTGCTCTATGCATCCATCTGTTAATATATAAATACAGTCGCCAGGTTCCAGTTTAAATTTCCCCGATTGTACTGTATCAATTCTTTGAATGCCCATTGGCACATGCATTTCTTTTAGAGACAATTTAAACACATTATCCCGATACAGGTATGTCATTGAATGTCCAAAATCGTACAACAATAAAAGGGAACTTTCTTCGTCAATTATCATAAAGCAGGCGGTTACAAATTTTTCACCTTCAAACGTAGAATAAATGTAATTATTCAGTTTCAACAAAAATGATTCCAGGGGATTATTTTCAAAATCATAAGTAGTTACCATGCCACTTATAATTGCTGTTATCATTGAAGCTGAAATGCCTTTTCCTGCTACATCACATACGCCCAGTATAATCTGATTTTTCGTTTTCAATGGTATTACAAAATATGAATCACCACCAATATCCTGCACCATCTCATTTTTTATTGCTATGCTCAACCGTTTTGTCTTAAGGGCAAATTCTTTCTTTAGCAGTCTATTAATAACGGATTTTGCATGTTCTATATCTATTTGAGTCAATCGCGATAGAAATATTAGCATATCTTTTGTAGAAAAAAGACCTTTAAAACATCCGTTTTCGTCAACCAATGCATAATGGTTTTGTATTCCCCTTTCAAGATCCTGTCTTATTAATCGTGAGCATTCAAAGACATGCATATTATAATAAAATACTGTAACCTGTTGAGCTAATTCAACAACTGTTCTATTATAATACAACTCTCTTCCAAACCTCCTGCCAAGAATATCAAACAGATCTTTCCTTACAATCACACCTTTTACCTGCATTGACTCATCCACAACACATAAGGCATAAACGGCATCATTATTTGATAGCTCATCAGCAAGTGTATCAATCCTGGTATCATCAAACACATAATAAATTGAACTAGTAATCATGCTAATCGTAAATTGTGTACAAACAGGCTGCGGCAATCTCTTAATAATATTTGCTATTTTTACACTGGACATAATTCCTACTCCAAAAAAGGTAATAGTATTGTAGAAGCTGTAATTGAATTTGATAATGTAATTTGAAGAAGAATCATAAAGTTATTATAAAATTTATGTTAAAATATCACTATTTATTTTGACTCATTTTGAATTCTGGCAATTTTGGATTACATCGAACTATTCAATACATCCAATGTCATGTTCTTTCTAAACTTTTAAATGTTTTAAACTTTGATACTCATAATCCCTTTAAAATATTTTGTTAATAAAACGATGTACATCCCTGCAGCCAAGGGCGGCGTGGAGCTACAATATGCTTATTATGTTCATAAATTTTATTTAAGGAATAAATGGTGAAACTTTGACAAAAATAAATTGCAAATTTTTGCATCATCGTTTATTCTCATATCAGGTTTAATCAAAAGCAAAGATAATATAAAGAGGATATTACATGAATAGATTATATAGTATAGTATTCATTGTGCTGTGTACGACGATGCATTCGTTTGCAAATAACGTAACTAATTGTTTTTCCACCTACAAAAGTGCACTGGGATTTCAGGTTGATTTGCCAGGATGGGATGTGTCAGAGATGATGCAAAATAACATGCATCAATTTATCTGTGCACAGTCAAAAAATGTATACATCAAAATTTATAAAATGGATATTACACAAAGCGACATGATTACTACCCTGACATGGAAGATATGGGATATTGACCCAAACGCACATTTTGTGTTAAGAGTTAGAACGGATGATGGTGGTGTGATAGTAACTACATATCGCAATACCGTGACTTCTATTCACAGATTACGCATTGTAAACAGTGGCTCTACAGTCTTTATCATTGAATGCAGTGCACCAGAAACCATATTTTATAAATATGAAATATATTTCAACAGAGTTTTTCAGAGTTTTGCTGTGTTATAGCGGCAATCTGGTAATATCAAGTGGCATTGGTTTGGTTTCATCTATTGTAAGGGTTAATGCCTTGTGAGGGCAATGCTCAACACATAACTCACATCCTGCACACAGATGATGATTATATTCCCAGCTACTATCGCTTACGCGAATTGCATTAAACGGGCATATACGGGCACAATCGCTGCAATGTTTACACGCAGCTTCGTTGTGAAGCACAACATATCCCGCAGGTGCACTCATTGACAATGAGCTATCAAACCTTTTTGCAAACTGTGTTGCTTTTAAACTTACACACGATTTTGGATGACAATTACATATAACTCCAGTGCTACCACCAGTTGCAACCTTAAAAAAAGCCTGCGTAAGATATCCGTGTTTTCTAAAATTTTGAACCAATTCAAGAGCTTCCTGTTGTGTGATTTTTCTTGCATTATACTTTTTGCCATGTTCAAGCCAGAATGCCGCTACTGGTTTGCCAACAGCAATGCATGATTGTATGGCCCATGGTTCATCGCCTAAAGTTTTTTTGCACGGACAATCCATCACTGCAATGTAATCAGGCTCAGTAAAGATGATTTTATACGCATACCTGTAGGGGATGATACTCCTGTTAGAATCTGTGATATGTGAAATATCCCTGTTTAGTTGCAGAATTTTCCTGGTGTCGCCAAAAGACAATATCTTGGCATGATATCTATCAAAGGCAAATTTCAAAAAATATCGTAATGGTGTAAACCATGAAAAATAATCTGTTAAGAATTTAAATATATGATAGAGTATAAAAACATACGGATAATAGAAAACAAAGTATATATAATTATGAATGGCTCTGTCAAAACGCCATCCATGCTTTTTTACTACAGCGGCTGTTGATGGTTTGATTATAGCCTTCAAAGTTTCCCCAGAATACATATATCAAAAATATTTTGACAACAACGCTTCCAGTTCTTCAAGTGTAAAAGGTTTGCACAACCCGCCATTAAATCCATGTTCCTCTGGATGTACAAGCACAGGATCTTCACTGTAACCACTCATAACAAATGCCGGCACGCTGGTATCATACTTTCGTATTGCTTCAACCGCTTCTTTGCCACCCATTCCACCTTTGACCGTCATATCAAAAATTAATGCATCAAATGCTCTACCTGCATCCTTTTCCTTTATAAACAATGCAATTGCATCCTTGCCATCGGCAACTGCCACTCCCTCAAAACCAAGATGATCCAGGAATTTAAGCATAATCTGACGCATCATCTCTTCATCATCAAGTATCAGTATTTTTCCACCTTTGAGAATCTTCTTTTCCACAGGCTTTGTTATTTCTTCTACCTGAGCTTTTACCGCAGGCAAATAAATATAAAATGTTGTGCCCTTACCGGGCTCTGATTCAACCTCAATTGTTCCCTGATGTCGTGTAATAATAGAATAGCTGGTTGCAAGTCCCAATCCCTGCCCCATGCTTTTGGTACTGAAGAATGGATCAAAAATCTTTGGCAATATCTCTTTTGGAATACCTACACCCTGATCGGCGATAGTTATTTTTACATAATCGCCTTCCAGTAAAGGATGTTCATCACCTGCAAATGTGGCATTTTCTGCGGAAATTGTGATAACTCCACCCATTGGCATTGCCTGCACTGCGTTAATCACAATATTTTCAATGACCTGTGCAATCTGATTATAATCAATTTCTGCATTAGCAAGATTTTCTGAAATCTTAAATTCTGGTTTTACATTTGAACCACTTATGGCAAACTGTACCGTATCTAAAAGAAGCGGCACAATAGATTGAATTTTCTTAACAGGCTGGCCACCTTTTGAAAATGTCAATAGCTGCCCGGTTAATCCTTTTGCTCGCTCTATAGATTTCAAAGCATTGACCAGCATCTGGGACACTGTGCTGTCAGTTACATACGCATTTGCCAGACCAATATACCCAAAGACACCTTCAAGGATGTTATTAAAATCATGGGCAATACCAGCAGCAAGCAATCCTAATGATTCCAAACGTTGCGCTCGCTGCGTCTTTTCAATTAACTGCATCTTTTCAGTCATATCTCTAAATACAAGCACCACACCAACTATATTCCCCGCTTTATCTTTGATTGGTGCAGCACTGTCAGCAATTATTCGCTGTATCCCATCTTTTGACACAAGAACAGTATGATTGGAAATCTCGCACACATGTCCTGTGCGCAGCACCGCATCAACAGGATTTTCTAAAGGTTTACCCGATAGTTCATGAATGATGTTAAAAATTTCTGTAAGTTTTCTACCTTCTGCTTCTGTCTGTGAATATCCGGTAAGCTGTTGAGCTGTTTCATTGATGATCACAACCCTGCCGTCAGTATCAGTGGCAATGACACCATCACCAATACTTTGCAGAGTGATGCGCAATTTTTCTTTTTCTTCAAACAACGCTTCCTCTGCTTTTTTACGATCAGTGATATCAAGCACTGAAACAAGCCCCGCTGGCCTGCCCTTATACTGCACTGTGGCACTTGTGATAAAGACCCATTTAATCTGTCCATCCCTGGTAATAATTCTGAACTCATAACTGTCTAATCCAAACTGACCTTGCTGCCGTTTTTTCCCCTTATCAAGAATCATCTGCACATCCTCAGGATGCACTATAGACCAGAAATCCATGGTGACTGCTTCTTCAAAACTGTAGCCTGAAATACGCTCTGCCGCCTCATTGACATAGACAAATTTATCGTCCTGATGCATCATAATAGCTGTAGGGCTTGCATCAGCAAGTGTTCTGAATTTGGCTTCGCTTTCAGCTAACGCTTCTAATACTTGCATACGTTCATAGGATTTCCACGCCGCATCCATAAGCAATGTCAACTGCAATACATCCATTTCAGTATAATCTGTTTCTTTATTAGCAACTCCAACTGTTGCAACTATCTCTTTGCCTTTAAAAACAGGTATACCCAGATATCGTACAAGTTCAACATGTCCTTCAGGATATCCTCTTTTATATGGATTGGGTTCTTTATAATTATTGATTATAACAGGCCGTGCCTGCCGTATGGCTTCAGCCCATACACCTGCTTTATCAAGGTAAAACTCTTCAGGTTTTTCAATCATAGTGCATTCATGCATCACTTCTTTTGACCAGGCATTAAGCACACATTTCTTTTCATTGCCATCATAATTCAATATAAAACCAATTTTACTCCCTGTTAACCTCACCGCATGCTCAAGCACATACTCAAACAATTCTTTTGAATCCTTTGCATCATATTGCAATATAGAAATTGCAGCTTCTAATCGCTCCTTATTTTTTATAAGCAACTCTTCAGCAATTTTTCGCTGGGTTAAATCATGCGCAACAATCATGATAGATACTATAGTATTATCCTTCACAATTGGTGTTGAAGTTACCTGTACCGGGATCAATGTGCCATATTTATTTATAAATTCAGTTTCATACTGTTCAATACCTAAATAACCCTGCACTCGTTTTGCATGCCGCTCATAAATACTGCGCCGGTATTTACGTGGTACAAACATTAAGATGTTGTTTCCAATTATTTCATCGCTGGCATATCCGGATATATTCACCACAGCCTGATTAACATACTGGATATTGCCATTCATATCATGTAATGCAATCAAATCCTGTGTTGATTCAGCCAATGAGCGATAGCGCTCCTCACTTTCTTTTAATTCTTTTTCGGCTTTCTTTGCTTTAGTTATATCCTCATACGTTCCAAGTACACCTAAAATTTCACCTTTTGCATTCTTAAGTGGAACTTTGCTGGTACGCAACCATATCACATCACCTGAAGGAGTTGTCTGTTGTTCCTCATAACCAAGTTTTGGAACACCCGATTCCATTACAGCCCTATCATCACTACGATACAATTGCGCCTGTTCTTTCCAGATCATATCATAATCCGTTTTTCCAATCAGTTCGCCGGGATCTTCAAAACCAGCATCATGAGCAAAAGGCCTGTTACATCCTATATAACGCAGCTGTCTATCTTTCCAGAATACCCTAACAGGAATAGTATCCAGTACATTATTTATAAATTCTTTTGATTCACGCAATGCTGCTTCAGTTTCTTTTAATCGTGTAATATCAATATGTGTGCCATACATCATGAGCGGTTTGCCATCGTGCGTCCAGGTTACAACCTTACCTTTATCAAGAATCCATATCCAATCACCATCTTTGTGCTTCATTCGTATTTCGCACTCATAGTGGGACAGTTCTCCTTTAAAGTGCTTTTGTAATAATTCATAGGCTTTCTTTAAGTCATCTGGATGAGTCAACATTTCCCATGTGTGCAATGATATGGGCGATAGTTCCTGTAACGTATACCCCAGCATGGAAGCCCATCGTTCATTCAAAATAACTTCTCCAGTTTGCACATTCCACTCCCAGGTACCTACAGTGGTGGCTTCTATTACATTTTCTAATCTCCGGCTATATTCAATAATTTTCTGCTGATTTTTTTTACTTTCATTGATGTCACGAATGATGGCAAGCAGTCTTTCTTTATCTTCTAATATTATCTTTTTAAGTGTGACTTCAACCCAGAATTTTTCACCATTTTTCTTTTTTGCTAACCAATCAAATGTGATGATATTACCCTGGAATGCTTCTGAAATTTTCTTCTGAGCCTCTTCTTCTGTATAGGGATATTCATTTGCACTCAGATCACCTATGGTGCACGCAAGCAACTCATCCTTTGATACATAGCCATACATTTCTACCGTTTGTTGATTGCAATCAATTATCCTAACACCATCTTCAGTAATCTCATCAATCATTATTGCATCAGTAGTTGAATTGAATATATCTTTGAATTTTTGTTCACTTTCCCGTATGGCTAATTCGCTCATTTTTTGGTCAGTAATATCGCGGATAGTTTCGATAGCTCCTATTATATTTCCATCTTTATCGTACAGTGGTGCAGCCTTACCCCACAGATAAACTTTTTTACCTCTGAAGTTGTCAATAGTTGTTTCTGCAATTAGAACATCTTTTTCTTTTTTTACATAGGTATATTTTTTTACTATTTCCTTATCAAAATGTAATGCTAAATCTATTAACATTGGCCTGCGTACCCCGTATAAGGGCAAGGCATATTCATAATTGCCTTTACCAATTAATGTATCAGCTTCTATGCCCAGTAATTCTTCCATTGCTTTATTACAGGCTATAACAATACCATTTTTATCTATCACCAGAGTAGGATCTGGAGTATATGCAATAATATCTTCCAATAGCTTCTGTTTGTTTATTATTTCATCTTCAGCTTTTTTTCTTTCAGTTATATCAGTATAGAGTGCAAAAGACCCCACAAACTGCCCTTTTTCATCTGTAATTGATTTTGCAGATACTATCGCCCATAGTTCACTGCCATCCTTTTTTTTCCTCCTGCTTTCATATACTTCATCAATTCCCTGAGCACGCTTTTGTAGTCTTTCTTTTACATCAGGAATATCTTCCTCAAACATAAAATCAAAAATAGATTTCCCCAGCATTTCCTCCTGAGTATACCCCAACATTTCTGCCATTGCTCTGTTGACATACGTGGTGATATTATTTTCAATCTTCCATATTCCTTCTTTTGCAGTTTCCACCAGTATGCGATATTGTTCCTGGCTCATCATTAAAGCTTTTTCGGCTCTTTTTCTTTCGGTCACATCCCGCACTATTGCCTGAATATACTGTTTCCCACCCAACTCAAATGCATTAAGGCTCACCTCAGCATCAAATGGCGTTCTGTCATATCTGCAATGCTGCCATTCAAAAAACTGTGGATTGCCCTGCAGTGCTGCATCAATCTTTTCCAGTGCTTTTTCTTTTGATCTTCTTCCATCTGGCTGAAATTCAGGCGAAAATTGATATGGTGGTGCGCCTATAATCTGCTCTCGTGTGCAACCAAACATTTCCAGTGTTTTTGTATTACAGTCGATAAATATCTCTTTATCCATTATAAATATGGCATCATTTGCTGATTCAAAAAGAGTACGGTATTTAGCTTCATTTTCTTTTATCACATCTTCAGCCAGTTTACGTTCGGTGATATCGGTTATAAAATTTAATGTTGCAGGTTTCCCTTCCCAGTCAATGGTGACTACATTTACTTCAACCCACCTGACTTCCTGATTCTTTGTTAAAACTCTGAATACATAACGATTTGTAACATCCTTTCCCTGCATCCTTAGCATATAATTATTACGCACCATTTGCCGGTCATCAGGATGCACAAACTCAATAAATGGTTTTGATATAAACTCCTGAGGAGTATACCCACTTAATTCATATGCACGCGTATTGAATAATTTGATAAATCCATCCTGTATCACCATGATGGTTTCTGCAGCATTCTCAAATAAAGCACGGTATTTAGCTTCGCTTTCTTTTAATTCTTTTTCTGCCTTTAAACGATCGGAGATATCCCTTATGATGCTTATAAACGCCTGTGGCGCACCTTCACCGGTGGTAAGAACTGATGAATGCACTTCAACAGTTATCTTTTGGCCTTTTTTATTTTTGATGGTATAAATATTGCCTTCAGCATATCCGGTTTTAAGAGTATTACTCATGTTTGCAATAGCTTTACGCTTATCATCCTCATCAAGCAAATCCAGAATATTTGTAACCTCAGCCATCAGCTCAGCGGTAGTGCCAACACCATATAACTGTCGGGCTGCATGATTAGCAGCAAATATAGCCCCGTTAAAATCATAAATCACAATTACATCAGGTGAAGTCTCAAATAGTGCTCTGTACCACTGCTCGCTTTTTTTAAGCCGGTTTTCTATTTCTTTTCGATGTGTAATATCCCTCACTATTGCCAGCAAAAACACCTCTTTTCCAATCACCAGCTTATTTAAACTCACTTCGGTAAAAAAAGGTGTACCATCTAATTTTATGTGTTGCCATTCAAAATATTGCGGGATGCCTTGTTTTGCCTTTTGTATATATTCTAACGCCAATCCCTTTGACTTTTTCCCATCAGGTTGAAATTCTGGATGGAATTGATGTGCTCGTTTCCCTATAATATCCTCACGAGTACATTTGAACATCTTAAGCGTTGCACTGTTACAATCTATACAAATGTCATCTTTCATTATAAATACCGCATCAGTAGTTGATTCAAATATTGCCCTGAACTTTTCTTCATTTTCTCTTAAAATTTTTTCCATCAAATTTAAGTTTGTAATATCTTCATGTATACCAACAAGGCCTACTATCCTTCCTTTATTGTCCTTTATAGCGTTAGCTCGTAAATAAATATCTTTGACGTTTTTATCTTTATCATACATTTTTATCCTTCCGTGCCACGAACCTCCTGACATTATTGTGTTGAACACTTCCCTGCCTACTTTTTTATCAACGTATAAAGTCCGTAGTGGATTGTCGCCAATATCTCCAAAAAGATCATCAAACGCTTTGTTCTGGTAATAGTGCGTACCATCCGGTGCTGACAGGCCAATAGCATACGAAGAATTTTCAACAAGCTGTTTAAAAATTACTAATTGATTTTCAACTTTTTTTCTTTCTGAGATATCTCGTGAAATGACAAGAATTCCTATTGGTTTTTGATTTTTATCACGTATAAATGAAACCTGCGTTTCAAGCCATATTGTTGATCCATCCTTTTTGTAATGCTCAAGCTCAAGTATTCTGCTTCTGTGTGGATCGTACGTTCCTTTTTTTTCTTTTTTTAATTCTTCTTTGTATACCTTCATTGCTTCTTTCAACGAAGCAGGTGTCAAGATCTGTTCCAGTTTTTGTTTTTGTACTTCTTTTAAGGAATACCCACGTAGTTTTTCAACGGCAGGGCTTACATAGATGATATTAAAATTCATATCAAATATGGTTATGGCATCAGCACTGACATTTGCAATAATGCTAAAAATGTCCAGATCGTGGAAAGAATGTAATGATTCTGCGTGCGGGCTACTATTTTGTTTTTTTGTTATTTTTTTCCTGGTAACACTTTTTCCGTTTTTTGAAACATTCATAAAACAACCTTATCTCAATAATTAACCACCCTTACAATCTTAAGAATAATCTAAAACGTTGAAAAAAACAAGAGAAAAATATTTACAGTATATCATCTTCTTCACTTTGCAAATACTGCAAGATCTTTCTTCTGATTGAATCGGGAAGCCTGATACCAATTGTCTTTAGCCTGTTTTCATATTTTTTAAATGAGCGTACATGCTGGGAAGTGGTTACAAATATTCTGAAATAAGAACGGATACTGCCCTCAACCTCCTTTCTGAATTCTATATCCTGATTGAGCATATCTTCTAAAGGCGCAATTACCCTGTAATTTATTGGCCGGCATATTGAGCGGTATGCAACAAACCGTTGCAGCGTCTCGGATTCATAATTTTTTTCTTTTATATTTTTCTCAACCTCATTTAAATCAATACAATCCAGCACTTCAAACTTATATTCATCCTGCAGTGCATTCCGTATCATAGCTGCAGCATCCCTGCAGCAATTGCATGATAGCAGATTATCAGGGCACTGCAATCCACACCGTAAATACAGCACCATATCAATATCAGAACTTGGCTGAGACAACCCAACATTGACCGAACCCAACACATCCATTGCAATGTCTTCAATGACTGGTTCTATTCGTTTAACTATCTCCTCCATCTTTTCTACACGCAGTTCAGACTCTTCGGTCTGAAACATTCTAAAAAAGTTTTTTATTTCTTTGAATAGCTCAATTTCTGGAATATGTGAATACTGCTGAATATTCATATCAATGTTGATTAATTTCTTTTTTGCATTAAAACGGCCCTCATCAATAACAGTTTCAGCCCACACTCCATCCTTTTTTACATATTCAGCTAAATCATACACTCGCTCGTTATATAATTTTCTGTATAGCACCTGTGCCACTTTGCTATTTTCAAGTTCAATCTGATAAAAGAATCCACCTTCAAGCACATCATGGTGCACGGTTGTGATGTCACCAAACGGCGATGGATTTAAATACAACGTATGCTCAACATCTTTCAATCCCCAGGCGCCGTGGATATGACCTGTTAAACACAGAATAACAGGATTGTTGTCGCAGTATGTTCGTAGTGCAGGTGAACCTGTTGGACCAACAGGGGCAAGCCAGTCAAGTACGCCATGCGCCGGTTGATGCGTTACGATAATGGATGGGCGTACCGCTTTAAAAAAATTGTACATCTCATTTTTGCGGTCATCAATACCAATACCGGCTTTGTAGGGCACAACATACTTTTGTGGTATCCCTGCCGTGAATACATCTGCTCCCCCATAGCCAGCAATAACCTGATCATCCACCTGATACCAGTGGAGATGCAGGTCCCTGTCATGGAGGGATGTATATTTTAAATCCATGTCGTAGTTGCCAGGCAAAGCAAAGATATATGACTGTGGTTTAAAGCTGAAAATATTTGCAAGCACCTTGTATTTTTGCTGCATTACTCTTCTGGCACGTATGGTATACTGCTGGTATTTTGCACCTGTCTCTGCCATCTCTTCGGTGATATGTGGCATCTCCATGAGCTCATCAACAAAATCTTCTACAGTAACATCATCTCTACCCATCTGCTTTCGCATATTGTCAAAATACATTTGAAGCTCATAGTAGCGGATGGCGCTATCCATATTGTAAAACGGGATGTCAATTAAATCACCTGAGATAATATACACATCGGCTATCGTTTCATACAATAGCTCTCTTACGCGGTCAAACGCGCCATGGACATCGGTGCAGTAGATTATTCGCATCAGCGTTTCCTTTTATATGCAACAAGCTTTTCACCGATAACTATCGCACATACTACAAATACAAATGCAAATGATACATATAAAATACCATCACCAATACTTCTATACAGTGTAGAAGTATTCATACTTACATCAATGTCTCCCACACAGTACGTTTTTTCCATAAGCGGTATCGATTGTGTCACACGACCATACGGATCTATGAGCGCAGTTAAACCTGAATTACCTGCGCTTACAAACCACACACCGTTTTCAATTGCCCTGAAAACCGAAAAGTAAAAGTGCTGCATGGGACCTATTGGATTTTCTGTCCATAGCAGGTTTGTGATATTTACAAAAAAATCAATACCTGCCTTTGCATAGTTGCGACACAATCTGTGAAAAATATTTTCATAGCATATAAGCGGCGCACATCTGAATGAACCAATGGTAAAAATACGCGGGGTGTCACCCGGCATAAAGTTTGAACCACCAAACGCTTCAACAACATCGCTAACAAAAGGAAAAAGTTCACCATACGGGAACCACTCGCCAAACGGCACCAGATGAATCTTGGCATACGTGTCAACAACCTGTCCGGTAGAATTAATCAGTACCATACTGTTTTGCGGATAATACCTTCGGCGTACCACATCTTCAATTATGCCAATCTCACCGGTTAAAATCGGTACACGGTTGCCTGCAGCCAGTGCCAGCACCTCTTCTTCAAAATGATTCAGGTTGCCATTGAAGTAGCTGTATGAAATATTTTCAAGCGTTGCAGATTCTGACCACACCACTACATCAGGATCATGTTGCATTGCCTGCCCTGTCAATTGGCGCAATATATTCAGGTACACGTATTTGTTTTTTGTCCAGTTTTCCCACGGTGAAAAGCATGACTGCACCATTGCAACACGCAGATGTGAATTTTTATATTCATTGTGTTGCTGCAGCCTGAAGAAGCCGTAGACCGTTGAAGTTATCACCACAACACACACAAGCACAGTTGCATACATTGCAGGGCGATAGTTACTGTTAGATAGCTTTGCTTGTATTAATGCAGCAATGCTGATATTAGCACACACTATAATAAATGTGATGCCAAAAATACCTGTGATTGAAGCTATCTGAATAAAATTGATAAACGGATATTGCGTGTAGCCAAGAAAATTCCAAGGGAACGCCATTGTTCCAATAGTCTGTACCCAATCAAATACAATCCATACCGATGGATATACTGCTAATCTAAGATGCGGGAACACGCGGGATACATATTCGGCAATAAAAATCTTTGTGGCAAAGAAGACTGAAATGCACGGTATTATCAGAGCAACAATCACTACCCTGCCAAAAGGAACCGCCTGACCAAAATCGCCCATCCAGTAATAGACAACACCAAATCCAAAAAGTCCGGTGATAAATGATGTTACATACACCTGTTTCAGCGGCCTGTCATTGATGTAAAGAAACAAAGGAACAAGGCACACCCATGCAAAAGCTGATAAGAGTGGTACATGCAAATTTAATGGTGTTAAGAATGAAACATAAAAAAAAAGTACCGTAAGTACATAGTAATGCCTTGCAAGCTTACGCAGCAATTGTGCAATCTTCATTATGCCCTTCCTGCCATCTTCAAAAATTCTTCTTCCGAAAGGATACGCACATTAAGCTTCTGTGCCTTTTCAAGTTTAGAACCAGCCTCTGTGCCTGCAACAACAAAATCCGTTTTTTTACTCACCGAACCTGAAGCTTTCCCGCCCAGCTGTTCAATCAAGCTTTCAGCTTCCTGCCTGCTCATGCTTTGCAGCGTTCCCGTAAATACAACAGTTTTACCTTTAAACGGATTTTCCAGTGCCTCTTCCACAACCTCTTCTTTAACTGTAACTCCATTGCGTAGCATCTGTGTAATAATCTTTAAAGACTCTTCATTATGGAAGAAATCATACACTGACTGTGCAACTCCTGGTCCCACTTCGGGTATCCTCATAAGTTCCTGCGGCGATAGTTCCTGTAATCTATCCAGTGAACGTACATGGCGGGCAATAACCTTTGCTATATGGTCACCCACATTGCGAATGCCCAATGCCCGCAGGAAATGCGAGAGCATCACCTCTTTTCGCTGATGTATTGCATCAAGAATCTTATCAACGATTTTATCGCCCATTCGCTCAACCTGTAAAAGATCATCACGGGTCAGAGCATAGATATCGGCAATGGTTTTAACTTTCTTTTGTTCGTACAAACGTTTAAGAAGCTCTGGTCCAACATATTCAATATCCATCCCATCCTTTGAAACAAAAAAGCACAGTGTTTCATATTCTTTGGCAGGGCAGGATGGATTCACACAGCGTATGTAGATATCTTCATGTTGCAATTTTGAATTACACGCAGGACATGTTTCAGGGGTTACTATCTCCCTGACATTGTGGCGTTTATCCTTTAACACATCCACAACCTTTGGAATCACATCACCAGCACGTATTACCTTAACCACATCGCCTATCTTTATATCAAGCCGCTTTACTTCCTGAAAGTTGTGTAACGTTGCGCGCTTCACAAGTACACCGCCAATGTTTATTGGCTCCAGATTAGCAACAGGCGTAACAAGTCCGGTGCGTCCCACCTGATAATCAACTGAATGTAATACTGTAATAGCTTCCCGTGCAGGAAACTTCCATGCAATTGCCCAGCGCGGCGCTTTTGAAGTTGCACCCATGCTATCGCGCACATCAAAACTATTTACCTTAACCACTACACCATCGATGTCAAAGTCCAGAGTGTATCTGTTTTCCATCCAGTACATGTAAAAGGCTTTGACATCCTGCAATGAACCAACCCTGTAGTAATGTGGTGCGGGCAGACCTAATGTTTTAAACAGCTCATATAACTGACTCTGAGTAAGTGCTTTTGCCACTGGCTCTATTTTTCCAATTCCATAGAGCACAATATCAAGCTCACGCTGTGCAGTAACATTTGGGTCAAGCTGACGCAGTGAACCTGCTGCAGCATTACGAGGATTTGCAAACTCCGGCTCACCGCTTTGTCTGCGCTGCTGGTTTAAACGCTCAAACTCACCATGGCGCATAATAACTTCACCGCGCACGCTTATGTATTCAGGGAAATCTCCCTTTAAACGCGCAGGTATCGTTTTAATAGTTGCAATATTCTCCGTTACATCTTCACCCACTTCACCATCACCACGTGTTGAACCCTGTACATATATACCATTTTGATACACAAGCTCAACAGCAAGTCCATCATACTTTAGCTCAGCACAGTACTCAATATCAACAGTGCCAAGCAACTTAGCACACCTATTGTGAAAGTCATTCATTTCCCCTTCATCCATTGCATTTGATAAACTCAGCATTGGCGGGTCATGGCGCACTTCAGTAAAAGAAGTCTGAATAACAGCACCAACAGTTATTGTGGGGGAATCCTTTCGTACGATATAAGGATATTGTTCTTCAATAGCTACAAGCTCTTTCAGCAGTTCATCATAGGTTGCATCATCAACAAGTGGTTTATCTAAGGTATAGTAATAATAGTTATATTTTTTTATGCGTTCAACAAGCTCATCATATCGTTGTTTCACTTTTTCCATAAAATCGCTCCCGTCATGTTACATCATTATAATTATTATCCATCAAAGAAATACTACATCCATATCATTACAGGGCACAGTATTTTTGTTCAACGACAGGGTTTCATATATATATACATGATGACAAAAAATCAAGAATTATCTGCATATAATTTTTTATAAATGAAACTTCAAGTTTTAAGTACTATAAAATATTATTGATGTCAGATAAAACCACACTTGACTTTTTTATCATATAGTGATGATGATTGAAATTAAATGAGTTTGTATTCTGATAGGAGGGCAAATAGCAATGCAACTAAAAAAAGAAATCAAAACTATAATGCTTAAAGATCCATTTCAGCAATTCAAAGAAGCACAGCGTGTAAATGAAATACGATATTGCCCATTAACAGGCCGCAGCAGCCGTGTGCTTGGCTTAACCTTAAAAGAATTTGCATACACTGACCGCACTGCAATGATAGAAGAATCTGCCAGAGCCTGTCCCTTTTGCCCGGGACTCATTGATGCTCTGACCCCAAAATTTACTCCTCCACTTAAAGAGCAGTACACCTATGGCAATGCCCGCTGCTTTCCCAATGCGTTCCCTTATGATGAAAACAATGCTGTGGTAACCATAACAACCGAGCACTATGTCCCCATTAACGGTTTTACCCATCAGATGTTGCTCGAAGCCTTTGAATGTGCACTGCTCTTTTTGTCAGATGTTGATTCAAAGAAGTATCCCTACCAATCAATAAACTGGAACTACATGCCTGTTGCCGGCAGTTCTCTGGTTCATCCACATTTACAAATCATAGCATCATCAACGCCATCCAATTATTATTCTGATATACTATCAAATCTAAACAACAATCCCAATCTTTTCATGGATTACCTTACCACTGAAAAAAATCTAAATGAACGTGTCATCGCTAATCCGGGCGATAGTACCTGGGTAGTAGCCTATGCTCCCATGGGACAGTTTGACATTATAGGCATATTGCATGAATCCATGCCACTGCACACATGTAGCGGTAAACTTGACTCAGTTCTTACATACATTCGCACAACGCTACAGTTTTTATATTCAAAGAAAATTGATAATTTTAACATGTCTTTTTACAGCATTGCACACAACACATCCTTTTTACCACATATACGGATATGCCCACGCGTTACATTTCCTCCATATGCAACCAGCGAAATTAATTATCTTCAGATGTTGCATAATGATTCATTCACATTGCTCAAGCCTGAAGTAATTGCGGAAGAATTTTCCGTCTTTGCCAGAGAGCAATTGTAACCCATCTCCCCCTGTTACGGAGATGGGTTGGTGGTGAAATTATAAAATGGGATTGCCACATTCCTTTGGGAGCTACAAAGGTATCTACTTAAGATACTGTCTACCGGAACAGTTTTTTTACATATCATTAATATTTCTTGACAAATGATTGAAATCTACTAATTTCTTCTAAATGATGATTTATGAAGAAATTATGAAACAGTGTGCACTTTTGCCGCTTTCAACGGCGGGGGAAGATACATTCTATTTATCAAGTTTTTAGAATAATATTGCATGTAAAATATTGTCATTTCATAATAGTTTGTATATATTATTTTTAAAGATTGTTGACAACTATCGAATAGATACATACATTTTTTGGAATAAGAGGCCAGATATGCTTCAGAAAGTATTACAGGAATATGATGCAAGGATTCATTTAGAAGAAGCGCTGACGTTTGGCATGGCTTTATTCCTTAATATATTAATTATAATTTTTTCGCATATTACACTTGCACCCATTATTTTTGCCATCAATAGCATCATAATGCTGCTTATTGTCGCCACTGTATATGCCCAGCGGCATACATCTTCCCTGTTATTTACCATTTATAGAGATTGGTATATCCTGCCGCTTTTAGTAGCAATATTTATGGAACATAATAAACTGGTACCTCTTATCAACCCACATGATATCGATACAGTACTTATTAAAATTGATTATGCACTATTTTTTGGCAATCATCCTACAGTATTACTGGAAAAAATGTTACATCCCTTTATTACTGAATTATTGCAAATAGTGTATGCAAGTTTTTATTTCCTGCCATTTACATTGTGCCTGATATTATATCTTAAAGAAAGAAAAGTTGAATTTCATATAGTTGCATCCACCATAATGCTTGGATTTTATTTATCATATATTGGCTACTATATATTCCCGGCTATAGGTCCACGGTTTACTCTCACACATCTGCAAACACAACCTCTTGAAGGGGTAATGTTTTTCACTTTGGTACACCATACCCTGGCATATCTTGAAGGTGTTACACGGGATTGTTTCCCCAGTGGCCATACATTGGTATCAGTGTTGACTGTATTACTTGCATTAAAATTTCATAAAAAATTCAGTGTAATTGCTACAGTGTGGGCACTGCTTCTTGTTGTATCCACTGTATACCTGCGCTATCATTATGTCATTGATGTTGTAGCAGGCTTTCTTGTTGGCCTGGCTACGTTCCGTTATGGTCCAGTACTGGCACGGCTTTATATCTTTGGCAGTGCAGAAATTTCTACCCCCGTAATGGATTATCTGCGTAACTGGTGGGATTGGCTCTCTGAAATCAGAAGAAGGTAACGGCATTACAAAATAAAATACCCGTATATGTATAACCCTATTCCCAGAACCAGAAACAGTAATGTTTTTAGCAACAGTGTTTCTTTCTGGCGTATAAATATGTCAATAAATGCCAGCAGTATACCAAAAGCTGCAGAAATTATACCTGCTTTAATGAAATCCAGACTTATAAAATACACACCCCCCACAGCAACACCACCAATACCAATATCCATCATATCACGCATTCTAACCCTTTGTTTTGTGACTACCGCAGTTTCTTTTTTAACAAAAGAAGGAACCTCTTCAGGTTTAAAGTAGCGTTTACGGGTTTTTTCCAGTTCTTCCTGTCTTTTTTTCTTACGAAGAGCAATTTCCTCTGCACTTTCACCTATTCCATAATTTTTGTTTATAAGCCTTATAACATCTTTATTGGGAATAGCGGAAATGATTTCAGCTCGCTTTTCAAACTTTTCATGCAAACTTACCGGTCTACCCGATGTTGCATTACGCTCTGCTGTGATACGCCCTTTATCTATTACCGCATAATAAGGATTTCCGCCTTCTTCGCTGTCTTCTAAATAAAGGCGTACCCTCTTATCTTTAAAATTATAATCTACGCGGATGTAATCACCATTTTCGGTATTGCAATAAAAAACACGCTGATAACCCCTTATCTCGGATGGTCGCCGCTTCCAGTAGGTCTTTTTTGTTTCAGCGATAGTTACCGGTTTTGTTTTTATTCTTCTACGCATTTCATAACCCAACCATAGTAAAAATAGAAAAGAGATTGACTTCTCTTTATGCCAATCTCTCTTCTACTTACATTATCGTAATTTCTTCTTGTGACGATTAAGTCTTCTTCGTTTTTTTCGTTTGTGATTAGCAATCTTTCTGCGTTTTCGCTTCCTACCACAGGGCATAGTATTTAACTCTCCTTAATATAAAAAGTATATCACTATAAGACTTTATGAAGTATATCCAATTAATAATATACTGTGAAATTGATTAACCAAACCACTATTTTTTAAAATTATCAAAATCTTTCTTTAAAGATTCCGATTGACTATCATTGGCCAGGTCAAATGGAACATTTTTATCCGAAGTTACTATCACCTTCACATTATCAGCTAATTTGTCAATATAAATATACTTCAAAATATCCCTATTTTTAGCAATAATTCTAGATATTTTTTCCAGATATTCCAGATACTGCACATTCCGCAGTTCATCTTCCTTAAGCTGCTGTTGTAGCGCGTTGAGCTGTATAGTACTAATTTTTTCCTGTGTAAGTAATTCAAGCAAAAATCTTCTGCCTTCTGTATACACGGCATAGTCTGGTACATAGATACTCCCTACAATTATATCCTGTATCAGCACGCCCTCTCTTGCAAAAGATTCTTTCAGCTTAACTATCGCCGCAGAAACTTCCTTATAAATATTTGCCTGCAACACATTGTACTGGTAGTATGGATAAAGATATCTGGCAATATTTTGTTTAATGCTGTCTACCAATCGTATCTGGAATTGCTGCTGCAGGTACTGTGTATCTGAATAGATCCTGTGTAAATCCAGTGTTAATTGCTCGGGCTCAAGTGTATAATTAATAACAACAGGAATCTTAATTGAATAATGTTCACTCTTTATTATTTCAAGTGGTGGAACGGGTATTGTAACAGCAACATCGCACGAGCCATTTAAAGGTACATAACGCGTATGGATAGTTGTTACAATACCCTGCGGTACAATGTTTACACCTTTGTGTAATTGCCCAAGTACCTGACCTTCCTTATCAGTAACAAACGCCACGACTCCATCACCAACAAAAACAACCGCCCGTACAAAGACATATATCAGTGCAGCAATAATAAAGGCTGCAATAATAATTTTTTGTACCTTGCCCATGAATTAATCTTCATCTTTATACTGGACAGGCTTTGACGGCATAATTGTGGATATTGCATGTTTATAAATAAGATTCTGCTTTTTGTCAACCTCAACAAGGATTGTGAAGTTATCAAAGCTTATTACCTTACCTTTGATTGGTACGCCATTCATAAGGTAGATAGTAATTTCCACTTTATCTTTGCGTGCTGCATTAAGAAAAGTGTCCTGTAAATTTTTTGTTTGTTTGCCCATTGTACAACCTCTTTGTGTATTTTAAATTTATATATTATTTTAAATATTTATTACTACTTTACACTTAGATATCATTGAACATCTATAATATCAATATTTTTTTCAAATTATTTTTAGAAAAAAAAGTATTTGCCCCCTTCACCTACAGTGATGCAGATATAGACTATTCAATATTTTGTTCATATAGTAGCGTTCAGGAATAATTAGTGATTTATTTTTTACATTCAACTCCTGTCAATCCATTCGGTGATTATTTTCCTGATTTTTTCAATATTATCAGGTGATATCCATAACGGTTTGTATCGCTTAAACCATGTAATCTGCCGTTTGGCATAATGTTTTGTTTCCTGTTTTATCTGCTCAATTGCATCAGCAAGCGATAGTTCATTTTTCAAAACCCTATGCATCTGGGTATATCCTATTGCCTTTTGAGAATTGAGTTCCTCGGTATACCCCATTGTCCTCAAATTTTTAACTTCATCTAAAAATCCCTGCCTGATCATTTCTTCAACCCTGAGTTCTATGCGCTTATATAATGCATCTCTCTCAACATCCAGTGCAATTATCAGAATATCTAAATTACTCTTAGTATTTCCCGATTGTAAAAACTGTGATAAAGGCATACCGGTTGCTCTAAAAACTTCAAGCCCTCGCAATATACGCTGCGTATCATTGGGATGAATTCGCTTAGCCCATTGTGGGTCTTTGTGCGATAATTCCTCATAAAGGATTTTTAGCCCTTTTTGCTTTAATTCAATATGTAGCTGTGTTTTTACAACTGAATCTATTTTTGGAAGTTGCACTAACCCATAAAAAAAAGCATGAATATATAACCCTGTACCACCAACAAAAAGGGGGATTTTTTTATGCAAATGGATGCTTTTTATTGCATTACTAGCTTCTTGGCAAAAATCGCCTGCTGTGAACCAACAATCAGGGTTAACAATATCTATACAATAATGTGTTATCAAAGATCTATAGTACGGGGAAATTTTCCCTGTACCAATATCCATATACTTATACACTTGTGCCGAATCAACTGAAATTATCTCAAATATGTCCTGTGCTATTTCAAGTGATACATTTGTTTTACCTGAAGCCGTTGGACCAACAAGAACAACAGCTTTATTGTTCACATCATCTATCCCAACTCAACACAACCCACATGGATTATAAACAATTCATTCAGTACGATGTACTATCAGAATTGGTACGCACTATTACTATTACTTACTTTCTTCTTTATATTCATATTTTATGCTCTTATTAAGCATCAGATTCAGTATATTTGGAACAACCTTCCAGTTTTTATCACTTTCCGGATATCCCTCTATATTTCCTAATTTATCAACTACCTTCATTGCTGCACACGAAAAAATATATCGATTTTCATCAAATGCTATTAATTTATCTAATGGTATAATCATGAACTTCCTCCAGTAATTTTTTAACGATAGTATCCATATATTCACGTTTCAATATAGTGGTTTTTAAAATGGCGTTAAGATCATCCAGTGCTTTTTGCAAATCATCATTCACGACTATATAATCATAATTTACATATTCCTTAAGCTCTGTGAGCGCATTGTTTAATCTCACCGTTATCTGATGATCTGTTTCGGTTGAACGGTGCCGCAACCTTTTTTCAAGTTCCTTTATAGATGGTGGAATAATAAATACTGAAATAACATTCTGTAATTTATTACGTAAGCTCCTGGCACCCTGCACGTCCACATCAAAGATAGGTATTTTTGAAAGCGCTTTAATTCTGTCAACTTCTTTTTTTGTTGTACCATAATAATTATCGTGCACCTTGGCCCATTCCAGAAATTCACCTCTATCAACCATCTGCATAAACTCATCGTAATTTACGTAGTAATAGTTTTTCCCTTCAATTTCATCAGTGCGCCTGGATCGTGTAGTAGTTGAAATTGCAAACTCATAAATAGGATTTTGTATCAGCAACTTTTCAATTATTGTTGTTTTCCCTGCTCCTGATGGTGCTGAAATAATTACTGAAAACATGTTTACTCTTCACTTTGATTTAATCTATTTGCGATAGTCTCTGGCTGCATTGCAGATAATATTATATGGTTGCTATCCATTATAATTATAGCACGTGTTTTGCGTCCATGAGTAGCATCTATCAGCATATTATTTTCTTTTGCCTCTTCGCGCAAACGTTTTCCTGAAGCTGACATGGGGGTAATAACAGCTATAACTCTCTCAGCTACAACAGCATTGCCAAATCCAATGTTAATAAGTGTTGTTGATTTCATGTTTCTGTGATTCCCTCATTTATACAATGTTTCTGCATTGCTCCCGTATTTTATCAATATGATTTTTAACTTCAACAACTTTATGCGCTATGAATGTATTATTAGATTTTGAGCTTATAGTATTTATTTCTCTGAACATTTCCTGTGCAAGAAAATCAAGCTGTCTTCCCATCTGCCCTTCCTGAGCCATAATTTCTTTAAACTTACTGATATGGTCATTGAGCCGTGACAGTTCTTCATTTATATCCTGCTTATCCGCTAAAATTGCAATTTCTGTATAAATCCTGTTTTCGTCAACCTTACTGTGTAATAACGATTCTAATGACTTTTTTAATCTTTTAAACTGATATTCTACCACCGTATGAGCCAGCTTTTGTATATCATGGCACGCGTTTTCAATTACTTTCAAAGACAATTCAAGATCTTTTTTTATGGATTTACCTTCCTTTTTTCGCATCTTTAGTGCCGCGTCAATAGATTTCTGCAGTGTATTGTAGATATCAGTTTTTGATTTTTTTGAAAGGACTGTTCTCTCCTTGTGTACCACACCATCAAGGTGCAACAATGCATCAATAGAAAAACTGGCAGGTATTTTCAACTTTGAAAGTGACTTTTGTACTTCCTTATAATATTTCAGCAACACATTGCTATCGATATGAACAGGTCGTGATTCAACCCAATCATATATATCAATAGTGCATTCTACTTTTCCTCGTTCAAAATTTTTCTTCAATATGTTTGTAATAGTATCATCTTCAGATTTAAGTATTTTGGGAATATTTGTATATACCTCCAGGTACTTTGAATTTAAAGTCCTTATTTCAATTGAAAAAGTAAACTGTTCAGTACTTTTCTCTATAAACGAATAACCTGTCATGCTTTCCATACAAACACCTGCTATATTTCCTTATCTTCGCGTCCCAGAGACTTGATTTTCAACTTTCCTGTTTCAAGGAAAAAATCTACGGTTCTACCATAATCACCATACACATCCTCGCCAAGAACAGTAATATGATAGTGATTCAATACTTCTTTTACTTTTTGAACATTATTGATTCCTATTGAGCCAATGAATGAATTCTCTGGCATCTTGAACATTGAAGCACCACCGGCAATTTTAGCAACCAGATGTTCAATATTTGCACCATTATTACGCAATTCATCAATCATAAGAGCTATCGCACTATCGGCATATTTTTTAGGATTTGATGATGTATCATTATTTTCCGGTAACATTATATGTGCAAGCCCGCCAATTTTATTTTCAGGGTCATACAGGCATATTCCCACACAGGACCCTAAGATTGTGCGTAATATATCAGGAGATTTTGAAACCTTATAATCTGCTATCGGAACAGTAATAAGTTTAAATTCCATTTACTTTCTCCTTGGGAACATATACCGGCGAATCCATTATCTTGACATACTGAAAATTATCAGACAGGGCATGTAGAGTTTCAGAATGGCCAATAAAAAGGTACCCCCATGGATTCAGAACCTTATAAAAATTTGCTATAAGCTCTTTCTGGCGAGCACGGTCAAAATATATCATTACATTACGACAAAAAATTACATCAACATTTTCTGGATAAGGATTCTTAAAGAGATTGAGATATGAAAACGATACCAGTTTTTTTAGCTCATCCTTTACTTCATACACTTCAGGATTGTCAGGCATTTGTGTAAAGTATTTTTTTAAAATTTCAGGAGGCACCTTTTCAATCCTCCTTCCGGTGTATCTGCCAATTTTAGCAAACTCTAGAACAGAGGGAGCAATATCTGTAGCAATGATGGAAATATTCCATCCTGTAAGGATCAAACGCGATTCCATAACGCAGATAGCTATTGTGTAAGGCTCCTCTCCGGTGGAACATCCTGCACTCCAGATGGTAAGACTTTTTTGTTTTTTATTTTTAACAATTTCCGGGATACAATAATCTTTTAATGCATCAAACTGCCTTTCATTTCTAAAAAAATATGTTTCATTGGTAGACACTACATCCAGTAATTGCTCAATCTCCTTGCTTTTATCCTTAAGGCTTGTAATATAATTATAATAATCCGAAAATTCAGAAAGGTTTAATGCCTTCAACCGTTTTCGCAACCGGTTTGACAGAAGAGTAATTTTTGATTCTTTTAAAAAAATCCCACTTTCATCATATATCAATTGTGCAAATTTTTTAAACTCTTCTTCATTTAAGCGCTTGATATTTGAAAAATCAATCATATCTCACCAACGGGCACACAAACTATTATACAACTTTAATTATACTACTTTTTCATTGAAAGATTCAAAATAAGGGATATTTCCCCTATTGGAATACCGGATATTTTAGATAGTACCTGTAAAGGATAACCCTGGCTGTATAATTTTGCAATCATCAGATATTTATCATCAGCATCGTTATACATGGCTATCAGTTCATCTTCATTAGCAGTGATTACCGCTTCAACTTTCTTTTCATCAGGTTGCACGCAAGACTCATCCAATTCCTCAATGACGATGTGATGCACATCTTTTGAATGTACAGCAAAATTATCAATTGCTTTTTTATTAAACCTGTTTTCAATATATTGACTGAATTTATGTACAAGAACCCTGGCTATCTCAGATAACTGTTGTGTGACAGTTGGTACCCGGGAATTGTTTTCATAAAAATTTTTGGATTTCTCTCTTTCAAGATACACCAGTGTAGTATCACTTAGTTCGTTGCTATCCTTTTTTGATATATCAAAAGATGGGCTATTGAAAACTGTTTGTATATCTTCTTTGTTAATTATTTGTTCTACTGAAATCTTTTCTTCTTTTTTCTTATGTATTTTCCTCTTGCTTTTTTTTGAATCAGTTTTTTCTACTTCATCATTTATGGTAATATCCAGAGAAGGCAATGCGTCAGCCCTTTTTAATAATTCCCTTAATATATTAATTTTATATTCCAGTAAGGATAAATTGCGTTCAGCAGTATGATTAAATTCATTTATAAGCTCTTCCATCTCTTTTCGCAACCGTTTTGATCGGAATTCTGTTGCTGAACGTTCTAATTTCAATGAAATAATCAGATAAAATATAGATGCTATTAAAATATTCACCATTATGAGAATAACAAGTTGCATTGCGCATACTTCCTTTTTTATTTTTTTACATCAATAATTCTTCCCATTTTTACATCTTCCAGCACTTCAGGTTGTTCATTTTTTTCCTTTTTTTCACCTTCCTTAAATTGTTTGCCTTTTTTAAACTGCTTTTCTTCGTTTAAAATTATTGTTCGCTCCGCTTTTTTGTTCTCCTCAACCTTCTCCTTCTGTATATTGGCTTTTTCCTTTGACTCTTTGCTTAATATATGTTGCTGCTCAATAACAGCTGCATTACGTGCATGCTCTCCACGTGCAACTTCTATTATCTGTGCTATATTAGTTTGCATATCTATTGGTTTAATGGCCATTGTATTCTCCTGGTATTAACGTTTTATCTCCTCCTCCTTATCATTAATTTCTGTGCTTCTCCCAGATCCGGTGGTTCATATTCAGATAGCCGTATATCAGCACCCTCAAGCGCAAACTTGACATAATTGTAGGGATCTTTTACATTAAAACGTTTATCTTTGATATAGATCTCCACACCGGGAAATATGGTTTTTTCTACACAGACTTTACCTTTTTGTTCTAACATATTCAGATACGCTTTCAATTCTTCTAATGACAGATTAATTTCATTAAGCCGCTGTTCCAATTTTTGTTTTTGCCCAATAAGTTTGCCTAATAGCTCTTCTTTATCCTTTGGCAAATGTCCACCAGAATTATTTTTTTGTACGGTAAGCGTTGTTACATCCTTCCTTACCTTATCAAATTCCTCGGATATTGTCCTTTTATTCTCTTCCAATTCGGTAAGCTGCTGTAGTACTTTTGGATTCATACCAACCCTGACTACTGTTTTGGTAAATGAATCTGAACCAACAAATTTGGAATTTACTTCTTCACCAGCTCTGATTAAACCTCCAACAATACGTGCTCTTCTTCCATTGCAGATGATTCTGTTACCTGCGTCAACATTTGAATGAACTATACCTTCTGCCACTATGACATCTTTTTCAGCAACAACTGTTGCTGTTTGTATAAACTTGGCAATGACAGAACCACTGGTAGATTCAATCCGTGCCCCTTCTCGTCCCATGATGCCCTGTCGTATAATGATGTCACCTTCCGCCTCAAGATTAGCTTTTTGTACGGTACCTTTGATCTCAATGTTACCAGCAGCCTTAACTGTAAAATTATCCTGAACGCTACCACTTACAATAACCGAACCTAAGAATACAATATTACCTGTTTCTGTGGAAACATCGCCCTTAACTACATATACTGGCTCAACACTGAGTTTTCCATTTTGATACACTACCTGGCCATTAATCTCAGCAGTCAACTCTGTGCCATCCTGGGATAGTATGGTACCCTTTCCATATTTTATCTGTACATCTTTACCTGATCTGGCAGGAATAATTCTATTGGTAACTGTTCTTCCTGGCACACCTTCTTCAGCAGGTACTTTTACAGCCAGCACCTGCCCAACAACAACATTTTCCAGTAAATCAAGGTCCTTAAAATCAACCCTACCTTTTTCATCCTCTTCTAATTGAATTCCGCTCTTATCAATTCTGACTTTATAGTCAATATAGGCATCCCGTCCATGCCTGGGTGGAGTTCCCTCTGCAGCCAGAAGCGGCTGGCTATAATCCATTCTTTCTAAATATTCTGCAATCCTGTCTTCCTTTATACCGGTCACAACACCTGCACGTTTCAACGCTTCAATCACATCTTCAACATCCATGTGTCTTCCACAAAAACGAGGTGGCACAAAATGTACAAAGGCTTTCATCTCATCATCAGTAATCTCAATTGTCATTGTACCATCATATTCCGGATTAGGTACCCAATCACCTATCTTAACAGGTTTACCAGATGGTTTGCGAACCTCTTTTTCCACCTTTGTCATATCAGCATTCTGGATACGCAATGCATAGATTTTATTTGAAACATCAGATAAATCTACGCGCCTACCATTTCCTGTGGGTGGTGTGATTGTTAACCATATGCCCGTTTTAGTTACACGTATTTTTGCAGAACCATCAACATTTTTAGGAACATCTTTTATTCTGAGATCAACTTCGGGCATGGAATGAAGTTTTTGTTCTATGGCGCTAAAATCCTCTTCATCTTCTTTGTGGGTTATTATTGGCCGTATCAATACACGGTAAGGTTGTCTGCCAATTCCAAGGAATCCCGATGTGCCTTTTTCCAGAATCTGGTAATCAAGTTCTGAGATATCAACACCCAATTCACCTGCTGCTAACTCCAGTGCCTGCTTTACAGAATCAGCATACACTTCTATCTCATTTTCAGATGATTCATCATCCTGTATTGTTTTCAGTAATTCTTTTAAATTTTTCATTACCTACACTACCATACTTTCATATTACAAAAACTTTAAAATATTTCGTATAACATTCTACCCAACAATATTTGATTTAATTCTCCCCAGCCTTCCTCTAAGACGCATGATTGCCTTTGTGTGCAACTGTGACACCCTGCTTTCAGTAACTTCTAACACTTCACCTATTTCTTTTAATGTTAGGTCCTCATAATAATAGAGAACAATAACCTTTTTTTCCTTATCCGGTAATTTCTTTATTGCATCAACTATATAATCACGTATTTCTTCTTTTTCGATCATGACATCCGGGTTTAGCGTATCCGGGGCTTCAAGAGTTTCCAGTATTGAGAGCTCATCATTTTCATCACCAACATACCATATATCATTCAATGATAACATCGCTGTTCCACTGAGTTTATTAAGCAAAGATTGGAATTCCTCAACAGTAACTCCCAACTCCTTTGCTATCTCTTCATCCTCAACTGTCCTTCCTAATTTGTTTTCAAGGTCGGCTATTGCCTGTTCTATCTGTTTGGCTTTCTGACGTATTGAACGTGGTATCCAGTCTATAGAGCGCAGTTCATCAAAAATTGAACCCCGTATTCTGGTCATAGCATACGTTTTGAATTTGATACCCCGTTCAGGATCAAATTTTGTTATTGCATCAATCAGCCCAAACACACCATATGAAACAAGATCATCAAATTCTATTGAACTTGGCATTCCCATGGCAATTTTGCCTGCAACATACTTTACTAATGGAGCATACTTCACTACAAAATAGTCTCTTATTGCCTGATCATGTGTCTTGGTATAACGTTTCCAGAGTTCATCTTCATCAATTGCATCAAATTCCTGAAATTTTTTATTTGCCATACAACCTCGTTATTTAAATTAATCCTTATCACGTTTGAGCATAGTTCGTATAGCTTCTGCCATTATCTTTGGTTCGTACTGAATCTTTTTATCGTCAAGTACAATATGTTTTCCCATCTTCTTTGGTTTACTATCATTAGTACTCAAATTTGTAAAATCTTTTGCTTCAAGTGGTGTAAAGGCTTCACTATATGACATATCTGATGGTCCTGATACAGATGTATCAGTATACACCTCTTCACCTGTAGCTCCTTGTTCCTTAACAGTGCTGGTCCCATCAGGTTTCACAGTTACATATTCTTCCTGGCTTGTATTTCCTTTTGAAAATTCTAAAGACTCTTTCAATATCTCATATACTTCAGGCACAAGATGTTTTATTATTAATATTGAACCGTATCCGAGAGCTGCATATACAACCGTAAAAAAAAGTATTCTGCTAAATAAAATGCTAATTTTGTTACCCACTATAATGCCAAATAACAACGAAACAAAAAAAGCAAGTATACCAAAAACTATTGATACCTTCCCTTCTAATGAAATCCTGAACATTTTTACATTTAATAACATTTTTTATTATATCCGTTTTAATTTCTTGTTATTAAACCTTTACTATTTCAAAAATAGTAATTTAGTTTAATTAAATCAAGTAATAATTAACGTACACTTTTACTGGTACCTATTGAAGTGAATCCTCCTCATTCTCAGACTCATAGTGACCAAAAAATCTTCTAAAGAAGCTTAGCATCCCTGTGCCCCTATCGGTATCTGACTCAATATTTGCAACCCTGTCAGCGATAATTTCAACACAGGTTGAAGCTTTTGATTTAGGATAGCTCACTATAAACGGTTTTTGATTCCGTATCGACTTGGCAACATACATATCATCAAATATAAACCCTAAATTATCAACTTTAATATTTAAAAACTGCCCTGCAATATTAATTACCCTCTGAGCCACCTTCTTTGCCTCAGTTACCGTTTGCGCCCTATTTACCAGAAGTTTAACCGTTTTCTCAGGATCATTGGCTGCAATTGCCTTAATGGTACCGTATGCATCTGTGATTGCCGTAGGCTCTGGCGTAGTAACAACTATCACTTCATCTGAAGCCACCAAGAAACTTAGCACGTTTTGTGAAATACCTGCACCGGTATCGATGATCATGTAATCATCATCATTGAGTTCCGATAGTGACTTGATAAAATATTCTCGCTGTTTAACATCTAAATTTGCAAGCTGATGGAATCCTGAAGCACCGGCGATTATCTTTATCCCTTCAGGGACATCAATAATTATCTCCTCTAATTTTTTCTTTCCTTTAATCACATGGTAAAGATTGTATTTTGGTATAATACCCAATACAACATTCACATTAGCAAGCCCAAGGTCAGCATCTAACAATGTAACAGAAAAATTTCTTTTAGCAAGTGCTATAGCAAGGCTAACCGCTACACTTGTTTTGCCAACTCCACCTTTGCCACTGGTAATAGCTATTGTTTTGGTTTTACGAGTAGCATTATTTTGTATTACTAATCTCCGTAAATTTGCAGCCTGATCCAAGGTGCCCTCCTTACCGCATAGTTGATTCCAGTATCATATTCACCATCATATCGGGTTCAGCAATAGCTATATCATTTGGAACTTCCTGCCCATTGGTAATATATGATATAGGCTTATTATACTTATCGGCTACAGAGATAACATTACCAATATATGATGTTTCATCAACCTTTGTAATTATCACACTATCAATATGAAGAATATCATACGCTTTGAAAACATCAACCAGGTCGCTGCGTTTTGTGTTGGCACTTACACACAGTATCTTCATAATCTCACAGGTACAGTTATCAACAAAATTTTTTATTTCGGCAATCTTTAAATCATTTCTATGACTTCTTCCCGATGTGTCTACCATTATAATGTCAGCTTTTTCATTTTCAACTATTTCTTTAAAATCTGCCGGGTCGGTTACAACATGAATTGGTATTCGCATTATTTCAGCATATTTTTTAAGCTGCTCAGTTGCTGCAATGCGATAATTATCAATTGTAATAAAGGACACCTTCAAACCCTGCCGCAGAGACAGTATGGCACCTAATTTTGCCATTGTTGTTGTTTTGCCAACCCCTGTTGGGCCTACAAACATCAATACCCTCTTTCTTTTACCCCTGTCAATAGGACCACTCACCACTATCCTGCTTTTTATAAGTTCACGCAATGTCTTTTCAATCTTATACTTATCTTTCATATCTTCACTACTTACATTGCGTTTTACTTCATCTAAAAGCGAGTTACATTCTTCATCGTCCATATCATTTTTACGCAGAATCTCCTTATAAGGTTTAAAATATATATCGCTACTATCCTGGCATATATTAGATGACAACCTTTCCTGTTTTTGCTCAACAAGATTCATAAGTAATGCTTTTAATTCATTAAATTCTTTTTCTAATTTAATGTATGAAGTGTCAGCTGTTTCAACTTTTTGTTCTTCTGCAGGCTTTGTGACAGGTTTAACATCTTCCTGTTTTTTTGATTGCAATATACTCTGTGTTAAAAGCTGTTCCAGCCCCGTATTCAGTTTTTTATGAGGCTCACTTTCAGGTTTTTCTATAACCTGCTTTAAAAGCTCGTTTATATTGTCATTAGTTCCAACAGTTAAGTCAATATTCTTCTTTGGCTTTAATTTAGCAGGCTTTACATCAGGTATGGCTGCAGTTAATTCAACAAAATCCCTTGCAAACAAGCCTGTATTGAAGAAACCACCTTCTTTAACATTTTTATGGCTGATAGGTATAGCATCATCACCATGCTCCATCTTGAGTTTCATCATTGCTTCATTATAGGTGCGTGCTTTAATTTTTACGTATCTCATTGTAAAACACCTCTCATTTTAATTTTTATTATATCATGCTGCCCGTAACAACGCAGTACCTATAACGTTAACTCTTATCTCGGGCACAATTTCATTATATGAAAGAACAACCGGATCGGGTACTTCCCTTTCAAGTAATGTAAACAGAACACTTCTAATATGTGGTGAAACTAAATACACTGGCGCAAATCCTGCACTCCGTGCCTTTGAATATGAACTTAGCAAACTATCCAGCACCTCTCTATGCGTATCCGGATCAAGGCTCACAATTCTTCCTTCAACCGGATCCTCATGAATTGATGATCTAATTATTGTTTCTATCTCTGGATCTACTGTAATTACTGAAAGTGTATTATTTTTATCAGCATATTCCCTGCATATCTGGCGTGCCAATGCAACACGCACGTATTCAGTCAACAATCCTATATCTTTGGTATAGTCAGAATAGCTTGCAAGCGTTTCAAGAATGGTAACCATATTGCGTATTGAAACACGTTCACGAAGTAAGTTCTGCAATACTTTCTGTATTTCACCAATACTAAGCTTCTTTTCACCTACCAGTTCGTTAACCACAGCTGGATAGTCATTCTTTATTGTATCAATAAGCTGTTGCACCTCCTGCCTGCCAAGAATTTCATCCGCATGCCTGCGTATTATTTCAGTGAGATGCGTGGCAATGATGGTTGGACAATCTACAACAGTATATCCTCTGCGTTCAGCAATATCCCTGTTATCAGGGTCAATCCATATTGCTTTAAGGTTAAACACAGGTTCGGTAAATTCAACACCTTCAATTTTTTCCTCCACAGTACCCGGATCCATTGCCATAAGCTTGCCTACCTGCAGGCTGCCATGTCCAACCTCAACACCCTTAATTAAAATGGAATAATCCTGTGGTGCAAGTTCCATATTGTCTCGTATACGGATTGGCGGTACTATGAGCCCCATTTCCAGTGCACTGCGTCTGCGTATATTGGTTATCCTATCAAGCAGTGTCCCTCCCTGATCAGGATCAGCCAATGGTATAAGACTGTAACCAATTTCAACTTCAAGAGGATCAACCTGAATGAGCGGTATAACCGATTCCGGTTTATGTGTCTTTAATGCTGCTTCTTTCTGCTCAATCTTTGTTTTTTCTATTTGTTCTTCTTCAGTTTGTTTTAAGAGATACCCCAATGCACCAATTCCTAACGCAAGCAGAATAAGCGTAATCTTAGGGAAACCCGGAATGATTGCAGAAAGCCCCAGGGCAGCAGCAGTAAGCATCAGTGCCCGTGGTTGGGAACCTAACTGCGCTGATAGGTCTTTGCCAAGGCTGTCCTCAGATACTGCACGAGTAACAATAATACCTGTTGCTGTAGTAATCAGCAATGATGGAATCTGGGCAACAAGGCCATCGCCTATCGACAATAACGTATACGTATGGACCGCTACATCAAAAGTTTCACCGCGCATTACCATGCCGATGATAAAGCCACCGATTATATTGACTATTGTAATGATAATGCCAACTTTCACATCGCCCTGTACAAATTTTGAGGCACCATCCATGGCTCCATAGAAATCAGCTTCTTTACGGACTTCACGCCTGCGGCGCAATGCTTCTTCTTCGTTGATGATGCCATTGGAAAGGTCTGAATCTATACTCATCAATTTTGCCGGCATCGCATCCAATGTAAAACGGGCTGCTACTTCGGCTGTTCTAGTTGCGCCTTTTGTGATAACAATAAACTGCACTGCCACCAGGATTATAAATACTATAAATCCAATAACATAATTACCACCAACAACAAACTCGCCAAAGGTGCGTATGATCTTTCCATCAAATGCTGCACCCTGCAACAGTATCAAACGGGTTGATGATACGTTGAGTGCCAGTCTGTACACTGTAGTTATAAGCAGCAAGGCAGGAAACACAGAAAAATCAAAAGAGCGCGGTACATACATTACTACCAGCAATATCAATATCCCGAGCATGATGCTTATTGCCATGAGAAAATCCAGAAGGAATGTTGGCAAAGGTATAACCAGCATGGTAACAACTGCAATAACACCAATGCCAAGCAAAATATCGCTCTTTTGCATCCATGAAAAATCGTATGTTTGTTCTGCCATACGCTACCTCAACAATTATATTGCAGCCTTAAAATTTCTTTTCTTATACACTTCAGCATAAATTAATGAAACGGCATAGAATAAATCTTCAGGTATAATATCACCCACTTCCACACGTGTATATAATTCCTGTGCAAGGGGTCTATTCTCAATCACAAGTATGTTGTTATCAAGGGCTATCTGCCGTATTCTTAAAGCCATTGCATCAACACCTTTTGCAATAACCATTGGTGCATACATTGCATCCGGTTCATATCGCATGGCTATAGCAAAATGCGTGGGGTTTGTGACCACCACATCTGCTTTAGGCACTTCACGTATCATGTTGCGCATAATAAGCTCGCGCTGCATTTCCTGTAATCGTGCCCGCACATGCGGGTCGCCAACGGTTTCCTTCCATTCTTCTTTCAATTCCTGTTTGGTCATTTTTAACGATTCAATGTATTCACGTTTCTGGAAAATATAATCAGGAATTGAAAGAATAAGCAGGCACACTGTGGACCAGATAATTAGCTTAAGGGCAATTATTGAAATATTCTGAAATGCAAGGCCAACGCTTATATCAGGTGTTTTGATCAATTCATCAAAATCATTGCTGATAACCAGATAACATACAAAGCCAATAACTACCACCTTGAATATCGATTTGAAAAGGTTCATGGCAACCTGGCGGGAAAAGAATATCTTGCGCGCCATTGTTGCAGGATCAAATTTTATCTTTGAAGGATCAAACTTAAGTGGATGTGTGGATATCTGGAATCCCACCTGTGCAATATTGCCCAGCAATGCGGCAACCACGGTAGCAACAAATATTGGCAACAGTATCTTGCCAGATTCAATGCCGGTTGCTATCGCCTCATGAAATAAACTGCGCTCAGTAAGCTGAAAATGCGAAAAATGTGTTAGATAGTAATGCATCATCCGTATAATTGTTTCAAAGATAAAACCGCAAAACACAACAATAGTAATCATGGCAAAGATAACAACTAAAGCCTGTGGCAATTCCTCGGTTTTGGCAACCTGACCTTTTTCACGCGCTTCACGCAGCTTCTTCTCGGTAGGCTCTTCAGTCCTGCCCTCGTCTTCGGCTGCAAAAAGCTGAAGGTCAAAAACTATCGTACTATTAATGTGTAGCGATAGTAAATCGTCATATATGTTACTTTCCCATTTCATACCGGCCAGTACCTCAAAACCTTCACAATGAACTGAAACGTCCTTTCTAAGGATACATTCATAACCCTGACAATGAGCGGCGAAATAAGGATCATCATACCAAATGCCACAGCAATCTTAAATGGGAAACCCAGCATCATAATATTCATCTGTGGTGCAGCCTTTGCAAGTATCCCAAGACTCACCGAAACCAGAAATACCGCCGCTATTATGGGAAGTGAAATCTTCAGCGCTATCACAAACATGCCGCTGAATGAATGAGCTAAAAATTTTAAAAATGCCTGAAGGCTTTCACCTTTAAGCGCAAATGCTGGAGCCAGTTCATACGAATGAAAAATTGCTTTTATCATAAAATGGTGGCCGTTAATTGCTAAGAAAACCAAAAGTCCAATAATATTTTTTAGCTGCCCCACAAGTGGTATGGAAATCTGAGCAAGCGGGTCTATGACTTCATTTATGCCAAAGCCTATCTGCACCGAAAAATACTGCCCGGAAAGCTGAAACGCTGAAAACACCACACTTACTAAAAACCCAATATACAGCCCAATTATTATCTCCTGCACAACCATAAGGTAGTAGACACCCATATTCCCTGTTACAGCAGCATTGCTTATTGACAGCACTGGAAAGATAACCAGTGAAACAAAAAACGAAAGCGCCCCCCTCATAAGTAAAGGAATAGCCCCACTTGAAAAAAATGGAGCAATTACCATCATTGCTGTCATACGCACCAGCACCAGAAAGAATGCCTGAAACTGATATACAAAATATTCCATTATCCGGCACCCAATTTAGAAATCATCATGAATAATCCTTTAGTATACGCTACCAGGGTGTGAAGAATCCATGCTGCAAACAGTATCAATGCAGCAAATATGGCAATAATCTTTGGGACAAATGTCAGAGTCTGCTCCTGAATGGACGTTGTTGTCTGAAAGATTGAGATAATTAACCCCACAAACATACCAATACCAAGAATAGGAGCTGAAACTACCATAGTAACCATCAATGCTTCGCGAAGAATCTTTATTACTTCAACATCTGTCATAATCTTCTCCTACATAAACGACTTTACCAGCTCATACGTAAGCAGATTCCATCCATCTACCAGCACAAAAAGTACAATCTTAAATGGCAATGAAATCATGATAGGCGGCAGCATGATCATACCCATTGCCATAAGGGCACTTGCCACAATCATATCTATAACAATAAACGGGATAAAGATATACACACCCATTTCAAATGCACGTTTTAGTTCACTGATCATAAACGCCGGGATAAGGCAATATGTTGGGACATCATCTTCGGTTTTGGGCCGTTCCAGTTTTGCCAGTTCAATAAAAAGCGCTATGTCTTTTTTGCGAGTTTGCTTGAGCATAAACTTGCGCAGTGGCTCCATGCCTTTATTATAGAACTCTTCATTGCTGATCTGCCCTTTGAGATATGGTTGCAGTGCTTTATCATTTATCTCAGTAAGCGTAGGCGACATAATAAATATCGTAAGGAAAATTGCAAGACCCACAATGACCTGTGTGGGTGGCATCTGTTGCAAGGATAGCGCACGCCGCACAAAATCCAGTACAATGACAACTCGTGTAAACGATGTCATCATCATAATGATAGACGGTGCCAGTGTCAAAATGGTCAGCAAAAACAAAATCTGCAGGCCAAGCGACACATCCTTTGGAGTTTTTGCTTCTTCAATATCAAAACCAATTTTTGGAATAGGCATCCTGACATTGCCTGCTTTCTGAGCAAACGCAACATCCATACACATAACACCTATACCACACAACACAATCACTGTTGCCATTATAATTATTATATGTTTACTTTTGATACTCTTCATAGCGCTTTACACATCATCACCATTTAATCTCTTCAAACGTTGCCTGTATGCCACAAGTACATCATCATGTATTGTTTTCTCTTCACTTGAAAAACGCTGCGAGGTCTTTCTAGGGTTTTTCATTTTATCAAGCACCCTACCTAACTGCGTGGATAGATATTCCTGGAAACCACCCTGTTTTACTGGTGTAGATTTTGAACTCAATAACCGTATTCTATCGATATCATCCTTATCTTTTATCTCAGTGATAAGATTAATATTATTATCCGATACACCCAACACATATACCCTTCCGGCAATATCAACTACCTGCAAAAATTTATTCTGCCCCAACGGCACCACAGATAATATCGTGATTACTTCCTGGCCAATTGCTGTAATTGCAACTTTTTGTGTAATGAATTTAAAGAAATAATAGAAACCTGCAATAAGCACACCCATCACAAAGATAGTTTTGAAAATCAGCCATACATACGACTCTTCTTCAACCTGCGGCTGCTCATAATTATACAGGTAATCACCTTTTTGCACTTCATTGTCGTTTTTTTGAACATCGGAAGTATCTACCGCCCGTGCTGTGTTTTCCTTTATGATTGCCGCTTCACTCTCTTTTGTCTCTATGTTTTTTTCTTTATCATTCTTAACTGCTTTTAGAGTTTTGCTTTCTTTTGCATACAGTATATTTTGATATGGGCGATAGTTAATAGTAATGGGACATAATGTGAAAATGAGACATAATAAAAACCAATGATAAAAAAATTTTTTCATACGATTCATTTGTGCATTAATCATTGTCATTTCACGTATCATTGAGTATCCCTGTAATAGAGAAAATTTACTGTTTACGACTGCATTTTTGCGATACGTTCAGCCGGGCTCACTATATCGGTTACACGAACACCAAAATTTTCATCAATAACAACAACCTCACCGCGTGCAATCAGTTTGCCATTGACTAGCAGGTCAACAGGCTCACCGGCTAATTTATCAAGCTCAATGATGGAACCTTCTCCTAACCCCAAAATATCTTTAACCAGTTGCCTTGTTCTCCCCAGCTCTACAGTGAGCGTCATGGGCACATCAAGCAATAGATTGATATTGCCTGTTGGTATTGATTGCATACCTTCACCTAAAGGCGGGAACCGTACAGGGCTTATCCCCACCTGCGATGCTGTTCTGGGCTGTGCAGGTTCAGGCCTGTATTCCGGTTGCTGCATCTGCGGCACATATGAGCCACGGGCAATTTCGCCTGCCAGTTCAATATTCATCAGATGATACATTTTAGAGTTAATCAGATTCTGTATAGTAAGGTTATAGGTTACTTTTACTACATCCGGTGTTCCGGGCACATCTATGTTCCCCTGAACAATTTTCAAATCAGGTGCAGTAGTATTAACTGCCTTACCAATCTTATTGCTTAATTGTGTGGCTATGGTGGACATCATCTGGCTCACAAATTCCTGTAACGTACTTTGATGAGCTTCTGTCAGCGTTGCAGGGGGAGCTCCTGAATCGTCCCCCATCATTAATGATGAGATAACACCCGCATCATTCAGTGATAGTAAAATGACATTCTTGCCGTTGACGCCACCTGAAAAATTAACCCCAATTTGAACATACTGTTTTGGGAAATCTGCACGTACCTGATCAGCGTTTTTAACCTCTACAAGGGCATTACCAATAATTATATTCTTGCCTAAATAGCCAGATAACGCGGGCATTACACTGCCCATACTGCTGTTCAAAAAATCAGCTACCGCTTCTCTTTCTACCGGTGATAATGCTGCCTGTGAAGGAGCAAATTCTCCAGCAGGTACTCTTGCCGTACCGGCAAGCATGTCATCAGCACCTTGCAACAGGGCATCTATTTCATCCTGGGACAATGAACCATCACCCATTGTTTCCTCCAGCGTGTGTAATTCTTACGTATACAATATTCTCAAATATATCCTTCATATTAATAATACAAAATATTATACTAATTTACAACAAATTCCCTGAAATACACCTCTTTTATCTTCCCTTTTAAAAGCAAGACATTTATATGTGCCTTGATCTCTTCAGCCAAATTAACCGTATCCTCAACCGAATTCAAATCTTCATATGATTTATCACGCAAAAGAATGTTAATCACATGCTGCATCTGCGGAGTACGCTGAACCAGCTCAGCATTCAGTTCCACATTTTCCTCATACCCCAAAGAAATTGTTATCTTAGCAAAATGCGGTTCGGGATCATTGGTTGTTATGGAAAACGATGGCATATCAAAGTGAGCCAATGGCGGTGGGGGTGGAGCAAGAACTATATCCTGCTCACGCTGATAACGCTGTTCCTGAACATATTTTGCAACCAGATATGAGATCCCTATAATAATAAATATCGCCAGTACAGCCCCCGCTATATATAGCAGGATCTTGATAATTCGTGAAGTCTCAAAGGCACCGGCAGCTTTAGCTTCTTCCGGCTTTTCCTGCTCTTCTATTTCCTCAACATTGACCCGTTCTTCATCACCCATTCGTTATACCTCACCAACAATTTACATTTTTATTTAGTATTATATCAATAAAATCTGAACATACATTGTTGGTTAATTGTTATACTAAATTTATCGACATAATACTATATTAATTAAAAAAGTCAATTAATTTATGATTATGTCACTAAAATGTATCAATTTTTTTCAAAATTTATCCTTAAAATTATTTAAACCTTTAAGTATTCACCTCACCACCTTCGGCTGCGCAGGTGGAGCTATTCCATATTTAATATCATCCTCATCCTAACGCCATTCCTCATCAGGCAAAGGCCTCACTATCTCCGGTGTTGTTGATTCAATCAATCCTTTATCACGAAGTATAACTATTTCAACCCTGCGGTTATAGGCTCTTCCTTCCGGGGTATTATTGTCGTCTATTGGCCTGTATTCCCCAAACGCAACCGCTGACATCTGCTTGGGATTTACACCCGTCTCTTCTATGAGGTACCTCAACACATTAACCGCCCGTGCACTGGATAACTCCCAGTTGGTAGCATACCCTTCTTCAAGCCCCCGTGGTGGGACAGGCCTGTTGTCAGTATGACCTTCTATTCTTACATAGTTGGGCATTGATTTAATAATCAGGGCAACTTTCTTCAATACCGGTATAATATCATCCTTAAGCTTTGCACTGCCCGGTTCAAAATATGCATCACTTGATAATGTTATAACCAACCCGCGTTCATCTTCGCGCACACGCACCTTCTTTGCCTGTATCTCTGGCTTAAACGCTTCTACTGCTCTTTTCAGCATCTTTGCAAGGGCCCTTCCCTGCTCGCTGGATGGTAAATTAAGCATATTGAGCCCTATCTCTTCCATCCTGCCACGTGCCAGTGAATATCCTCCCTGCATCATTCCAAGTGAACCCCTGAATGAAGATAACACAAGATTAAAATCCTGCCCAATAATAGGGGAGATATCAAACATCATGACAAAGAAAGTTAGAAGCAACGTATTTAAATCGCCCCAGCTGGTGAGCCATGGTGGTGGTGGTGGTAACTGTAATTTTTTCCTTTTAGCCATCAGTCACCAACCTCACTGGTAATAGCTTCACGCAATCTTGGATCAAGGAATGATACCAATTTATCCTTAACAATTCTTGGGTTATCCCCTGACTGTATCGACAATGTTCCTTCTATCATAATAAGTTTCATCAACACTTCCTGGTTATTAAGATACCCCAATTTTGATGATATGGGATACAGCACCAGATACGCCATGATGGCACCATAGAATGTGGTAATAAGTGCTGCAGACATACCAGGTCCAATAGCCGATTTGTCTTCAATATTGACGAGCATAAGAACAAGGCCCAAGAGTGTACCAATCATACCAAACGCCGGTGCATATGTAGCCCAGTCATCAAAAAGCTTTTTCCCTTCATCATGCCGGGCCATAATGTTCTCAAGCTCGGTTTCCATTATACGGCGCACAAGTTCCGGATCTGTACCGTCAACTACAAGCTGTATGCCCTTGCGCAAAAACTGATCATCCAGCTCATCCAGGTCATCTTCTAATGCCAGTAAACCTTCACGGCGGGCTTTTTCAGAAAATGAAACAAGAGTGATAATGAGTTCATTGGGATTGTATTTTGGCGGGAAAAAGGCATGTTTTGCAACTTTCCAGATCCCCAATACCTTGGGCAATGGATTGGATATTAACAACGCACAAAAAGATCCACCAACTGTAATAAACACTGAAGGTATATCAAAGAAAAGCAAAGGATTACCTTTGGCAAAAATTATCCCCATTATAATATTTGTAAAACCTACTATTAACCCAATGACAGTAGCCAGATCCATAATTTTGTAGCCCTCCTACAAGCCATTCAAATCATACATGTATTCTTATTAACAATTTTCGGTTAAAATTTTAAAATTATTCACGAATTATTCCTTAAAATTATTTTATGAATTATGTAGTGCACACTCTTGCTACCTTAGGATACAACTGTGTACACTTTTTACGAATAATTATCAATTTTCCTGATAGCCCATGTATATATTATATATATTTAATTATTTAACAGTTACTATCGCCTAAACAATTAAATTATTTATTGTTTAAATAACCCGTCAGCACCCTGTGATAATAATCATAAATACGAGATAGCACCTCATCTTTTGACTCTTTAACCAGATATTTTTTTTCATTTGTTAATGTGATAGTTGTATCAGGCTTTGACTCTATAGTTTCAATGTGATTTGCGTTCAGAATAAATTCTTCGCCATTCATCTTATGTAATAGTATCATGTTCTTCCTCGTTTCTTTATTCGTTTTTCAGGATACAGTATGCCCATAGCTTTATTTATTGATGTTTTGATCACCTTACTTTCACTACAACCGGGAATACTGCAATCATATACTGGCACCGAAACTTTTGTCAAAAGGTTTTCCAGCCATTGTTTGGCAGCCAGAAACTGATGATCTGTATAATATATCGACTCTCTTCGTTTGATCATATACATCTTCTTTTTCTGGATCATTGCATAATCATTTGAATTTGCTGTTGAAAATCTGTTGTAATTCATCATAAACCGCTGGCATACCACCGTATGCGGTGCATAATAATTGTTTTTAAATGCCAGGTCATTGCCCACCATTGTTAATGAAGCAATTGAACAACCCAGAGCCAGTGATATTGCCTGTGTTGTTACAATGCTTGCCGTGGCCACATACCCCAAATGCTCACCTGCAAGCTTCCACAATGTATCAAAAGGGCTTTCATATATCATCCAGTTGTAAAAGCTTATCTTTCCCTTCCAGGCACGCAGTGTATTTGAACTTACACCACTAAACGCTAACAGATGGCAGGAGGACGTGGGTAAAAACGCATAATACGAAACTGGCATGGCCTCGCATGATATGGAAAAATGTGGCTGAATGCCAGACAGTACCAGAGGTCTGTAGGCCATATCAGTTGCTAAAATTATAAGGTCTTTTCGGTATTGATATTTTTTCAAGACTTTTAACGCATCATTCAGGCTGCTTCCTGCACCACACACAACAACATGCTTACCACTGAAAAGCGAAACTACCTTCTGTAAGCCACCCCATTTTTCTATTAACACTTTATTCCTGGTTATGTTACGCTTTATTATGGCAAACCGTTCCTGCAGCAAACCCTGATTTATTGCCTGATAAAGGCTTTCTGTATTCATAATAATGTACAACCTGACTTACAATTGCATATTGATGCTAATGATGTATTGATTGGCGCAATACAGTCTGCTGCTTGAGTGCTCCTTCAATAACCGTTGCTAAGCCAAAATATACCTGCACCTGGCCATAATCGCCAAAGCCTTTCACAACACCTGCAAAACCTTCAACATCAGCCCAGTAGCCAGCAGTAATACGGATATGCAGTTGGGAACCAATACTGTATTTAAAATCCTTTAGTTTTGTTTCATCTATCCATATATTGCCATACTCAACAAATGGTGTCAACCATATATCCCTGAACATAACAGGCAGCATTCTGTACCCAATGTCTTTCTGAAACAAAGGGATGCGATATTCAACAATACCCACCGCAAGCCTGTTACCATAGAACATGTCTTTTGCAAAGCCTCGCATGCTGTACGCATCCTCACCAGCTGGTATGCTCTGGCTTTTGCCTTTTGCATAACGCCCAATATTATAGGGATACAGATAATACGGGGCATTATGTGCAAAACCACCCCGTAGCATAAAAGCCAGCACATCATTATTAAAACCACGTAGAAAATAATACACACCACCACGCACCTTGGAATACGAAATGTCCGAAGCTAAAGATGAATGATAGATATCCCCATAGACTTCACACACCATGCCATCCTCAGGACTTACCGAAAAGCTTCCAGAATATGTGCCATCATGTAAAAACGCTACATGAATACCCGCATACACACCATCATGCGTAAAAATCCCGGCATTTTTATAATATTCATCAACCGTTGTTTTTTCGTAGGTATAATACAGCAAGAGCTGATTATAATTATAAAATCGTTGATAGGGAATTGAAATGCCTGACGATATCGTACGTTCCAGTGTTCGCCTTATATAGACAACGTTATCAGGTGCTTCCCAGGGGAATGCATCATCAAAAATAATGCCCTCATCCTTATATGCCATGAATATATCAGGATATAACCCCGAATATATGTAATCGGCATCAACTGTCATCCTTTTTTGAGTAAATGCAAAGTCCAGTACCAACGAATAACTGTGTCGGTACAGCGTATCATTACCCGACGTGGCAAAACCAACATGCGTATCATATTTGTTGGGATATAACTCTTCACTGTACAGGTAAGGCATCCACCACGGCCCAATCACAGAATAGAGCGGATTATATGGTTGTGATAACACTTCTTTGTGTTCTTCCTTTTGTTCTATGGTAAAAGCTATGGGCGATAGTTCCTGTAAATACACTGTTGTGTATGGCATAAGCGCAATGTTGTATCCATTGGCTTCGTATGAAGCAAACACCACTTTAGTCCCATCCTGACTTATATCGGGAAAGAATGCACCGCCAATGACATTGCTTATACGCGATAGTTTTTTAGTAGCAAGATTTATTTCATACAGATTAAACACACCATCGCGATCAGAAGAAAAGATAATCCGCTGCCCATCAGGATAAAATGCTGGATGGATATCAACAAATGAATCATTGGTAAGCAACACAAGCTTCTCCGTTGAAAGGTCAAAAAGTGCTATATCGCTATGGCCATTATGCGCAATAGTGAATACTGCCTTAGAACTATCGCCCGATACCCGTAAATATGAAAGCTGTGAAGATGTATTGTGTATAAAATATTTTTGTATGGCAAACGACGCATCAAGCATAACAAGCGAATACTTTCCTTTATCGTACAGTATAGCCACATAGCCGTTTTGTAATGCTTCAATGTATTGCACACGCAGCCCTTTTGTTTTCTGCGAATATGAAGAATCATACACAAATACATCCCTGAATACATCAAATGACTTATAATACTCTATATCACATAGAATAATAGCATCATTGCGTATGCTAAGGCTATTTGGCATGTGCACATACGTTAAACGTGAAAAATTTTTAGTACTGGTATCATATTTCATTAAAGATGGCTTCTCTTTGTTTGTCATTGAAATAAAGACTATATCATTGTTATAAAATCGTGGAAGACTTGTGTAATAACCTGTGTGTGTTAACACCGTATATGGTGTAATTCCGCGTTTTTTTATGTCTTCAATTTTGCTGTTAAGTTCATGCATTAATTCCTTTTGCCATATATCCCATAATACGTAAGCGTTTAATCCGTACACATCGTCAAAATTCTTGTTCATTAAAAATGGGAATACATTATCTGCATTCTCTGCAAATATCTGGCCAAAATCTTTCTCAGGATATTTTCTGGTACAAAATTCCACAAACATGCCACCGTATAAGTAGGGCACCATGCCTGCAGGCCACAGGCGGGGGAAATTACTTGCCTGCGACATATCTTTCAGGTTTTTTGAATATACTTCCTGCCTTAGTACCATCATTGTATAATTTGCATTGAGCCTGCCCCATGGCTTTTCTTTAGATTCCTGCAACACGGGATAGCCTTCAACAGCCCATACCGGCATAAGTATATTGGGAAAGCACCATCTTCCCAGTGTGTAACGCGTACACTCAGGTATACCGCCAATCATATCCATAGTAAGAGCATGTGTATATTCATGAGTAAACACTGTACGTAACCAGTTATCAGTATTGGATAGCCCGGCATCTTCAACATGCGGCATTACCACAAAAAGCTGCACTCTGTTATACGGAAACGGCATAGAAAATCCATTTGCCATATCGGTTGTATCGCATAACACTACATCTGTTCTGAAGAAAGGCTTCCAGTTAATCTCTTTTGATAATTTTTCATGAACTTCTTCGGCAATAGTGGCAAGGCGCTCCGCTTCTTTCTCCAGGCCATCATGATAGTGTATCCAGAAATGATCTGTTTTTATGGAATACCAGGTATACCGTGGATGAAACATGCTGGCAGCATATATTGAACATACACAAGAAATAATAATAATGAAAATAATTCCATATACATGTTTCATCATACACAATCTCCTTATATTTGATATTTACTATAGCATACTGCATTCAAAAATGATAACGACCTTAACCACTTTTTGGTTTCTGTGATTTTATTAAAGCTAAAATAAATCAATATTTTCTATTGCTAGGTACTACAGTAAGTGTTTGTACTCAATTTTAAAACAACAAAAAAATAAGTGAAATTCTAAAAACTAATTTTAAGGATATTCCCTTGTGGGCATATATACATAGGATAAAACTGCTTTTTTTATAGCTAATTTTTAAGGATAAAAGCAGTTTTTGGATGTGCTCATAATAGTTTAATCCTTATAATTTCTGATATCACCTGAAAATTTATCTACCACTTCAACCAGTGATTTTGAAGCTTCAGCAATCTGCTCAATTGCCTGAGAATTTTTCTGTGCAATTTCATTTATTTCAGCAATAACTCCTGAAATTTCATCGATTCCCTGCCGCTGATCCTGCTATTATTATCCTGGCTATTTTTGGAAAATGCTTCTTAAAAGGTCCACTTTTCCACCAGAGATCACCATACTCTGCCAGTCTTCCCTGGTGCAGGAACAAAGAAATAGTATAATAAGCAAGAAATATACTGGTATTTTAACTTACACAAGGCTACCCTCTACATCTTTTTTTGTGATTTTATTATATTATCATGACAAATCAAGATTTTTTTTGTATTTATTGTGATATATCTTAGATAACCATATACATATTAATGTATTGACATCTCACATATTTGTGAAAAAAGTAATCATGCGATACACATCAAGGTCAAGGATGTAAATTGTTACAAGTCATATATTTTAAAGGATATCGTGTTATTCTTAATGTGAATTATACAGTGAGTTATAAGGAAAATTAAAAGAGTATAACTAATTTTGGATTACAACACTATGGATAAATGGCATATACAAAAACGTGATACGTTGAATAAACAAAGAATTTTTTCTATTGAAAAACTTTTATGCTATCACCCTGAAAAAAAAGTTAATCATGATTTTTATATCCTCAATAACCCTGACTGGGTCAATATTGTTACTATTGACACTGACGGCAATATAGTCCTTGTGAAGCAACACCGATTGGGTACTGATGAATATACCATTGAAACTGTCGCCGGCCTGATAGACCCTGGCGAAGAACCTTTAACATCAGCGCATCGCGAGCTATTAGAAGAAACAGGCTACAGGGCACAAGAAATAGTGCTCCTTAAAAAGCTGGCAGCAAACCCGGCTATTATGAATAATTACATCTATTTCTACTGCGCACTCAATGCACAAAAGGTTCAGGGACAATCCTTAGATCTGGCAGAGGATATTGAAATATTGACATTATCACCAGAGCAGGTATTTGAGTATATTAAAAATGGATCTATTAATCATTCAATCATAGTTACAGCACTCTTGCTTTATTTTTTGTCACCATACTCTACAATACCCAAAGAAAAGATATTAATCTATTGATAAAGCATGATAACCAGTAAATCAATCGTAGTATCACTATTATTATTATTGCAACATCCCACACCGGATTTTGCTATTACACTTTCTTATCATCCAGCGCCTTTTTACTATCAGGAATGGCATATTACCATAGCGCGAAGTGGGAATACCGCAAACATTGAAACAAGCAATCCGCAGTATGAACACAAAAAACGTTCAATCCCCCTTGATGAATATTCATCGCTTGTGGAAAAGTTAATCTCATTAGGGATATGGAATTGCAAAGACTGCTACATGCAGGGGAATTACTATATGCTGAAGATTATTAAAGGTAACTATCGCCACCAATGTAAAATTGAGTATGCGCCGGATAACATTTCCTGTTCCAATGCAAATCAGATTATCCGATTGATGATCAATACAGCTAATAATTATTTACAATAATCACTAATAATTCCTTAAAAATATTTTGTTAATAAAAAGTCGTACACCAATATGTTTATTATGATCACAAATTTTATTTAAGGAATAAATCGTGTACAATAATAGAATTGTAGTATGTAAATTATATAACCTGTGAAAAAATAAAAATTTCATTTGACAAAGAAAAGCATAAAATAGTAAACTTTTTTTACACTATTAGAAAACATTCGCATACACAAATTACGTATAACAACCTAAAGGAGGTCATATGAAGATAAAATATCTTATATGGTTATTACCCATAGTATTAGTATTTTCATCTTTGTCATTTTCCCAACAAACCACTCAGCAAAATGTAGTTCAGCCTGATGTGCAGAGTCCAGCATCACCCAAAGTGAAAAAAGAAGAGATAGTAACAGCTGCACTCAAAGCCGCATCATTCAACAACGGTGTGAGCACATTTGTAAATTCAAAAGTTAAATTTGAACTGATTTCCAGAGACAACATTGCAACGGATAAAATATTGTATAAGCTTAATGCCGGCGATGAACTGGAATATAAAGAGCCTTTTGCTATCTATGAAGAAGGTAAACACATCATTACCTATTATGCTATTGATAAAGTTGGTAATAAAGAGGACCCAAAATCTTTTAAGGTGGTAGTTGACAACACTCCACCGGTGGTTAATGTGTCTGTATCTACACCCGTCATTAAATCCGGTGACAAGCTGTATGCTTCCAAAAATTTTACATTCGTTGTTGAAGCAAAGGATGCGCTGTCAGGAGTGCAGTCTGTAGAATATAGTATAGATAAAACAAACTATCAGCCATACCTAACGCCTTTTACTATCCCTGTTGAAGGTGACATCAACTTGCGCATCAAAGCTATGGATAATGTCACAAACTATACTGAGAAATATACAATGGTTGCAAAGGATGAAAATGGCAATCCCATTATCCTGACTGATGGAAATGTATCCATATTTGTTGACAACAAAGCGCCTGTTGTAGAAATAAAGCCTGATAAAGAACTGCTTGATAAGAATGGCAGAAAAGTTGCAACAGCTGATTACAGCTATACTATCTTAGCAAGTGATGCTGAATCAGGATTATCTTCTATTCTTTTCAGATTAGACGGCAAAGGTGAATTTAAAGCTTATTCTGGAGCCATAAAATTTGATACCAACGGTGAACACCTGATTGAAGCAAAAGCTGTTGACAAAGTTGGTAATGTTTCTCCAGTTTCAGTATTATCAGTTTTTGTTGACATTATTGCACCAGATACAACAATAAAAGCCATTGAATAAATGTTAAACTTTACCAGCGCTGTAACAACACATTACAGTGCTGGTAAATAAAATAAATAAAATGTGAAAAATATTCATTATGTTTATTGAAACCACTAAAATGGATTCTATCCTTGTTGTAACACCTCATGAGGATATTATCAGGGAAAATTCAGAGGATCTGGAAAGAGCTATTATCGGCAACTTAAGCAAGTCAATTACTGATGTAATACTTGACTGTAAACACGTGCAGTACATTAATAGTTTTTCATTAGGCACTCTTGTTAAAATTCATCAGAAGCTTGAAAAGAATTCCTTAAAATTACATTTTCTTAATATTACACCATCAATAAAAACATTGTTTAAAATTACCCGTGTACTGGATTATTTTTCTCTGCTTGATTCTATTGATGATGTGAAGAATAAAAAATAGTTCGATATACACCCCTGTCGAAAATGATCAGGAGTATATTCCATTATTGTTTCATCTTAGCTTACAACTTTCAGAACAAAAGACCGGTATCCTTCTTTTCTTTTTCATAAAAATATTTATTAAAATACACTCTGGATTTATATGAATCGCCGGTAATTTCATAGATAACAGCAATATTATAAAGCGATTCAACAAAGCTGGCATCTAATCTGTATGCTTCCTTAAAGCAATGATTTGCCTTGACATAGTTTTTTGCAAAAAAGTAAGCAAAACCTAAGTAAAACCATCCCCGTGCTGAGGTTTTATCCAATGTTACTGCAATATCCAGATGTTTTATTGCATTATTCATATCCCCGGAATACAGGCATGTTTTACCATATCCATAATGTGCAGCATAGTGATAAGGGTTTATTTTAATAGCCTTTAAAAATAATTCCTTTGCTTTTGAATATTCTTTTGCTTTTGCCAGTGCAGTTGCCTCAATACATACTGAGGATGCAAACTGGCTGTTAAGGGGTATCATACATAATACTACAACAAGTAGTGATTTACTGAGCATTGGGAATCATTTCACGAAGTGTATGAAATAAAAATGTGTCAATTTGTTTACTGTAAAATGTATATAATGTAAAAACAAGCCATACAATAAGGGTAAATATACACATAAACTTTAACAATCGTTCTGCACCAACATCATCAGCCTTGTAAAATATAATTATTAAAGCCAAAGGCCACAGGAAAAACATATTTGCAAAAATAAGAGCGCTGAATTCTTTTATGAAAGCGATAGTTACCAGATACCAGTCTTTTTCAAATTGTTTGTACCCTTTTGTAAGGTCTTTGTAAAAAAACCACATGTAAAAACCATATATGCCCGATGCTGCTATTTTCCATATTATCTCTATTCTGGGACGCATCCATAGAAGCAATACAGACAATCCCCAGATTGTTGTTAATATTAATAATGAAGTGGATAGCATTGTGGTATTCATTGTGTATTATTCCTCTTTCAAAGCTAAATAACTTGCCAGTTCAATTGCTTTCTTCATACTGCTATAACCTGCACAATCTTTGCCGGCAATATCAAATGCAGTTCCATGATCTACTGAAGTGCGTATAATTGATAACCCCACAGTCACATTTACGCCTTCATCAAACGCCAGCATCTTAAAAGGTATTAAACCCTGGTCATGGTAATGCGCTATAACACAATCATATTGTTCCCAACGCTGTGGTATAAATATAGTATCGGCAGAAAAAGGCCCTTCAATTATGATCCCTTTTGATTGTGCATCTCTTACAACTTTTGTAGTTACATCTTTATCAAAACTTCCTATTGCGCCTTCGTCACCACAATGAGGATCAAGTCCACATATTGCAATCCTTGGATGTTTTTTCATTATTATGGCCATACTACGTTCACAAATCTGGACTGTGTGTAGCAACACATCATAAGTGATGATATCTTTTAGCTTAAACACAGGTACATGCGTTGTAACCAGCATAACATTGAATTTGCCGGAATACATAAGCATACGTGGGGCATGTTCGTGTATATGGTCTGCAATATATTCAGTATGTCCTATAAACGGAACCCACTTCTCTACAAGGGATTTATTGACAGGACCCGTAACAATAGCATCAATAATTTTTAGTTTCCAAAGATGAATAGCAGCATCAATATATGCCAGGCTTTCTTTTCCGGTGAGTTCACTGCCACAGGAAGGTTGTGGTAATGGAGCATCTATGTGGATGTTTACAAAAGCAGGTTTGTGGATATCAGCACCGGAGTTTATTTTTTCAAAATCCACTATGTCCCACAACGGCATGAGATTATGGTAATACTTTTGCAAAACATCAACCCTGCCTATCACCAGGGGAGTACATGGCAGTGTTTCAAAATCACGTAATGCTTTTAATGTTACTTCCGGCCCAATGCCAGCGGGATCACCAATGGTAATAGCTACTCTGGGTTTCCTAATCTGCAAGAAACTCCTCGGGAATTAATTTATTTTTTTCATATTCATTCTCAATCAAGTCCTTGGCAGAAATCTTGAGATCATTAGCTATGGTACAGCGTCCTTCTAATATTACGCCATTCTGTATTATAAGTTCAGGTGTTTTTATATCCCCCAATATTTTTGCAGTGGGCATTAACAGAACCCTGTTAGTTGCATTGATATTACCTATAACCAGTCCCTCAATAATAACTGATACAGCGTTAATATTGGTTTTAACTTTTCCGTTTGGCCCAATATATAGCTGGTCAGCCTGTAAATATTTTCCTTCAAAACGCCCATCTATGCGCAATGAACCATTAATAAGAAATTTGCCACTGAAATATGAATTTTCGCCTATAACATTATTGGCAACATCACCACCAGATTTTGCTAAAGCCATAGATACACCTGCCCTTCATTTTTTTTCATAGCTATATAATGAATATATTTATGTCAACATCAAAATTAATTTTAAATTAGCCATGTATATACATCACTCCCACGTAAGAGGTGCTATATATGCCATATATTATTAATTGTAATATTAAAACTTTGTTTTATCAGGCACTTTAATTATTTGCAATACTTCCTGAACAAAACCTTTAAGATAGCGCAACGCTTCTTTCACTGTCAAGCCTTCAAAGGTTTTGTATATATCATACCTGGCATAGGTTATTTTATCATCGGCGTTTAAAACCATAGTGCCATCAAATTCTGTATCAGCAAGTATTTTTGTTACAAAATCATTAACATCTTTAAAAAAAGAAAATAAATCCATCAAAAATAGCCTTCCCTGCCGCATTCGCATTAAGTTTAATTGAGAAATATGAGTGCTTGTATTTGCCTTTTCAATATCATCCAGTGTCTGCTGAAAAATCTTTAATGCTCGCTGGCATTCATCAAGTTTTCTGTACAGCGTATCCCGTTCCAGTGAATTGGAATAATCTAACTTGGTATATTGATCCGCTATCACACCCCAGATTCTTTCTGAAAAATACTTTAAAATTGAGGCAGCTATATTAATTTCATAATCATCTTTGAAATTAGATATTTTTTCAATCTCAATATTTTTTAAATATTCTGAAGATTCCAGTTCTGATTTGCCGGTTGGAGTTACCATTAAATCATCAGTTAATATTGCTTCAATAAGCTCATCCTGATCCACATCAGGATACAACTCTTTGAGTTTATCCTTCAGTGATTTCAAATCTTTTTTTACCCGCTCACGCTGTTTTACATCAGGTGAAGTCTTTATCACACCTTCCAGCGCTCGTATAGAACGCACAATCTGTTTAGCTTTTTCTTCTCGTTCGTCCATAATCCTTCATTACACAATTTTCTACAACATTTTACGCTATACTATCAAACGTAATATTTTTTTGCAACATAAATTCTTCAGTAGATCATTACCACTTTACAGGCATACCATAAAAAATAAATAATCAAGTATACCCACTAACTACCGATAGTAAAAATAAATCCACTAAAATATTATGCTAACAGTATATATGAAATTTTTTAAATCACATTTTTTTTTAGGTCTTTGCATATTATTATGTCTTATTGTAATCCCAGTTCAACACATTGTTGCTGAAATAATTCCTGTTATCAATAATCTTTCGCGCAATGATGATATTATAATCCAATTACGTAAGGATATACGTAAAACGCTGTATACTATAAAAAGCAATCGCTCTGTTGATGAATTACCCTCGCTCGTTATATATAAATACACAGTTAAAGCAAATGAAACATTCTGGGATATAGTATCTGTTACAAATCTTGATCTTGATACAATAGTTTCCATAAATTCACTTTCGGCTCCATCAGATATAAAAAAAGGGCTCACATTATACATACCAAATATGCGCGGCATACTTTATGAAAAATCTCACAATGAAACGTATGATGCTATCGCCAGTAACTATCGAATACCTGTACAGTATATACTAAATGTTAATAGAATACTTAATAATGAACATAAGCAATATATATTTATTCCGTGTGGCAACTTGAATGATTTAGACCGTTCTCTGTTTCTTGGCACTGCATTTGTTTCACCTCTTACTGTTGGCAAACTTAGTTCGTATTTTGGTGTTCGTAAAGATCCCATAGACCACGCACATAAATTTCATGCAGGTGTGGATATTGCATGTCCCATCAACTCACCTGTCTATGCATCACGTGATGGTATGGTTGTATTTTCAGGTGTGATGGGTGGCTACGGTAACCTGGTTATCCTGAAACATAGCAGGGACTATTTCACATTATATGGCCATTTAAATAAAATATTTGTTCAAAAAGGGGCGATAGTAACTGCAGGACAGCTCATTGCAAAATCAGGCAACACGGGAAGGACTACAGGTCCTCACCTCCACTTTGAAATCAGGAAGAACAGTAAACCAATAAATCCATTATTGCTGCTGAGATAAACTAATCAATTGCATCAAGCAACGAATATATATCAGTGCCATCTTCAGGATATTCCGCCATCAAAAAAGTTATCAGCAATTGCAGTTCCCTGTCACTGAACTGCTGCACCATTTCATTCTTCAGGGCGTTTGCAAACGGTACTGCAAATTTTTTGTTCTTGCCAGGCAATACAATTAAAAATTTATTTCTATCAATCCTTGCAGTAAAATCACCATCAGAGAGCCGGCTTACTATAATTGCTTCAATTTTACCTATGAGCTCCCTGGTTTTTTCTAATCCCTGTACTGTGTAGTACCGTTTTAAATTTTTAATTGTAAAAAGTATTACCGTAAGAGGAATTGTCAATCTGGAAGCATGTGATAATTCTTTAGTAATTCTGTTAAAAACAGGCAATATAATATCAATATAATTAACATATTGAGATTCAATCAATTCATGCATGAAATAATGACTCAGCAAAATATCAGTTATCACTTTGAAGCGTTCAAATTGGATTTCCTTGTGTTGATAATCACGTAGCCTATAGACGCAGAAAAAACCAAGGAGTTCATCACCAACCTTAAAAGGATTGACCCAGAATAATGTCATCTTTCGGATATTGCTTTCAGGAAAAATCCCTCGTACCGCTTTGTTTCGGTCAAATTCTTCTATATCAGTGGCAGAGTTGAATGATTTTATATAATCAACAAACGCGGAATCACTATTAATAGAATTTGCCAAATCTTTTAGAAGCAGTATATCTTCTTCATCTGTGAATAATAACGAATAGTTGGAAGTTTTATTATTTTTGATGTATGCAGCATAACTTAAGAAACTATATGCTTTCATCAAGTTCTTAGCAGTTACATTGAAATATTCTTTTTGCGGGTACTTTCGTAAACTCAGTTTATATTCATCCAGTTCATCCCAGAATTTCCTGTCATTTACTGCCTTTTGTATATCATTTTCCATCTGTTCCATCTTATGAACTTTCTCATACGCTATGGCAGCAAACTCGCTTATCTGCTCAATAAAATCAATTTCCTCTTCACTGTAATCACCAATTGTTATCTTTTCACCAAGAACTAAAGCCCCAAAGACTTTTGAATCATAGCGCAGAGTAATAAATAAACGGGCATCAATAGCAATTAACTGATAATACTCATCCCTGTATTGAGGTTGCTGTTTGAATTGTTCTATATCCACAACCCCTTTTGATTGCATAAGTATATTGAATAGCCCTTTATTTATATCAAAACCTACATTCTTGTTTTTAATAGTTATACCACGCGAATCAGCAACAACTAATGTATTTTCGTCTTCCGGGTTTAGTACCAATAATGTTGCAGATGCAGAACCAATCTGTCCCATAACAGAGAAAAGGATGGTATCGTATAATTCATTCAGAGTATTGGACTTTACTATTTCTTTACCTATTTCGTATAAAACAACAAAGTCCTGAAACTTCTTATCAGGCTTTATGGAATACTCAACAGACATAGGTTGTTTTCCGGATTCTCCTTCCTGGATAGGACTTACACTGTCTTTAGTTGCTTCCGGAGATTCAATAATTCTGAATTTTGTGTTATTATCTGTCCTGTTGCTATTACTTTCAGTTTTATTTACATTTGTTTCCTGAAGAACGGCATTTTGTAATACACCTAAATCAGGTTCATCTTCGGGGCCTAAATAATCAGGTTCATCATTCAATTTAACTTCCTGGTCCTGCACCATTATTGTATCATAATTGGTGATAACAGTATCAACTTTATCTTTTGCTGGAATATTATCATCCGGTAAAATAAATAACTCATCTTCAATTGGCTCAACACTTTTCAGGTCGCCATTACTCAATTCAATTGTATCCTGATCATCCTGTAAAGTTATGGATGCGTCATCCTTTCTGTGATGTATAAATTCAGTTTCAGCTGGTCCAATAATTGTATCTATAAGCGTTTCTTTGCCCTTTTTATTGATTTCCTGTTTAAACTGTAATGCTTTTTCCAGTAACCCCATACAGGTCAAACTCCTAATTCATTTAACACTTTAACATACAGATCAAAATATTCAGAGTTGGCAAAATTCTTTATGACATCTTCGGGTAGCTTATCAAACAAGGAATCCAGATATTTTAATAACCTTCGGATATTCTCCTGCTTCTCAACCGGCAAAGTATCAACAAACCTATTTACATCCTCTTTGCTGTCAAGAATAACGACCTGGTCGGTAATATTTATAATTTCTTCTTTATCTTCTTCATCTTTTTTATCTTCTTGTTTTAGCGGTTTGTCTTCAACAATTATATCTGGCTTAACACTTTTCACATCCTGTAAATTGGATATTTCCCGGGGTATTTTATCCAATAATTTCTTAATATCAACCTGAGGCTTTATCTTTTTTAAGCGTGCAACTATATCATCAATATTTTCTTCTATGATAACAGCTACGGGTGATTCAATATTCTCTTCAATGCTTTTCTTTTCTTTTTCACTCAGGCTCTGGGGTTTTGCCTGAATATATTTACATTGTTTTACTAAAGTTGCATCTTTTTCAGGATGGTCCCGCCCTACGGTAATATCTTTAAATGCCTTTGAAGCTCTGATTGCTTCGTATTCTTTTTCAAAGAGAATATCATAAAAAAATTCAAATTCATCTTTGGTTAATCCAAACAGTTCTACAGTTGATGAACTCTTTTTAACTGCTTTTGTTTCATAGTAATCATCAATAACCTTAAGATATTTATCATATTCATCTACCAGCACCGCATTGTCTATAAAGACTATATCATCGTCTTTAAATTTATACTCTTCTTCAAATTCTAACATTTTATCCTGGAATGTTGGCAACGTTCCCGTCAAGAGAGGAGCAATGTATTCATCTTCTTCTTTTGAACTGGCTTCCTTTAAAATTGTTGCTTCTCCTTCTGTAATTTCAATCATGCCACTGACTAACTTATCAATATCATCAATAGGGTTTTCTTGAGATTGTAATTGTTCCTGTACATCTACGCCTACATCATCTATAATCAAGATTTTCTGATTAGCCACAACAGCCAGATTATCAGGGATGGTTTCAATTTTATTTTGTGCATAATCCATTATTAATTGCTGCGTATCAAATGAGCTATCAGTTTCTTTTGTTGTTACCGATACAGGCTCTTCTTCTAATGTTATGGCGTCTATTTTCTTTTCATGGGAAGGTGGTTGTGACGTATCTCTACTCTTATCTTTGACGTCTGCAGCTATTGCAGGAATCTCTCCAACTATTTCTTCCACTACAGGGATTTCTTCCTGGGTAAGAAGTATATTCTCTTCTTCATGGATAATCTCTTTTTTCTGGATGGGATCCTCTTTTGTGGGTTTGGTAGTTTCAGCTGTTTTCTTTTCTTTAACAGGTGTAACATCAGTTTCTTCCAAAAGCTCTACATCTACTGGTTGAAGGGCAGCAACTGTTTCTTTTTTTTCTGGCTCATGTTTCTTTGCTGAAACTTTTATATCTTGGGTTACTTTTTCTTTCTTTTTTTCTTGTGATTTTTTTTCTTCTGTAGTACTGTCAAGTGGGATCAGATCATATTCTTCAAGTTCTTCAATTAAATCATCTTCTGAAAGGATCAAAATATCTTCGCTTGCAATCTGCTCGGCTTCGTCCAGATTTATAAACTGGAAATCTTCAATATCCTTTTCTTCTATTTTGTTTCTGACTTCAGGAGGTATCTTGATGGTGATAACATCTGCTTCTGGTTTTTGAACTTTACGTTCATCGCCACTCAAAGTATCTTCATCAGCAGGTTCAGGTTCACGTATTTGTTTTTCTGCTTCAAATTCATATTTTTGTGTTACGTGTTCTGAAGCTATCTTTTCTTTTTGTGCAAATTCCTCATCTTCAGAAAAATCTTCTATTATCAGCGCATCAATATTTTTATCATAATATATTTTTCCCTTTATTTCCCTGTTTTCGTCATCAATTGTAGTATCAATATAGCTGTCGTTAACATGTGATTCTACTTGTTTTGATTTTGATGACTCTAAAGGTTCAGGTATACCCTCAAATAATCTCTCCTCTTTCCTGAGCTTATCATGAGCTACAGTATGTTTTACTACTTTAATTTTATTAATTGCATCCACATTGGCAGTTATGCTGATAATATCATCATCGCCCTTTTGTATTTGCAAAGGTGGACTTTCATCTTCTATAATAATCGTTGAAGAAGTAATATCCTGTAAACCTGTGATCTCCTCCAGCTGGCCAGAAACATTCTCTTCTTCAGGCATGTCCACAATGATATCTTCCTCTGTTAAATCAATAACAGGTTCGGGTATACCGGTAATTTCCTCAAGCTCATGTACTTTATGTTCCAATTCCTTACTCATATCCATCAAGTTTTTATAATTAACTATCTCATAGTATTAATATACAGTACTATTCATAAAAAATCTAATTGCGCATATAATAATATTTTAGTATTAATCTGTAATACTTACTAATCTTTTGTCAATATATATACAAGCCTTACTGTACAATATCGGTCAATTTTGTAATATAGTTAAGCAGTGTCACAATCACTATGTTTTGCAAAAAATCATTGCACTTTCATGGTATTATATGGTATTATCTCACAACACAATATCTTACAATTAACAAGGAGGAAACACCTTTTATGAAGTTAACACACACAATGGTATGTATAGCCTTAGCGTTAGTGCTATTGCCCACAACCTCATTTGCGATAGTTGATGTTGGCATGTATGGCGGATATACATTTGCAGGGAAAATTGATAACCCTACAATTAGCAATGCTGATACAAACGGCTGGCAATATGGTTTCATTGGGCACCTCAACGGTTCGGTTATTCCTATGGTCCTGAGTATGGGAATTGGCGGATTTTATCAAAAATCACCACTTGAATATACTAAAGCTGGTAAAGATTTTGAGCTTACCAAAACCATGTACGGAATTGATGCGATAGTCATGTTGGAATTGCCCATTCTTATTCATCCGTATGCACGGGCTGGTATAGCAATTAATGAAAAAGTTGAACTTGAAACACCGCTTGGAAGTTTGTCGGATGAGAAGAAATTCAATTCATACTACCTTGGCCTGGGAGCTGCATTTACTGTTTTTCCATTTGTTCAGGTATTTGGTGAATATCTATACAATTATTCCAAACTGGAAAATGATGGCAAGCTACAAAGTAACTCTATAAATGTTGGGGCACGGATAAATATATAATTTGTATGGTGGGACGGAATTGCTATTCCGTCCCATTTCTTATGCTCTTATTCCATCCAGATAAATCTTTATCTTTTCAAACAGTGTTTCTACAGTTTGCTGATTGGTTAGCTCTATTATTACGTTTTTCTTACCCACCTGTTTTTCGGATAATGCTTTTTCTGAGCGCAATAAACTCAGTGCATTGGTATAGTTAGGAAGGGATAAGGATTCTGAAAGCATTATCTCGCCAGTGTGATACATTTTCACACCATTCTTGCGTATTTCAGTAAGCAGATCTTTTTTTTGCATCGGAACACGCTTCTTGGGCAACAATGTTGCGCACACCACATAATATGACTCAAGGTATTCCTGCAGCATTCTACCAAAAAATCGTAGCTGTGCATCCTTTTCCCGTTCAGCATTTATGGCAATGCTTTTTTCAGTGATAGCAGCAAAACCCTTGTTTTGCATGTACGTCATTGCATCCTGTATTGACTTCATGACGTCTTCCAGCATGCTCTCATGGTATATAAATTCTTTCATAAAGAGATCTCGAATATACACATATTCACTTCTGAAAGAATCAAATGATGATTGGTTATTTTTATGTAAAATTCGTAATGCTAAGGATGAAAACGCCAATGGCAGGAAATAGTGTATTATGGAATTTTTGTAAAAAATCATCCGTGGCCTGTTTTCTTCTGGAAGGACATACATATCTGGCATGGTTTCCAGTTTTTTGCCTTCACCCACTACTTTCAATGATTCCAGTATTTTATCCTCCCTGAACGACTGTATAACATAATCAATTATTTCATCAAAATTCTTTCTATCTTTAAGAGCATCTGAAAACTGATACCCTTTAAATTCGCAAAAATCGTATAAGGATTCAAAGTTGTTCTTTACCATTTCACGTGAAAAGCCTTTTACTGACGACATAAGTATTGCGGTGGTTGTAAGCGCAAATGGGGTGATAGTAACTACATCATTGATCCTCCTGACTATGTTCATGGCAACTGTTTCAGGAACATTGACCGGATTATATTTATTTTTGATCTCTTTCAGTGTAAATGTTTTATTAAAATTAATATACACCATACCATATTTACGGTTAAGCAGTTTGCGGCTCTGCATCATACTTACAACAGATTCTTTTTCCTTTTCTTTTCCTTTAAGTTCCTGTACATAACTTGATTCTTCAAGAATACGGTCATAATTTATTGAAATTGGAACAAATACCACATCAGTGTTGTACCCTTCTTCAATTGCCTCAGTGATATAACTTAAAAAACCAAGCTTGGGGAATGCCACCTTACCCGTGCGTGAACGTCCACCTTCAATAAAAAACTCAATGGTATATCCCTCAGATATAATAGTTTTGATATATTGTTTAAATACCGTGGGATATAGTTTCAATCCTCTGAAGGTTCGGCGCATGAAGAATGCACCCGAATGCCTGAAGATTGTACCCATAGGGAAAAACGATAGGTTAACACCTGCAGCAATGTGTGGTGGTGCCATTTTATTTTTATAAAATACATACGATAATAACAAATAATCCAGATGGCTTTTATGGCAAGGAGTCAATACCAGAGGACCTTTTGTAGCAGCCTGCCGTATCTCTTCAATGGCTTTGGGATCATACCGTATGCCATCAAATATTTTCCTGAACATCCAGTCAAGAGCCATTTCAAATAATCGTATATATAATATAGAAAAATTGGCGGCTATCTCTTTAAAATATTTATATGCCTTTTTGCGCAATTTTGATTCCGGAATACCGTCTTCCTGAGCTATACGTTTAATCTCATTTTCAACATTGGGATGGTATAACACACGCTCCATCATTTCCTGTTGTGATTTCAGCACAGGACCCAATATTGTACGTTTCTCATGATAATAATCTTCCAGCAATTTATTACGTAACATTACAGCTAATTGTCGTGTATCATCAACTTTAGCGTTTGCTATCTCCTCTTTTAAATTAATTGGATGAGATATTCGTACAAAAGGAGATGTTGCACTTTTCATTATTGACAGCCATGCAAGCAGCAATGACTTATCACCTGTAGCCTGTGAACTTATGATTGAATACAGGGGCCCAAGCGGCGAACCAGAGCGTTCAGGATTTCGATTCCAGAATATCATTTCAGGCAATAAATAGATTGGCTCTTCTATTCTTTTTTGTACCTCTATGAGGTAGCGAAGTGAGTCATATTTAACTTCGGTGTATCGTTTAAGAAAGTACCGTTTAGATAATAATGAAAAAAGGATGCTCTTATTATCTTTTATTAAACTCTCAACATAATCTGTATCCAGTACATATTCATACTGTTTCCCCAAAACCGTTGAAGAGAAAAACTGCCACAAACGCCTGGTAATAAAGCCAATATCCTGGAACCAGAATGGGTTATACTCAAGTGCAAATACAGGGAGAGGATAGTTGTGTCTTCGTAATGAATTATACAATATTAATAGCGAAAGATTTGAACTCTGGAAAGATGCATACACAACATGGCCTTTTTGTGCACATTCTTCTATGCGCGAACGGCTTTCATCATCAAAATCAACGGTATTGAAAAGAACCAGAGCCAGTTTTTCCAGTAATGGATTAAGACGTTCATAAATAAGACCATCATATATGCCTGATGTTATTACACCATCATTTTTTTTCATAACAATCACCCCTTACAAATGAAGGCTATGAATGATCATAGCCATTTTTATGTTTTATACTTTTAAAAATACACTCCCAACGCCAAAAGCGGTGGACATGTACTCAATTACAAATTTTTTACCCTTTTTAGTAACTTTAGAGTATTCTAAAAGAAGTGTTTTTCATTGCAAGTATTTTTTTAAGATATTTGGACTGGATTGTTATACAAAATTATATTTATATAAATATTATTATGTATATATAAATATATATTTCTTGCAATTTTAATTTTTAGCCTTAGTTCGTAATGTGAGTAATAAGAAAATCACTCCTTATCTTTTTTCAATAGAAATTCTCTTTTAACTGTGAAACTTATTGTTTCATAGTTTCTTTTGTTGGGCTACAAAAGAAACTATGCAAAGAAAAACGCCTTTTGCTTTCTGTAATAATAAGTAATCTTTCCACGGCGGGCTTTCCTGAATAACATCATTTATGGCTGCCTGTGATAATATAAAAAAGTACGGTTACTGAGCTTGTCGAAGCATGGTTGCTGAGCGTATCGAAGCATGGTTACTGAGCCTGCCGAAGCACGCTGTACTGAGTTTATCGAAGTACGGTTGCTGAGCCTGCCAAAGTATGGTTGCTGAGCCTGCCGAAGCACGCCGTACTGAGCTTGTCGAAGTTCGGTTGCTGAGCTTGTCGAAGCACGATTGCTGAGCTTGTCGAAGCATGGTTGCTGAGCTTGTCGAAGTTCGGTTGCTGAGCTTGTCGAAGCATGGTTGCTGAGCTTGTCGAAGTACGCCGTACATCCCTGTACGGCGCGTGTATAATACCTTTTCTAACTATTAATCTTTGCATTGGAATTAAAAGCATCTACATTGTTTTGTATTTTGTATAATTTTTGCAAAATTACACAATGAGCCTGATTTTTTATTTGACATTTCTTTTATCCTACTCCATACCAAGTATTCTACTATACTTCACCTAAACATACATACTACTATGGGAGGAAACCATGAATATTGAAACTACTACGTGTATTTCCGTGGAACATTTAGAACTGATGAAGTTTTATTCTAAGCACTACAATATCTCGCAACGCACATTTTTATCTGGACTTGTGAGCTTTGCTGCACAATTGGAAAAAGAGGATGTAAAATCTTTCAAGCAGCTTTCCTATCGTAAAAAAGGAACAAACTGGAAGCGCTTTCATCTGGTATTGTTTGAGGATGAGTATTAGTTTTTTATGGATGTGAAGAAGCTGTGGAAGATGTCGCTTGCTAAGATTATTGCGTTTTGTTTAGATAATGTTTTGGATGAATTTTTAGCAGTACTTGATAGCATGGGAGAAGATGATTATACCGATAACTATCGGTACTCAGGCTACACATTTAGCGT
>CALEUQ010000016.1 GCA_937920495.1 uncultured bacterium | reverse complement strand
CGTACCCATAGACCATCATGAGTATTTTAACAAGCTGGGTAAGGATTTTGCCCAAAGGGTAAAGCAATTCTTGTGGTATGATGAAGTGTACCGCACGCGGTATTCTATTGCGGGGTGGGTGTAAAAAAGGGGTCAGAGCCTTAATATTGCCAGTAACTATCGCACACCAAAAAGAGACGCAATACCTGTTGCAGCCGGATTTTCAATTACACCATGCTCGGTGATGATGGCGGTAATATTTTCTGCCGGTGTAACGTCAAATGCCGGGTTTTTTATGAATATTCCTTCAGGAGCTATCTGCACTCCCTGTATATAGGCAACCTCATCTATATTCCGCTCTTCGATAACGATACTGTTGCCATCAGGAGTATCTGGATCCAGGGTTGAAAGTGGAGCCGCAACGTAAAATGGTATTGAGTGTACTTTTGCCAGTATTGACATTGTATAGGTTCCAATCTTATTAGCTGTATCGCCGTTGGCTGCAATGCGGTCAGCACCCACAATAACACAGTGTATTTCGCCTTTCTTCATAAAATGGCCTGCCATATTATCACAGATAAGAGTGGTATCAATGCCATCCTTAAAAAGTTCCCACGCAGTAATACGGGCACCTTGCAGATAGGGCCTTGTTTCGCATGCATATACTTTTATTTGCTTTCCATGCTCAACAGCACTGCGAATCACACCCAATGCAGTACCATACCCACCTGTAGCCAGTGCTCCTGCATTACAGTAGGTCATTACTGTAAAGCCATCTTCAATATATTTATGGCCATATTCTCCTATTTTTTTATTTATCTCAATATCTTCCTGATGAATTTTTTTTGCTTCACTTACCAGCTCATTTTTGCATTTCTCAACGTCTTCTGCTCTTTCAATTATATTTTTCATCCTGTTAATTGCCCAGAAAAGGTTAACCGCAGTTGGCCGTGTTGACGCAAAAAGCTGACATACCCGAAGCATCTCGGATTTAAAATCGTTTATAGCCCCTGTCTTACTTTTCACAGCAGCCAGTGCTATACCCATTGCTGCAGCTATACCAATTGCAGGAGCACCCCTTACCACCATCGAACGTATTGCATCAGCCACATCATGGTAGTTTGTATAATGCCTGTATACCTCCTGTACTGGCAACATCCTTTGATCTAACATTGAAACAGCTGTTTCATCCCACTGTATGGTATAGTACATTATTTCCTCCTCACTGCATTGTCCTGTATTTACGCATCCTTATTTGCCTTCCGCCTTTATCCCAGGCAACCTCATCCATGTGTACTTGAATAATAAAAAGGCCGCGCCCGCTATTTTTTAAAAAGTTTTCCGGATCCCTGGGATCGGCTATATTGGTAAAATCAAAACCTTTTCCTTCATCTTCAACAATGTATTCCACAAAATCACCGGTGTAACAATAATTAATAGTTACTTTTCTGTGATTGTATTGCGGATCCTGCAACCGCTTCTGTATTTCATCATTAAACCCTTTCATACCCTGTTCTTCACGCACCTCAGACGGTATTTCCAGATTGCCATGATACATTGCATTAGAAAGTGCTTCCAGAAGAGCCATGGAAATATTTTCAGCTGTTGACCTATTGCAGAATCCTGCATACGGAAGATGTTTTGTTAATTCATACGCAACGATTTCGGCTATGGTTTCATCAACCGGTATGGATAGCGTTCTCTGATCATGTACAATATATTCTCCCAACCTGTTTTCCAGGCTATGCTGTTGCTTCCTGCGCAGGATATTTCTCACAATTGAAGCAACCTCATTAATATCAAAAGGCTTACGAATAAAATCTATTGCTCCGTACCGCAACGCTTTGATGGCATCTTCAATATTGCCCTGACCAGTTATAATGAGCGTTGGAACAGGATTTTCACTGGAATTGATATGCCTCAATAACTCAATGCCATCCATTTTGCGTAGCTTAATATCAGTTATGATCAGGTCTATATCACGCTCATCATTTTTCAGCAAAAAAAGTGCATCCTCGGCTTTACTCAGTGAAATGATATTATAACCCAATCGTGAAAGCTTTTTCTGCAGGCTGTAACGAATCACTTCATCATCATCAACAACAACTATTGTAGGTGGCTGACCATTTTTCAAGACTTCTTTTCCTCTGGAGATTGAAGTATCAGATGCCCCATTTTATCTTTCTTTGTTTTTAAATAATGATAGTTTTCTTTTACTGGCTGTATTTCTATAGGAACCCTTTCCACAATGGTAAGCCCATATCCTTCAAGACCTATCACTTTCTTTGGGTTATTTGTCATTAAACGGATAGTTGACAATCCCAGATCAACAAGTATCTGCGCACCAATCCCATAATCACGCAAGTCGGCAGGGAATCCTAACTTTAGATTAGCCTCAACGGTATCATATCCCTGCTCCTGCAGATGATATGCTTTGAGCTTATTGCTTAAACCAATTCCACGCCCTTCCTGGCGCATATACAACAATACTCCTAAGCCTTCTTTTTCAATCATACGCAATGCCTGATGCAATTGTGACCCGCAATCACATCGATGTGAACCAAATACATCACCGGTCAAACATTCTGAATGGACACGCACAAGAACATTTTGCCTTCCATCCACTTCTCCTTTTACAATGGCAACATGTGTTGCATCATCCACTTCAGTTTCATACGCTATGATAGTAAAATCGCCATATTCGGTTGGCAAATGTGCTTCTGAAACCCGGCGCACAAGCCGTTCTTTATGCTGCCTGAATTTAATTAAATCCTCTATGGTACCAATTTTAAGATTATGCTTCTCGGCAAATTTATCTAAATCCGGTCGGCGCGCCATGGTACCATCATCATTTAATATTTCACACATCACCGCAGCAGGATAAAGTCCTGCCAAACGTGTTAAGTCAAGTGATCCTTCAGTATGCCCTGCTCGCACCAGCACCCCCCCCTTCTTTGCAGCAAGCGGGAAAATATGGCCTGGTTTATTTAAATCCTGGGGCTTTGTCCGTGGATCAATCAATACCTGCACAGTTTTTGCTCTGTCATATGCAGATATACCGGTTGTTGTTCCTTCTTTAGCATCAACAGAAACAGTAAATGCCGTACAAAATTTATCAGAATTTTCAGGCACCATCAATGGCAAGCCTAACTCCTGCAATCTATCCTGGGTCATTGCAATACATATCAGACCTTTGCCATGAGTTGCCATAAAATTTATTTTATCAGGTGTGCAATATTGTGCTGCAACAATAAGGTCTCCTTCATTTTCCCTGTCCTCATTATCAACAAGGATAATCATCTTTCCATTGCGAATATCTTCAATTAACTCGGGTATGCTGGCAGTTTTCATATATTTTCCCCTGTTGTGTACACTAAAAAAATATTATAACTGTAGTCAAGAGTTTTATATTTTGAAATTATTTTATAAATAATAAGGTGTATATTTCTGATAACACAGGTTAATGTATATTTAATCCATATTTTGTTCATATAAAAACATTCAGGCATAAATAGCAATAATGTATAAACTATTGTAAAATAATTAACAAAAGATTTCATATTTTGTTGACGCAAAACTATATGTATAAATATACTACTTATTGCATGATTTTCAATTATAGCACGAGTTTAAGAGCAAGGGAGCGTAAGTGCCATACTTTGGGCGATAGTTAATTTGTAAGTTGTGGTCAGTGTTTAAAAAAGCACATTGTATGCACCACACTCATGGCGATAGTTGATCTGCAAGTACTGCATTTGTTTAAATGAGTATGAGTATATGTGGCGTATATTTAGTTACAGGTGATTTTAAAAGAATGTAGTATAGTGCTGCGATATAATGCATTATATGGAGTACACCATGGATCTAATAGAATTAATTCAAAAGTTAGAATATACACAGAAAAATATAGCAGCAATAGAAATACATTCTTATTTACAACATCTCAATAAACCCGTGTTTTATGCAAAAAATTTTAATAAAGAATTAACTGATAAATTTGTACCAATAAGCGGAAAAGAATTTTTAAATATCCAGTATAATATTGCTTCAGCACTTATAGATTTTGGTGTAGAAAAAGGCAGTACCATAGGAATCTTCAGCAGAAACAATCTGTATTATGCTGCAACAGTTTTTGCTGCCATGTCATTGGGTGGCATTGTTATGCCTATATACCCAACTATCGTACAGGATGAACTGGAAGATATATTACGTGATTCGGGTTGTAAGATTCTTTTTGTTGGCGATGTTGCTCAGTTTCAGAAAGGATTTGCAATATTAAATAAGATTCAATCTCCTCTTCGAAGATTAATTACCTATTTTGATTCACACACCCGACATGATCAGCTTATCACTATTGATGAGCTATTACAATTAGGCCAAACTAAATCCAACTATGCACACGTGAATACCATAATACCTCAAATAGATCCTGAGGACAATGCAGCACTTATCTACACACCCGGTACAAGTGGAGAACCACGTGGCGCATTACTTAGTCACAACAACCTTCTTTCGCAAAGAGTTGTTATACCAATGTTTAATTTTACTGATAAAGATATTCGTCTGGCCCATCTGCCTTTTAGTCATATATATGGCTTTTCAGCAGATCTTTTAATCAGTGCCTTTACCGGTGCTCCTACTGCAATTTCAACAACATTTGAAAGCGAAGAAATCTATCGTAATATGATAGAAATAAAACCAACGGTTATCGCAACTGTTCCACGAATGTATGAAAAATTATATATTAGCACCATTCACACCATTCGGCGGTTTAACCCAATAAAAAAATTCATATACATAACGGCAATACACGTTGGAAGGGAATGTTACGTAGCACAATCTTCAGGCAATGTAGTGCCTAAAGGTGCTGAGATAATTAACAGAATACTATCGCCAATTAAAAAAAGCATACGCAAGTTGATGCATATGCAACAGGTCCGACTCCTTTTTTCTGGTGGTGCTCCTCTACCGCTGGATGTTGCATACTTTTTTGGTGGGATTGGATTGCCTATTATAGAAGGTTATGGTTTAACCGAAACATCTCCTGTTGTTACTATCAATCGTATTGAAAAAAATAAACCGGGATCCGTTGGATGCCCTATTCCCGGTGCAGAGATTAAAATTTCCGATGAAGGCGAGATCCTTATCAAAGGCCCAATGGTATTTAAAGGTTATAACAGAATGACCCCTGAAGAAAGAGAAGAAATTTTTACACCTGATGGGTATTTCAGATCAGGTGATATAGGTATTATAGATGAAGACGGCTATTTACGTATTACCGGAAGGCTGAAAGATATAATCATTACTTCACAGGGTAAAAATATTGTCCCATTGAATATTGAAAGAAAATTTGAGTCAGAACCTTTAATAAATTATATATGCGTGGTAGGTGACAGACGAAAATACTTATCTGCACTCATTGTTCCCAATTTTCACCTTTTGCGTCAATATGCACGCGAACATGGAATTTCGTATAAAACTGATGATGAACTGGTTTCACATCCACAGGTTCAGACATTATATAAAACCAGGATTAATGAAATCTGTCAGGGCCTGCCTCCGTATGAGCAAATAAAAAAATTTACTTTGCTTGCCCACGACTTTTCAGTAAAAACTGGTGAACTGACTCCAACTTTCAAATTCAGACGAAGCCAGATTCATGATAAATATAAAGATATTATTGACCTTATGTATCCAAAAAGTGACATCACGCGATTGTAATATAATATTTTTACACCTGAAATTCTTCTATTTCTTTATTCATTGAGTTTACATTGTCAACCAGCTTTTTTGCTGTTTCAGTAATATCCAGTCCCCTGGCAGCATTCTTCTGTGCCAGTTCATTAATTGCTCCGATGGTGTTTGATATCTCATCGATAGCTCTCTTCTGCTCATCCATTGCCATTTTTATCTGTTCTGATTGTAACCGTACCGATTCAACACTTTCAAACGCTATGGCATTTTCCCTGGCCTGTCGCGCAACCGTATCAGATAGTGCTGTTATTTGATTCACAATGACATCAATATCTTTGATTATAATATTGATGGTGTTGATAACCTGTGCAACATTTTGTATCCCTGTCCTGATCTCATGGTCATTATTTACTATAAGGGCACCAATGGTTTTAATACTGGTTGCGGTCTGGTCAGCTAACTTAGAAATTTCATCGGCAACAACAGCAAATCCCCTGCCATAATCTCCTGCACGTGCTGCTTCAATAGCTGCATTCAGTGACAAAAGATTTATCTTATCAGAAATATCATTAATAATCGCAATAATCCCGGTTATTTCGCCAGAACTTTTCCCTATGCTATTCATTGTTTCATTCATCAACGAAAGTGATGCCTCTCCAGATTTTGCATTAACAGAGATATCGTGCATTTTATGTAACGCTTCCTGAGTAAGCGTTACCATTTCTTTCATAATTTCACTTGTGGCATTCATTATTTTTGATAATGATTCTATCCCATTAAATTGATGGTCAGTGCTGGACTTCACATTTTCTGTCCCTGCAGATATCTGCTCAACCGATGCAGACACTTCTTCTATTGCTGCAGCCTGATCCTGAGAATTTTGCATAAAGCCTGATAGTATTTGTAAAAGCTGTTCTGAAAATGAATACAGTTGTCCCGAATTTATTCTGAGGGTGTGTTTAATAAAATCATTCTGTTTTTTGTTTATCTCCGCATCCTTTGCCATTTTCTTTTGCAGAATTTCAGTTTCCCTGGCAATATCAAAATATTTCCTTAATACCGCTCCCATTGATAGTAAGATGAAAAGAGTTATTCCAACAACAAAACGTGCATACCGTAGTTGTGGAGTAAAATCATAAAACTGGCCTGTATAGACACTTATAACATCAATCACTGCGCCATAAATTGCTAACAGCAACCCGATAAATGACATTAAGAGATATTTCAGACGTTTATGAATGGTCATATCAATAATAAAGCTGAAAAACGCATACAGAATTAACAAAGCCAGTATACCATCACGCACAATGTATAAGGGGCCTTCAACTCCACGACCATGATCAGCCTGCCGCAACAACCAGTCATGACGATGCTGTGTTACCGAAACAAATACATCAGGATATATAAATGCAATAACAACAATCAATACGGTAATACCCATCATTATTCTGTAGAGTGTGGTATTAATCTTTTTCCATGTAGGTGTCATATCCAGCATCTGCTGCATGAAGTAAGGGATTCCAAAAATGAGTAAACTTGCACCTATCTGTTCAATGCGGTGAAACTGCATACCGATATCAGGCTTTAGAATCCACCCCATAATAAGTATCATCGACTCGCTGAATACAAATGTAAATCCTGCAATGCCTATAATCATCATGGATAAATGTAGCGTGTCTTTAGATTTTATATACATTATGATGTACATCAACATGCCAAAGAATAAAACACCAGCACAGAAGGTGGCGGGAAAAATCTGAGAAACCTGTAACATCTGTTGAAATTGTATCATAACGTATACCCTAACCCCAATAGCAAATAGTCCGTATTATTGTAACTACACAGTTTGCATATTACACTATGTATTATTTGTCCACATTAATAATTCCTTAAAAATATTTTGTTAATAAAACGGTGTACATCCCCGCTGCCGAAGGCGGTGGGGATGTACACTATGTGTATTATGTTCACAAATTTTATTTAAGGAATAAATCGTGATTTGTCCATATAATTACAATAAAACTTATAATAATGCAAGAAATAATTACAACACAATGATAAAAAGTAGTTGAATTTCAATTATACATAGCTATTAGTGCATCCCATGGATATACAGGAACAATCGTTAGAACTATCGCACAAAACTATTTTACAGCCCTTATTGCAAAAAGTAAAACTCCCCATATCCGAGTATTCATTTGCAAATCTGTACCTTTTTCGCTCAGCCCACACGTACACTGTTATTACCGGTGATACTATAGCTATCAAAGGCACAACATACGACGGTGTACGCTACATCATGCCCGTCATGCCATTAGATGAGGAGTATGCCAATACACTCATCACACTGTTACAGCCCGACATGTGCCTTTTCCCCATTCACCATGACTGCTTGCATTTTTTTACCAGTAAAGGCTTTACATATACATATAATGATGGTGATTCAGACTACGTGTATACAAAAGAAAAACTGGCATCATATCCAGGGAAAAAATTGCATGGCAAAAGAAATCTCTTGTATCAGTTTAGTTCCAGGTATACCGTTGAAGTATTGCCATTAACAGGTGAAAATGTACATGATGCACTGCGTATCGTTGAGGCGTGGCAAAAAGAGTACGGAAACGATGCTGATATTGCTGCCTGCATTGAAGCCTGTATGTTGCTTGACGAACTTAGTCTTTGTGGCAGCATATATTATGTTGACGAAAAGCCCGCAGCGTTCATAATTGGTGAAGCAATCACTGATGATATGTTTGCAATCCATTTTGCAAAAGCAATAAAGGATTATAAAGGGATTTACCAGTATCTGTATAATCATTGCGCAAAAGCGTTGCCAGCACACTATAAATATTTTAATTTTGAACAGGATTTAGGATTGGAACCACTTAGATTTGCAAAGCGCTCGTATCAACCTGATATGATTGTAACAAAATATCGTGTGAGTGCAAAGAACCTATGACTATTGAACAGTTCATTGAATATCTAAAAAACTACCAGCCCTTTATGAAGCAGGTTGCAGCATGGTATACTATCCCTGCTAAAGAAGCAGTACTGGCACCGTATCCGGATGACATAGACCCGCGCATACGTGATGTATATGCAAAGCGCGGTATAGAAAAGCTCTATAGCCATCAGCGTGCAGCGTATGATGCAGTACAGAAAAAAGAAAACATTGTGGTGGTCACACCCACTGCGTCAGGTAAAACATTATGCTATAACCTACCCGTGCTTAACTTTATGGCACAGCATCCGGATGCACGGGCTCTGTATCTTTTCCCCACAAAGGCTTTGTCACAGGATCAGCTTTCTGAACTTCAGGAGATTATGAAGCTCACTGAATTATCTATTAAAACATTTACCTTTGATGGCGATACACCACAATCAGCCCGCAAATCTGTTAGGACCGCTGGCAATATTGTCATCACCAATCCCGATATGCTGCACTCAGGTATTCTGCCGCATCACACTATATGGGTTAAGCTATTTGAAAATCTTACGTACGTTGTTGTTGATGAAATCCATACCTACAAGGGAGTCTTTGGCAGCCATTTTGCCAATCTCATACGCAGGCTAAAGCGCATCTGCAGATTTTATGGCAGTAATCCGCAGTTTATCTGCTGCTCAGCTACTATCGCCAATCCAAAGGAACTTGCTGAAAAACTTTTTGAATTACCTTTTACTGTTATCGATAACAACGGTGCTCCACGCGGCAAAAAACATTTTGTGATATATAATCCACCCGTGGTTGAGCGGGCGTTAGGAATACGTGCTTCTGCAGTGAAGGAATCTGCAAAGGTTGGCGCGCTGTGTGTGAAGAACAATATCTCAACAATAATTTTTTGCCGAAGCCGCCTTCGCGTTGAGATAATCGCTACGTATTTAAAAGAGCAGTGTGCAGGATTTTCCATTGCTGCGTATCGTGGCGGCTATCTGCCCAACGAACGAAGACACATTGAAAAGGGCCTGCGTGAAAAAAAGATACATGCGGTTGTGTCCACCAATGCGCTTGAGTTAGGCATTGACATTGGCATGCTGGATTGTGCCATCTCAACAGGTTATCCCGGTTCAATTGCTTCACTGCAACAGCAGTCAGGGCGTGCAGGCAGGCGAGGAACTGACTCTATTGCAATTATGATTGCCACAAGCTCGCCACTTGATCAGTACATTGCACACAATCCGCATTTTGTATTTGAAAACAATCCGGAAACAGCAAACATAAATCCAGATAACCTGCTCATCCTGATGGATCACATCAAATGTGCCGCGTTTGAGATTCCCTTTGGAAGTGATGAACGATTTACTCCCCATCACAGCACCACACGCCAGATGTTAGAATACCTGGCACAGAAGAATATTGTAAAAGAATCCAGTGGCACATATCACTGGATGAGCGATATCTATCCGGCAAATGATATATCATTGCGCAGCGCTTCGCATGATAATGTGGTGATAGTTCATAACGATAATCATGCACAGGTTATTGGCCAGATTGATCTGCCTTCAGCGCCAACCCTGATACACGATGATGCTATCTATATTCATCAGGGGCAGCAATATTATATTGATAAATTAGACTGGGAACGCAGAATTGCCTATTGCCATGAGGTGGAATCAGATTACTACACTGATGCACAGGAAAAGACTGATATCCATGTGCTTGAAGAATTTGAGTCAAAACCACTATCAATTGCAACATTAGCTCTGGGCGAAGTGAACGTACGCACCAAAGCGGTGATGTTTAAAAAGATAAAATTTGGTACACATGAAAACGTTGGCTGGGGCAAGATTAACCTTCCCGAACTGGAAATGCATTCAACATCCATGTGGTGTAGCTTCAACGATGAAGCCGTACGCACCATGGAACGCGAAGAAGCTGGCGAGGTATTTTTGGGGCTGTCATACATCTTACGAAACATCGCACCACTGTATACTTTGTCCGATTACGCGGATATACGCGTGGTATTCGAAAACCGTTCACACTTTACCAATAAGCCAACAATCTTCATGTACGATGCCATCCCCGGTGGCGTTGGCATATCCGAAAGGATATACCACATCTTTGGGCTGATAGCACAAGCGTCAAAACAGGCAATAGCATCATGCACATGTACCAAAGGCTGCCCTGCCTGCATTGGTCCAATGATAACAAAAGAAGGCGTGAAAGACAAAGTGATAGCACTACTTGAAACATTACATCATGAATCTGAAGGACAAACTCAACATATATTACACTGACACCGGTACACCTGTAACCGATAGTTCCTGGATAAAGGATGCAGGAGCAAGATCCATTGCCACACCGTATGGCCACACCATCACGTTTGTGCAGCACTATGACATCTCATCATTACATATCGATGATTCACACACCGATATTTCCGCCTACTGCACCATGCATCACATCGATACCGTTACCCTTGACCGGTGTGTCTTTTTTGATATAGAAACTACATCTCTCACCAGCGGTACCGGCAATTACGCATTCCTTATTGGATTGGGATATTTCAGTGGCACTACGTTTACCGTTGAACAAATTTTTATGCAGCACTACAGCGATGAACCTGCAGTGCTCTTTCACTGCCAGGAAGTGCTCAACAAATTCAAAACCATTGTAACATTCAATGGCAAAACATTTGATATTCCTATAATAAAAACCAGGTACCGGATGAACCGCATTCAGGGCTTTCCTGTTACCATGCCGGTGATAGATTTACTTAAACCTGCGCGCTCAATATTCAAATCAATCTATGCCAGCTGCTCATTAAAATCGCTTGAAGAGCTACTACTCGGGATTACCCGCACTGACGATATACCCGGCTATCAGATTCCTGACGTGTATTTTACCTATCAGCAAACCGGCTTTGACCCGCGCCTTGGTGCTGTTATTGAACACAACCGCATTGACATTACATCAATGGTTCTTTTGCTTGTTTTTTTTAACTCGCTGTATCAGCTCATCCACACAAAACAATTTGGGAAGGTACCTGCACACCTTTATAAAAATATTGCAAAACATCTATATTCGCGAAACATTCACACTTTTGTTGAACTTATTGAGTACGCAGGGCATGCACTGCTTGACAATGACCATTCGCTATTTAAAAAATATTCCACAGCATTAAAGCGCCTTGGCCATATTGACAAAGTCCTATCATTCTGGGAAAAGAATATAAATTTGTTTTCACTTGAAGAACTGGCAAAACACTATGAGCATAAAGTCAAAGATTATCACAGGGCACTACAATATTGTAATCTGGCGATAGTTACTATTAATTCACTCTCGGAGTGCAATGAACTCACCCAGCGCTACACCGCGCGCTTTACCCATAGAATTAATCGATTGAACAGAAAAATACAATGACATTACCTGAACCATGATGTATTAATTTATATGAAATAATATGACACTTGCCGACAAAGGCGGCGAGTGTCATACTTAATAATGTATAATATAATTTTTAAGGAATAATTTGTACAATGAAACCATACCATTACCTTGCACCATATTATGATTATATGCTCACACATGTGGATTACACCACATGGTATCACTATCTTAGAATGATAATGTGTACATACATCAATAATCCGCGAACAGTGCTGGAATTGGGATGTGGTACCGGCAAGTTTGGGCCAAAGTTTTCCAAGGATGATTATGAAATATATGGCATGGATAAGTCGCTTGCAATGTTACGAATTGCAAAGTTACGTGCTTATAAAAACTATCATGTATTCTGTGGTGACATCACACATTTTGCGCTATCAAAAACAATAGATTTTATTTTTTCTGTTCACGATACATTCAACTATATTCTTAATTACGATGAATTTGTGCACGCATTACGCTGTGTGCACAGCTGTATGGGCAGTGACAGCATATTCCTGTTTGACCTTACCACAGAGTATAATATCAAAAAGAATTTTCATAATAAGCTACTTACGTATCACATTAAAGGCACAGATATACAGTGGTACAATCAATATGATGCACACTCAAAAATCTTATATTCCCGATTGACATTTACTACAAATAAAAAAAAACTTGTGGAAGAACACCTTCAGCGCATATATACTGTTGATGAAATAGTACCACTTATTGTACAATGTGGTCTTGCAATAGTTGATATTGTGGGCGATTATACACTAAAACCACCTGTTGCAGAAACAATTATGGTAAACTTCATTACAAAACGGGCGCAGCGATGATCGAAACAATTTTTTATATTCTGTCATTTGGTACAGGCATTGCAGTTTTTCTATATTTACTATCGCTTTACCATACTATAAAAGAACGCCGTGCAAAACCTGACCATACACAATCAGCAAAAAAACCAATTATAGAAAAACAACGCATCATATCGCACTCAACAAATGAAGTTCATTTAAAAGAAAGGACATGCCCGGTATGCGGATCAAAACTAACCCGATACGAAGCGCTGTATGCTTCAAAAGTTGTAAAGGATAGTACCAAAATTTTAATCTATGGATGCCGTTATTGCTACAAGCCTGATGAAGACCCCGATAAGAAAAAGAGATCAGACATTTAAAAAATGTGACTACTAACCATACATGCCAATGATGGGCATGAAACTGCAGAATTCCTTAAACACAACCGGATACAGGCCTTCAACACTGTCATCCCTGTGATTAAGCAAAAGTGCAATCTGCTGTTGATGCGCAGGACCCATTGGGAACACTATCATGCTATCAGGTTTGGCCACATGTAAAAGCAGCAATGGCCGTTTTCTGCAGCCTGCCAGTACTATAACGCCATCATACAAACCTAACGAATCATCAATCTCAGTACCATCGCCGGCAAAAATACGGATATGTGATAGTCCCAACTTTTTAAAGCGCTCTTTGGCACGCACTGCTAACGTTTCGTCTATTTCAATTGTGGTTACTGATTTTGCAAGCTGTGCAAGCACTGCAGTTGAATACCCTGAACCGGTACCAATCTCAAGCACATGAAAATCTTTCTTTATGCCGCAGTAGTGTATCATGCGGGCAAGCGCAAGCGGTTCATCGCTGGTTTCACCGCGACCAATCGGTATAGGTTCAAGACCATATAATCTATCTTCATAAATTTCATCAAAAAAATCCTCCTGATTGACTGCTGCAAACGCATCAATTACTTTTTTAGGAATTTTATTTTTCTGTAAAATCTTAATAAACTCCTCTTTTCTTTTTTTAAGCTGTCTCATAGGCACTATTTCTTCTTTTATTCAATAAATTGCAAAAGATATGTAAGGAAATAATCCGAAATAAGAATGGTCATGGATGATGCAACAACAGCCCGTATGGTAGCCTTGCCAACACCTTCTGCACCACCCGATGTATTAAATCCCTGATAACAGGCAATAATTGCAATCTCAATACCAAAGAACACTGATTTAAAAATACCCGTCAAAAAGTCCATCACACCTAAATAGTTAAAAACATTTTCAATATATTTGTCGATAGTTATACCTAAATTAAAATAGGCTATGAATGCTCCACCCAGTGAACCAACAACATCTGTAATTACAACAAGCACCGGCGTCATAATCAGGCAAGCTAAAAATCGCGGTACCGATAGATACTGTATGGGATTAGCATCAAGTGTGATAAGCGCATCAATCTGCTCAGTAACACGCATAGTGCCAATTTCAGCAGCTATAGATGAGCCAACCCTGCCAGATAAAAGCAGCGCAGTAAGCACCGGGCATAGCTCCCTGAACATTGCAATTGACACAGCACTGCCAATAAATACCGAAGAACCTGACATCAGAGAATCCATGGCTTTGCCAATCTGCAATGCCATGACCATACCGGTAAAAAAGAGCGTGATACAGGTTACCGGTAAGGACTTGTATCCTATTTCAAGCATCTGTGTTAAGATATTTTTTGCATCAAATGGCGGCTTAAAAATCCACTTCACTGTGTGAGTAAAAAAGAGTGAATGTTTGCCTACTGATTCAAGAAACTGAATAAGCCAACGTGGTAGTGATATATCTGTGCCATTCATATCAGTCTTCACGGAATCTTTCAACATTTCCAAATTTCATGTACTTGTCCCAGAACCTTAACTCAATAGTTCCTGTTGGACCATTTCGCTGTTTTGCAACTATAATATCGGCTATGCCGATGCGTTCTGTTTCTTTTTTTACTTTTTCCTCGCGGTATATAAATAACACAACGTCGGCATCCTGTTCAATTGCTCCTGATTCACGAAGATCGGATAACTGCGGCTTCTGATCGGCGCGTGATTCAACCGCACGCGACAGCTGTGAAAGCGCTATAACCGGTACTGATAACTCACGCGCCAGCTGTTTTAATGCATTGCTGATTTCAGCTATCTGTTGATGACGTTCAAGCCGGTTATTAGAAACAATAAGCTGAAGATAATCAACTATAATAAGGCCAACCCTCTGTTTCTGAGCAAAACGCCGCGCCTTGGCCCTGAGTTCAAATATACTCAATCCCGGGGTGTCATCTATATACATGGGGGATTTCTCTAACCTCCCGGAAACCTCAATGAGCTTTCGTAGCTGATCACTGCTGATCTGTCCGGTTCGTACATGCTGCATGTCAATCATCGATTCAATACATAGTATACGGGTTGCAAGCTGCGTTGCAGGCATTTCAAGCGAAAAGAATAATGTTGGCTGCTTTTCGCGGAGAGCAACATGATTGGCAATATTCAGTGCAAGTGCAGTTTTCCCCATAGAGGGGCGGGCGGCAATTATGATAAGCTCGGATTCATGGAAACCAGTCAGCATGGCATCAAGATCCGTAAACCCGCTTGCTATACCGGTTACAGGCCTTTTTGTTTCGTACATGTGGCCTATGTCTTCAAGCGTCAGCTTTAGAACGCTTGCCAGGCTTTCAAAATCGCTTGTTATGCGTCGCTGCGTAATAAGGAATATATCCTTTTCAGCATCATCAAGAAGTACTTTTGTGTCAAGCGTGGTATCGTATGATTTTTCAGCTATTGAAGTACAGGTTTCAATAAGCTTTCGCCGCAGGCTTAATTCCTTAACTCTATTGGCGTAAAACTCAGCATTTGCAGAGGTTGAAACCGTGCGGTATATGTTAACCAGCGCAGGGTCGCCGCCAACCTTTTCAAACTGCTTTTTGTCAATCAGTCGCTGTTTTATTGTAATAAGGTCAATTGGTATGGCTTTTATCTCTAATTCCCTGATAGCCTCATAAATCATTCTATGGGCATCAATATAGAAATCCTCCACCTGGAGGATTTCAATAACCTTTAATAAGGCATCTTTGCTCAGTAATATAGAAGATAAGCACGCAGCTTCGGCCTCAATGTCATGAGGGGGCATGCCAGCATCAAGCATGCTATTACTCCTTCACCACATTGACCTTAATGGTTGCAGATAATCCTTCTTCTAATTTAATCTTTACTTCATGTTCCCCTGCCTTCTTTATAGGCTCGGGCAGTATTATTTTTCTTTTATCGATTGCAAAACCCATTTCCACCAGCTTCTGGGCTATATCAATTGCAGTAACTGAACCAAACAGTTTATCCTCTTCGCCCACCTGTGCGCCAATTGTGAGTGCAACATTGGAAAGCGCTTCAACAAGTTTCTGTCCTTCTTTTTTGCGTTTTTCCTTCTTTATCTTTACAAGCTTCTTTTGATGTTCTATTGCTTTTGCACTTGATTCATTATAAGGGATAACAAGTTTCTTGGGTAAAAGGTAATTGCGTGCATATCCTTCTGCAACATCTTTTACATCGCCTGCTTCACCAAGATTTGGAATATCCTTCTGTAATATGACTTTCATAGTCAAACTCCTTTGAAAAAAAATTAAACAATCTTTCTAAAATTCATCCAGAAATCTATGATGCCCAAACCCAAAAGCATCGTTAGTATAAAAAAGAGTACCTGAAACCCCAACAGTATGCCCACAAATAACAGTACTATTCCGTAAAGTTTAGGCCACTTTTTCTTCTCAAAATAAAAGCTTATTATGGACAATCCCTGTATGGTGTATACCACACACAGAGAGAGCCCAATATTTAACGCTACAGCCCAGATTACATGGCCACTTGTGCCAAACAGCACAATGGCCCAGCTTGCAATGAGCAAAAAAACAATCCACTCATCAACACGAAATAAAGCAAATTTACTATCAGAATTTTGCAATAATTTAAATCGCATAAAAAAGGCGTACACAAGCACATACATAAAAAGGGAAATAACAATTGCACTAAAAAAATATGAAAACGGTATAAGAATACGCATTGTTGGCACAAAGTCTTCAAGTTGTTGCAGCATTACCGACTTTTCTGCAGCACCAAGCGATGACACCTCAATCATCTGCTGAATCATCTTCTGGTTGTCTGCAACCACATCTATCCCTTTCAGATGGTACTGGAGATAGTACACAATAAGTAGCGCACACCACAATATCAGGACACTGGCTATAAAATACCGCTGAAATGAAAACCGATGTGCCGTATAGCCAAAAACTGCACCAGCTATAACAAATTGAATGCCTATCATTTCACTATAAAGGTACGATAGCGCTATATAGCTGGCTGTTGCAATAATAATTATTGCTACCGCAATCCAGCGTAATTGTAGCCTGTACACCAGCATCGCTACAACTACGCTTAACGCTATACCAAGAACAAAATGAAGCAGTAGTTCCACAATGTTACAGTATACACATTATTTTACAACAAACGGCAATAATGCGATAATTCGGGCACGCTTAATGGCACGTGCCAGATGGCGCTGATGCTTTGCACAGGTACCCGTAATACGCCGCGGAAGTATTTTACCTCTGTCTGTAATAAACCTGGTCAGTAAATCCGGATTTTTGTAATCAATAGCAAGGTTTGTATCTTCGCAAAAGCGGCATACTTTTTTCTTGAATTTTGGTATTCGCTGCACCTGTACAGCTGTTGCCAGCACCTTATCGTCATCCTCAGGTGCTACTACAGTTTCCGGTTTAATTTCCTGAGCATTAATATTTTCCTGTGCTTCTATAGTTTCATCATGTTTAATTTCTTCACTCATTATAGTGCTCCTTACATCTAATGTAAATATTTAGAATGGTATCTCGTCATCAGCAAATGGCTGTTCGGCATTCATAACAACAGGTTCATCTTGTTCGATAGTAACCTGTGAATCAGCCTGTGGCCTGCCACCCAGAAACTGTAACGATTCAACAACTATTTCCACAGTTGAACGCTTGTTACCTTCTTTATCCTGCCATGATCGCTGCTGCAATCTTCCTTCCAATCCCAGTTGCTGACCTTTTTTACAATAATTGGCAACCGTTTCAGCCAGTTTGCCCCACGCAACGCAGTTAAAGAACGAAACAACTTCCTGCTTTTCGTTATTCTTTAGATAAATCCTGTTATTGGCCACTGAAAATGAAACAACAGCAGCCCCTCCCGGGGTGTATCGCAACTCAGGATCCTTTACAACTCTTCCAACCAGTATTACCTTGTTTAAATCACCGGCCATATACGTTACGCTGTCTTGCTTAGTTTTGGTAATTTAACAAAAAGATATCGGAGGATATCCGGCTGAAGTCTGAATTCGGAAATAATATTGCTCACCGATGCAGGATTTATCTGGGCAATAAAATATTCATAGTACCCATCATTTGCCTTATCGATAGTATACGCTAAACCACGTATACCCCACGGCTCATCAGACTCAATGACAACCTGATTTTTCTTTAATATTTCGCGAACCTTTCCTTTTAATGATTCCAGCTTGTCCGAAGGTCGCAATATGACTATTAATTCATATTTGTTCATTTTTACCCCCTATGGATATTAATAGCTGCACTGCATTCGCGTGCAACAGAAGGACTACCACTATTTTTGCACATACTACAATTTGCAACAACTTTTTTTCAATACTTTTTTATATGGCACGTATATTTTTTCGCCAGATATTTTACTTATCCTGAACAATTTAACCTTGACGATAATTACCCTTTTTTGTATTTTTATTCTGCTTTTACAAATGTATTAACATTATCTGGAATAGAGTACACACCCAAAGCAAGGATGTGTACCATTCATTGTTTATAAAATAATTTTTAAGAATCATCAGTATCGTATTATAATATTTGTACTATATCTACAGTTCTTCAGGAGAAAAGCGTATAATGAAAAATATCTCAAAAACAAACGACATTAAAACCAATACTCCAATACGAGTATACAAAAAAGGATTTGGATATGCCTTACTTACCTTAATTGAAAATAATGATTTGTTTCTTATATGCAAATCACCTGATGATTTTTTTTCGTATATTCCGGAAAATGAAACTATTGAATGCTATATATGGCCTTATCCTGACGGTTCATATGATTTTACTACTACAGTGCTGGGCAAGATTTCTTCACCATTCCCTATAATTTTACTGAAGCATACAGATTCTATCGTTCACAATCCATCACGTCAGTGCCTCAGGGCTAAGGTCAATATTCCTTTTACCTTCTTCACATTTTCAATTAATACCACAAAAAGCTTTTCAACCGAAGATATACAATGGCATACCGGGACCATAGTGGAGCTTACCGACAGGGAGGCACTTCTTCAAACTTCAATGAAACCGGAACATTTTGTTAAAGGCCATCTGCTGTTAGGCTCAAAAGATATAGATATAACCGGAAAGGTGACAGGTAGCAACAGTAGCAATTATGAAATTTCGTTTGTTGGACTGGATGATTCTGACAGGATTGCAATACTGGACTATATCTTCACTGTGTATCGGGAGTAATCTGCTATTTTACCAGCACAGCACCATCTTCCAGTATAATATCACATAGTACAGTATCTATTCTTGTGTTCAGCGGTGTTGCAACGATAAACTGACCACTAAACTCAAAGATATCACCTGCTTGTAAAAGGTCTGCATAATCTTCTTTATCGGTATAGCAATAATACAGGATATTTATTTTTGGAAGATTTGCAGAAAGTATAATTCTGTATTTCTTTTTCAAATTCACAAGATTAGATTCCTCCACTTTTACAACCACACCTTGAGCTTTCACTACCTTATCCTTCAGCGCATCAAGTATCTGTAACCGTTTAATCGCATCACTATTTTGCAACGTAGTATACCACTGTGAATCCAATATGGCTTGTTTTGCTTCATCAGCAGTTGCATTCACAGTTACTATCGCACACAATATGAAGAAACTATATATCCACTTCATATTCATTCAACTTCCTGTACATTAAAGGAACATCGTATGGCCCTGCCGGATCGCAGTACAATACAATATTCCATTACTCCATTATTTTTTTTCAACAGTGCTATCACGTCCTGTATTGATGCAATACGCATGCCGTCAATTGACTGTATGATATCACCCTTTTTCAACACATTGTATGCCTGCCCAAATTGGAGCACCTCTACAATAACCACACCACTGCGAGAATCATCTATTGTAATTCCATACCTTGACTGCAATGTGTTGAGCCAGTAGTTACTTTCTTTGCCTTTAGTTTTTTCCTGTAACACAAAATTATATGTTACAAGCTGCCCATCCCTTGCAATAACCAATTCAACAGATGAGCCAACCTGTTTTGAATGAATTGATTTTACCAGGTCAGAAATTTTCTTAATTGTTACACCATCAACCCTGCGTACAATATCGCCCACCTCTATGCCAGCACGTGCAGCAGGCGAACCATCAACAACCGATATAACTTCAACCTGCGTGTTGGTGCCGTCTTTTATAAATTTTTCCTGAACCAGAAAGCCAAGCCACCCACGCCTTACCCTGCCATACTGTATAAGTTCGCTTACCACCTGTTTAACAATGGAAGCGGGTATTGCAAAACTTATTCCCTGGTATCCGCCTGTCTGTGTTCGTATGGCGGTATTAATGCCAACAAGCTTTCCGTTGAGTGACACAAGGGGCCCGCCTGAATTACCAGGATTAATAGGCACATCAGTCTGTATATAGTCTTCAATGTCAGCAAAGCCAATATCACTTCGTCCCACTGATGACACAATACCACCTGTCACTGATTGTTGCAGCCCAAAAGGATTGCCGATTGCAAGCACCCATTGTCCGGGATAGACCTTTTCCTCTTCAAACTCTATTGCCTGCAATGGAATGCCGGCAGGATGCCTTACTTTCAGCAATGCAATATCGGTTTTTTCATCCACCCTGTAGGCGCTTCCATCAGAAAACAATTCAACTTCACATTCTGTGCCATCCGCTAAATTTATCTGATATACTGTACCCTTTGAAACAACATGATAATTGGTGACAACATACCCCTTTGATGAAACAATAGTCCCTGAGGCATAGCCAACCTTGCGGTAATGTCCCTTCTCAACTACAAATACCTGAATGCTTACCACCGATGGACTTACTTTCCGGGCAGCAGCAACAAATTTTTCGCTAACTTCATCCTGTGCATGAGCTGTAGATAAATATAGAAGTATTATGATGATTTGACCTATTTTTTTCACATACATACTCCGTAAATAGAGTCTACAGTCGTCATTCTAAGGTCACACAGTGACCGAAGAATCTATTGTTACTACATTTAGATTCTTCGCATCGCTCAGAATGACAATGAAAATAAAAAAATCACAATACAAAACTCAGAATCAATAAAATAGTCACGGCAACCATAAAAGATTCAGAATATCATTGCAAAATATTTTCATCACATACCAGTTGCAATTACAATAAACTATCGCACAATTGAAAAATAATCATTACTTTTATCAATTCTATACTTATCAAGGTCAATCTTTTTTCCATACGGTGTGAATGGGTACTTTTTGGTAACTTCTACACCGGTAAAAAGTGAATATATCCCCACCGCAATGCCCTCAGCAACATCATCTAAATGATTATTGATAATAGTGCGTGTATATGGCCGTGCCAGATACCCAAACTCAATAAACGCATTAATTGCATTGATATGCAGTGGCACTGACCATATTGATATATATGGTGGAGCAAGCCGCTGATCTTTGTGCCTGATACCTTTTGAATAAAGATTGTACAGCACAAACCGTATAATCTCATTTGACGCATAGAGATTGTCACCACCATACCCCTCAAATCCCCCATCACGGCGGTACTGTTCGTATATACTCTGCTCTCGTGCAAAGAAAGCATTTTGTGGTATAAATTCTTTTATATTGTCGGCATATGGCGTGTGGGGCGGATGATGTTTTGCACTATGAGCCCAACCAGGCGGGTCGTTGTAAGCCCATTGAACCATATTATAGCGATAACCCCTGAATGCATTAGCATCAATGGTATAATCATCTTTGATACGATAACCGGTGAAATACAATGCAACATCATTGCAATACCAGTAAAATCCTGATTTATGTTCATTTTCGGTAAACCAGTCAGCATACTTGCTGTTATAAAAAAAAGATCTGTCAGCAATGGTTCCCTGAAGGTACTGTAATCCCTTATATAAGATGCTGTATGGAGCAGCAATGACTGCATTCATACCACGAAAGTACGGCGAAGAATGTAGAGCAAAATGTATTGATACCACCAGGTGCGGGTGCAGGCTGTTGATATAGCTTATCCTGCCTTCCTTACGCATGCCATCGCTCCCTATAAAATCAAACAGCCGGTATGGTGCGTTGGGATCTTTGTGAATAAGATGCGAATTGAGCGATGGACCGCGGCTTATGAATACTTTTATATATATTCTTTTTACTGGCTTATCAGTATATTTTTGAAGTATTGTATTAAATTTTTCAAAATTTCCATCAGGCGATAGTAACTGTAATAATGCTTCAACGCGTTGAGCTATTGCATAGGTATAGATATGCTCATAGTAGTCCTTATATGATGCACCTTCACGGTATGTATCCAGATATTTCATTGAAAGCACGTCAAATCTATCACCATACTCATCTTTGGGGATAATTGCCTTACCACCATGCCCTGGATCCAGCACCACGCGGTAGATGGGGAATTCAAATTGTATAACTGAAGATTGGAATGTAAAAAGTGTTATTGCACTTACTACAAGATATATTGCAAATTTTTTCAAACAACCAGCCCAAGCCATTCTATACTTTAACACTCTCCCAAAAAATTTAACCACAATACATGGTGTGACCATCCATCTGCAGCAGGATGACCACAATTTAAAACCATGGTCAACTTATGCAAAAATAACAAGTATCACATACGATATAATTTCATAAAAAAGGCTGCCTTTGTAAAGACAGCCTTTTAGTTGTATCCTTGTTTTAATTATACCAGCACTTATTTAGCCTGCTGAGGAGGATTCAATATCCTGTTTAGATTATCAGCTTTGTCTAAATCATATTTGCCTTTTGCATTTTCAGGGTCAATGTCTTCAAGGATCTGGATAGCATACGTTTTTGCTACCCTGAAATGTTTTACTGCCGTGTCATAGACATGGTCATCCATCATATTCTGGCCATCATCAAACTGGCCATATGCAATGCGCAGACGAGCAATATTATTAAATAAAACCTTATTCCTATCTGGATTTGACCTGCTTCGCTCATCTAGATCCAGATCAAGGATCTTTCCGGCACATTCGTTGAGCAATGCCTGGGTTCGCTGTTTATACACTTCTGCTATTTTTTTGTATAATTCATAAATGTCCTTGCGGTTCTTTTCCAGCTCCACCTGAGCATAAATTACGTCGCGTTTATAATAATAGTCCATTCCTTTTTTGTAGCCTTCATAAATTGCCTGATAGTCTTTATCCCAACCCTGATCTTTAAAATTTGTTACAATAACTTTTAACATATATATTTTGTCTAAATTTGATTTCTTTAAAAATTCAACACGCTCCAGCGCATGAAACCGTGCCAGGTAATTTTCTTCAGGACGTGTTGCTTCTGTGAACTGTTGTTTTTCGGCTGGCTGCGCTTGCTGCGCTTTAACCATAGGTGTAAATTGTAGTGAAAGTACTAATGCAACTGCCAAAATAAAAAGCATACTTTTCTTTTTCATTGTATCACTCCTTTAATTGAAATTAGCGTTTATTATATATCAGCATCCCTGCATATAGTATTAGCGTAATTGAAAATAAGTGTACTACTCAGCCTTTTCTTTAGCAAGTATTTTTTTTATTAATCAATAATAATTTTTCATAAATTATTCTTTAAGAGTATTTTATACATAATATAGTTTGTACACCCCTGCCGCCTACGGCGGGGGTGTACATAATTAAACATTTGTTCGCAAATCATCATTATACGAATAAATGGTGATAAGTACTTCATAATACAATTATAATTCTAATATCCATCACATTAGTATTAGTTGGCCCGGTTTTGATTAAATCACCCAATACTTCAAAAAAATGGTATGAATCATTATTATTAATATATTCATCTATGTTTAATCCACGCTTTTGAGCTTTTTTTACAGTAGTGCCATCAGCAACTGCACCTGCAGCATCGGTAGGCCCATCTGTCCCGTCAGTTCCCACACTTGCTGCAAAAATTGATGAATTTTCAATCAACGGCGCCATCTGCATTGCAAACTCCATATTGCGTCCTCCAAGCCCGGAGCCTTTCACAACAACCGTTGTCTCTCCTCCACTGATGATACATGCAGGTGTTTTAAGCGGATTACCAGTTTTGATAATTTCGTGGGCTATTGCACTGTGGAAATGTGCCGCTTCTGCCGTATCACCTTCAATCCGTGATGATAAAATGATAGTATTATAGCCTAATTCACATGCTTTGCTGTATGCTGCCATGCATGCAATAATATTTGACGCTACTATACTATTATGCACCTTTTCAAATATGTGCGCGTCTTTTGGAGTTTCAGGAATATCCCCTTTTACACCTTTTTCCAGATGATGCAATATTGAAGGCGCAACTGTGTGTGTCAGTTTATACCGCTGCAATATGGAAAGAGCATCAGCATAGGTACTTTCATCAGGCACAAATGGCCCTGATGCAATGATGTCCATATCATCGCCCACCACATCCGACATCATCAGGTTTATTACCGTTGCAGGGTACGCTGCCAGCGCAAGGTTGCCACCTTTTGTACGTGAGATATGTTTGCGTACAATATTTAATTCCTTGATAGAAGCCCCGCTTTTTAAAAGCTTCTGAGTCAAATCCTGCTTTTGAGCTAATGTAATTGGTTCCACCGGATATGGCAACAGCGCCGAGCCCCCACCTGAAATGCATGATATTACAAGATCATGTTCACCAGCTTTACCAAGCAGGTCAATTATCTCTTGCGATGCTTTCAGACCATTTTCATCAGGCACGGGATGTGCTGCTTCACGAAGTAAAATACGCGATAGCTTTTCACGGTAGCCGTATTTTACTGCAATGACCCCTTGCGTGATACTATCGCCCAGAATATCCTCAACTGCCTTTGCCATTGGTGCAGTTGCTTTGCCCGCTCCAACTACATAAATATTCTTTATTGTTGACAGGTTAAAAACATGGCCATCTTTCACACGCAGCGTATTACCCTCCCTTATCAGCGATGCACGCACCGCAGTATAAGGATCAACTGCTTCTATAGCCTTTGTGTAAATGGCCTTTATGTCATCATGTGGTTTCATAATATCTCACTTATCTACAGGCAATGTGATATATTGCCCATTAAGGCACACCGGTATAAGGCCTCCTGTGGCACCAACCGTTGCATCAACCGGGCGTATTGCATGTGCGGTACCTTTTGGGATATACACCGCTGCAGGAGTTGAAACCTGATATGTCTCATCGCCCAGCATCACCTCAAAGGTGATTGCTTTTTCATCACCAATCATTAAATACATCTCATCAAAGTCGTGCTTATGTGGGGTTGCTCTATCCATCTTTATGGCAATATCTTTCATTTCCTGTGTTATTGTTTTGATATATAAATACAGTGCCCATGCATTTGCTTCCGGTACCAGCTCTTTGCCCATGAGTACAGGGTATGGAATGACCTGGCTGAAATCATGATCAGGCAGTTCATTAACATTAATTGGCTTACGTACTATTAGATGTTCATACTTGCCCATACATCCTCCATTGCAGTATATATAATTTTACATAACAGATAGTAACAAAATAGTTGCATTTACATACACTATTTCAGTATATTTACTATGATGCATACAATTATGAATGTCAAACACTTTACTATTAGTAGTAAAAGTATTGGGTATATAGGCCAGAGTACACCTGTGTTGTCTTTAATTGAAGTGATTTCTGGTACACTCTGATGCAACAAGGTTACATTATGCCACACTTACACTTTAAACATATAACAAGGAGCCGTATGATTACAGTATACAAAAAGATTATATTTGCATGTATATGTGTGTTTTTTTCAGTCAGTGTGGTAAGTGCAAAAATACTAACAGTTGTCTTTCCGTTTTGTCCGGAAGATCTTGCGGATCAATCCTCCGTGTTATTTGAGTCCCTCAAAAGCATTTCTATTGAAGGTGTCACAATAGACAGCATTCAAAAAATCAGCTCATTTAATTCCATTCTTGAGTTAAATGATGAGAGTGCACGACCAGCAATCAAAAAATTTTCCCTGAAGCGCAAAACCGACTATGTTCTTTTTACTGAGCTGTCGCATTCTGTAGGGCAGATCAACATCGAATATAAACTCTATTCACGTGAAGACAACAGTTTCATTACAACATCCTTTGACTGTGCAATGTATAACAGTATTCATCTTTTTGCAAAAACTCTTGAACAACAACTATCGCTTATACTCAAATCAAAAATAATAAAAATAAGCAATGTTGTGGCGTTGGGCGATAGTTCCTTAAAACAGATTACTGTGAATATAGAAGCCTATGGTGATAACTCTTTTGCCATCTTACGCTCGCTTATGAAAGAAGGGCCGTATGATACTATCGCCACCAGTACCAGTACAACATATACTGATACCGATGTACAGCCAGGAATTGTTTACTGGTATAAAGTGCAGGCTTTATATGATGGGTATCCAGTTGACAGCTCAATTCCAGTATCAGCGTATATTGTTGCCGAAAATAAGGAAAATCTTAATCTTGATAAGGTACTATCGCAATACAAAAAGCCTGAAGAAAAGCCCCAGGACGAAGAGCAAAAAAAATTAATACAACAACATCTTGCTATGATTCAACCATACTATATGAATTCAGTAAAACTGAGAATCATCATGCAGATTGTGAAATCGTACATTGCAAACGGACAGCTTACCGTATTAAAGGATTTTGATACAGTTATGATGGATGCTGAGAACACTGCCATATACTTTATTAAGAAAAATGGTTACGTGGTTAAACTTGAAACTAAAAAACCGTTTGAACTGCTTGCAACCAGCAACTATGATATTGAACTATTACAAAGACTTCTACTCAATGCCATAGCGTTTGGAGCACAGGATGGCACCATTGAGATAATTGATGATGAGGGGTATACTGTAGCGCTTCCGCTGTACCAGTCCATAGGGATTGCAACAACTTATTTTAAGGAATATAAAAACTGGGCAGGTAATACCATTCTGTGGAGCACTTCAAACAAGGAAATAAAAGAAAAGATGAAAGAGTATGCAAACCAGTGATGTGCTATAAAATATTTACATAAACAGATATGTAAAAAGTGTCGATAGTATCTAAAGAATATAGTATTTGCACTGAGGTTGCGGGAATATAATATCATAGTAACAATATGCTATTTAAACGAAAAAAGAAAACACTTCCCGATGTATACGAATTTACGGATGATGATGGCAAAAAATGGCTACAGACATCCACAAAGGACCTTTTGTCTTCCAGAGAACTCAATGACATCATTAAGGAAATAGAAAAAGAAAAAGACGAAGGCGAAATTGTTATAGCCCGAATTGATTTTAAGAAAGTCAATAAGGAATATTACGAACGCATTGTTGAACTTGAGGAAAAACTAAAAAAACGAACCGAACTATTAAAACGTGTGGTCAGCGAATCCCGTGAAACCATTGACCGAAAAAATAAAAAGATGAAAGAACTTATTGAATATATAAAAAAACTGCATCTTCTTTTAGCCTATTATAAGCTCTCACCTGAAGATTTTAACAAAATAGATTTTACAAAAGCCTATGCTCCTCCACCCGAAATGCCCACTCATCCCCCATCTATTAAGGTAAAGGAAAAAATTATTGAGTATGTGCCTGTAGAAGAGCATATACTGGAAGATTGATCATATTGTTGACAATTTGTTGATACCAAATATATTTGGTATTTATACCTATATACAAAGGTGATATTTAATTCCATTAAGTGGGAAGGAAATGTTGAAATTGTACTAAAAAAAAAGTGGATAATCATAAGAAAAAAAGGGAGCCATGTTATAGTTGGCAAAAACGGTGAACGCCAAACAATCCCAATGCATGATGAGTTAAAAAAAGGCCTTGAGAAGTATTTATTAAAACGTTTGAATGAAGGTAAATAGTATGTACTATCATTTCAAAATTCATAAAGAAAAAAATGGTTACTGGGCGCAATGCATTGAATTGAAAGATTGCATAACACAGGCCGATACGCTGGATGAATTACATAAAAATTTGTATGAAGCACTTAATCTATACCTTAACGAACCAGACTCATCTTCGATACACTTTCCTTTACCAAAAAAAATATAAAAGGCAAGAACATTGTCAAAGTAATGGTTGATCCCAATATAGCATTTTCATTGTATCTTAAACATCTGCGATTAAAACATAATCTTACACAGAAACAAATAGCCAGAATGTTAGGCATGAAAAATATTTACAGCTATCAGCGTTTAGAATCCCCAAAAAAAGTTAATCCCAGTTTGTCTATGATTGGAAAAATTAAAACAATCTTCCCTGAATTTAAAATTGATGATATATTTACAAAAAAGTAAATTATATATTCCCTTAATCTTATATACTTGACTGATTTAACTATCTGCTATGATTATGGTAATCACGTTTAGCTTACATATGGAGGGATAAAATTGGCACTGAAAATTTTTAACACTCTGACACGAAGGCTGGAAACATTTATCCCGGGTGGAGTCCCCAAAGAAAGGATAGAGGATTATCCACCTGTAACCATATATTCGTGCGGCCCTACCGTATACAGCTATGCCCATATTGGCAATTTCCGCACATTTGTATTTAACGATTTTTTAAGACGTTACTTAAAATTTCGCGGCTTCAAGGTGAACCATGCAATGAATATTACCGATGTGGATGACAAAACCATTGCAGGTGCGCTTAAAGAAGGCATCACACTACGTGAATACACCGATAAATATACGCACATATTCTTCCAAGATCTTAAAACGCTGAACATTGAGCCGGTAGAACACAACCCCCGCGCCACCGAATCGATCGATGCAATGATTGATATTATTGCCCACCTTGATAAAAAAGGCCTTATCTACAAAAAAGATGGTTCCATTTATTTTAGCATTGCCAAATTTCACAGGTATGGGCGCTTAAGCAATGTTACCAGCATGGATATGAAGGCGGGTGCCCGCTATGACGCTGATGAATACAGCAAAGAAGATGTGCGCGATTTTGCACTGTGGAAAGCACCAAAAGACAATGAGCCATACTGGGACACCCCATTTGGAAAAGGAAGGCCTGGCTGGCATATTGAATGCTCAGCAATGGTACGTAAAATCTTTGGCACCACCATTGATATTCACACTGGCGGCGTTGATTTAATCTTCCCACATCATGAAAATGAGATAGCACAGAGCGAAGCAGCCTACGATGAGCCATTTGTTCGCTACTGGATACACGTTGAACATCTGCTGGTGGAAGGCTCCAAGATGTCAAAATCTTTAGGAAATTTTTTTACGCTGCGCGACCTTCTTGATAAAGGCTATTCACCGCGGACTATACGGTACTTACTTTTAACCGCACACTATCGAAAACAGCTTAACTTTACATTCGATGGATTGAATCAGGCTGCTCAGGCACTGTTACGCATTGATAACCTTATTGCGCGCCTTAACGACATTAAGCACGATGCACCAGTCAACAATCAGGTTGCAGACAGATGCACTGCATTTGTAACCGCATTTACTGAAACTGTGGATGATGACTTAAACATTGCTGGCGGCATTGGCGTATTCTTTGACTTTGTCCACGATATAAACACAATGATTGATGCAGGTGCATTGGGCAGGCCAGATGCAGCTATAGTTATGGATACACTGGAAAAGATTGATACGGTGTTTGGATTTATCTTCTTCCCTGAAGTTACGCCCATCAACAAAGAAGAAATAGAAGCACTCATTGAAGAGCGTAACAAAGCACGCAAAGAGAAAAACTTTGCCCGTGCCGATGAAATCCGAAAGTTGCTTCTTGACAAGGGCATTATTATTCAGGATACCAGAGAGGGTACACGGTGGATAGTCAAATCGTAGCTGGCCGTAAAGTTGTACTTGAATATCTTTCCACACTACAAGGGGATGCAACAGTTTACATTTCAGAAACTGCACACGGCAAAATCATCGATATTATCATTGCTGAAGCTCACAGCAAAGGTATACCTGTACACAGGGTACAAAAAAGCTGGTTTGTTTTGCACTGTGATACCAATCATCAGGGTGTTGCGCTTGTCATTAACTATCGCCCCAATAAAGATGAAAAACAATTTGATTTGAACACAATTGCTAAAAGTTGCGGCGTAATTGTGGCTTGCGATGAGATAACCGACCCTCACAATATTGGTTCTATCATCCGCACCACCGAGGCTCTTGGCGGAAGCGCTGTTGTACTGACAAGAGCACATGCTCCCCAGATTACACAAACCATAATCAAAGCATCGGCGGGGGCCACGGCTCATATTCCTATTCACCAGGTGCCCAACCTTGCACGATTTTTAGACCAGGCAAAACAGGCTGGCTTATGGGTAATTGGCACAAGCCACAAATCTACTGTGTCATTAAGTAGTATTGCTACGTATAAGCCCGCAGTACTTGTCATTGGCAGCGAAGGTAGCGGCATGCGCCATTTAACACAAAGTCAGTGCGATGTCATTGTCCGCATCCCGCTTAAAGGAAAGGTGTCGTCACTCAACGCATCGGTTGCCTGCGGCATTGTGTTGTGGGAACTGTTAAAAGAATGAATTAACCACAGTGTGCGTGCAAAATCTTTTTTATGCAGAATACAATCGCCAATAGCTATCGCTAAACAGTATCATCGGTAAATGTTGCGTGTGGATTAAAAAAATCAAATTGATTTGTTTTTATTGGAGCGCCTTCATATACTGAGCCAACGATATCACCAACTATCGCCCCAATTATTGCTGGAATTTGTGAAGTACTCATATTTCAAAATTTTTACCCTGTGATTGCCATTTTTCAAGCAAATATGATTTATTTTGTTCAAATACTAATGCTTGTTGTTCAACAACCTCTTCAGCTTCAAATGAATTCATTGGGAGTGTTTCATTAATAAACGATGCAATCCTGCCAAAATATAGCGGCACCATAAGGTTGATAAGCCGCACTTTATTAATCTGCCAGGTATGAAACACAGCCGAAAGTTCATATACAGTTTTTACCCATATTTCAACAGGTATGGTAAATGATGAAACATCCATTTTGGCCGATTCAGCTAATGTGTTGTACACCTGACTGCTGAACATCGCTTTATACAGCACCTGAAACTGCGCAAAACCGGTTTTATATTCATTAACAAGTCGCTCTAGATTTACATCTATTGCCTCAGGCTCAACAGTTGGTACATCACCAAATGTTGGCACTGGTTTGCTGCCGTCAATATTTTTCCAGTATGGTTCATAGTGTTCCATGAGCCTGAACAATGTGCCAATAACCTGCACAAACATTGGTCCCAGTGACTGCGCAGGGTCCTTGGCATCATGAATTTTTACACCAAGATTTGCCTGGCATATATCCACATGGCTTACTATGGCATTGACAGTCATAAAGATATCAATACCAAAGCGTGCGATATCAGTAGTCCACACTGGCTTATCTAAATAAAGCTCTGCAAGCCGCTTTGAGAAGGTAAAGTCACCACCTATGGGTTGTCGTATCCTTTTTCCAAACACAGCACGTATTATATTGTATACAATATTGTTGGTGATGGTCCCATCATACTTGTAGCGTGTATACACAGGGGCAACAAACTCATATTTTTTTTCAAGTACGGGCGATAGTAACCGTTGAACCCACTGTGGCGAAATACTGCGAAGATCAGAATCAACCACCATGCACGCATCCACATTAAGCAACTGTGCTGCTTCAAATATTGCCCTGAATGCCGATCCCTTCCCTGCAACGCCGCGATAAATCTGGATTACACGCTCCTGCCATGGTTTTAATTCTATTACCTGAGCGATATCACGCGTATCATCTGTAGAACCTCCATCGGACACAAATATAACCGGTCTTAGATCATTATAATACGTAAACAGACCCTCACTTACCATGGTCATAACATTGGCGATAGTTGCTTCATTATTAAAGCATGGTATGCCAACGAGTATATCAGCTTTTTTTATCTGCTCAAGCCGTCGTATAATATACGGCCGTAATGCTGTTGAATATTCCATGCAGTAAATTATAGCAGTATGCAATTATCAATTGCAAGCATTTTAATATGCTCTGACCCCTTTTTTACTTTTACACCCACCCTGCAATAGAATACCGCGTGCGGTACACTTCATCATACCACAAGAATTGCTTTACCCTTTGGGCAAAATCCTTACCCAGCTGCATAAAATACTCATGATGGTCTATGGG
>CALEUQ010000015.1 GCA_937920495.1 uncultured bacterium | reverse complement strand
TATAAAAAATCATCATAAGCGCACACCTGGCGGTGATGCCGATACACAGGCATGCATTGCCGGTTAAATTGCTGAAGCGTACTGCCATGCAGGTGATTTCCATTGCACAGACCCTCAGGGGCACGGTGCATCGCGCCCCTGAGGGTGCTCGTCTAATTCCAGATACGCGCGATGCGATATCGTGATGTAAAGCCGTATTTGATGAAATCATCTGCGATGAGTAGTTGTTATTTCATACACGTTTACTTTGTTCCAAAAAAAATCGTTAAGGGGGTTATAGCCCCCTTAACACCAAAAATCAAAACAGTAAAAATCCAAAAGGCGATGCGCTGAGCGTGTTGAAGCGTTACTGAGTCTTCGCAAAGCGGAAGCCTAAGTGGTAGAGATTTTGATACGGATAGTAGATGTTCACGTGGCCTACTTGCAGGTAGTAGGCGTTGTTGATCCAGCAGCCGCCCCGTATCACGCGGTAAGACCCGCTTGAATCAAAACACCATTCCCATACATTGCCGCTCATGTCAAAAAGACCCAGCGCATTGGCACATTTACTCTTCACCGCCGCGGTTGATGTACCTGGGTAAGGATTGTACACCGCGACAAGCCTGGTTGCATCTGAATCGTTATAATCTGCTGTTGCTCCGCTGGCTGAATTTCCCCTGGTAAACCAGGGATTGCTGTATCCGGCTACTGTATTTGTATCGTCGTTACGCCACCGCGCCGCAAGCTCCCATTCATCTTTTGTAAGCAGGCGGAACCCCTTCGCGGTAGAACTCGCAACCGCGCCATCACAGGCGGTGCCATTGCTGTCGTGTGAGTCACGAATTATCGAACCCGAATAGGTGTACACGCACTCATAGCTTGTTCCCTTCTGCGCGTTGTACCATTCGGTGAGGGCATTGCACCATACCATGGCATCCCGCCAGTTTACCGTGGTCACTGGATGCTGGTCGGTATCTCCTGTACCGTCTCCCATTATTCCCGCGTTGGCGAAAGTATATATATTTGCCCCCCGTGCCGCGTCGGTTGCCCAGTCGTACACCTTCTTCCACAGCTCGTAGGTCACCTCGGTCTCGCCTATCCAGTAGGCGTTGGTCACGGTGGCGGTGACGCCGTCATTGGTGCCGGTCGGAAAGGTCTTGCCGCCGGGCACCAGCACCATCTTAAAGGTAACACTGTCTGCACTCAAAGTTACTTTCGGTGTTGCGGTGGGTTTAATCGTAAGCTCAATGTCTTTTATTGCCTGTTCTGTCCCCTTTGTTATTGTTGCGGTCAACGTTACCGATAATGGCGTCAAATCAAACCCATTAGCTTCCGGCCATGTTACCGCTCCCGTTGCATTACCCGTACCCGAAAGCGCAATAGTATTGCCGTCATCGGTCTTCTCCGCCCAGGTAATAGTAGTGCCATTTGCTCCGCTGATAGGCATAGTAAAATCAGCGGTTACGCTTGTCGGCGAATCGCCGGCGGCAAAAGTGAAATCGTCCGCGTCAAGGGCAGCCGCGTCCGCGCTCACCGCTTCGGCGTCTGGATTGGGTTGTGTACCTCCAACACCAGTTTCTCCAACACCAGTTTCTCCAACACCGCTGTCTCCGCCGCAACCCGCAATTGCCAAAATTGCCGCAAGCATTATACATCCCATTAATCGAATGGAAATTTTCATGTCTTCCTCCATTTAAATTTCATCTATCAGATACCATCGCATCAGTCTTGAATCCTTTCAAACTTACATTTTTTCTGGCAAAATGTCTGGAAAAACACTGATGACGTCAGAAATTTTCAAGTCCGGCAGGCGACTGCATGCAGATAACTGGGAGGAATTTATGTAAAGCCACGTGAAACTGTACCGTGTATGTGAAGCTGGTGCAATCAAAAAAATACTTTACAAAGCCCCGATTTTCTGCTATTCTGTTCTAACGATTCCGCAATTCTGCCCGTCCCCGCAGAAATACCCGGTGCTATAGTTTGATGACGAACGTGCAGTTGGCGATTCGGGAAGATTTTTTACTGTATGAGGTCATGTACATTAGTATACCATGCATGCGAAGCTCTTTTCTATCACTACAATAATCCTGCTTATGGGTGCGCTTGCCATCCTGTGTGAGTGTTCCTCCCACAAAACTGAAAATCCGCGTGCGGTCAGGGGAACCATTGATTTCACGGGATGGGATTTTACCAAAGACGGTGCCGCCAGCCTTGACGGAGAGTGGGAATTTTACCCTTCGCAATTCCTCAATCCCGGGGATGTTACGAAACCAAAAGCAGATTACCGTGCGCGCTTCATGCACGTTCCGGGCGGATGGAATCCCGGATGGAGAATATATTCCGGGACCCTGGCCAGCGGTTACGCGACATATCGGCTGCGCATAATCATCGGCAACCGGCACATCAGCGGCATTGGTCTGCGAATCGGCTTTGTGAGGTCTGCCTACCGGTTGTACGTGAATGGAGAGCTGGTCCATGAGACCGGGCAGCCGGGCACATCAGCCGCTTCCACGCTTCCATGCTTTTCGGACCAGGTGGTGCCCCTGCCGCAGGCAAAGGGCGTGTATGATGTGATTATCCAGGTTGCAAATTATCATTTTCCGGCAGGCGGAATCATCGGACGGATTGTTATCGGAAGCAAATCCCGGCTGGAACATTCCCTGCAGGTGGACAATCTGCTGACAATTTTCCGCGTGAGCATTCTCATACTGCTTGGCCTGTATCAGCTTCTCATCTTCTCCCTGCAGCGCACGGAGCATCAGTATCTCTTTCTGGCGCTCATCTGCTGGTGTTTCATACCGGAACTAAGCGGCAGCGATAAGAGCTACTGGAGTTCTGTTATTCCTTTTATCACATGGTGGCGTTCCTACATCTGGTCGCATGTGTTGTACTGCATGGGCTTTTCATTTTTTATTGCCTATCTCCGGCGTCTTTTCCCGATGGATGTGCCGCGCTCCCTGATGTGGACAGCCGTCATTTGTAATGGCGCTATGGCCGCCGTTATGTTTATGATTCCTGCGGAATATATCAAATATATGCTGCTTCCCTTTCATCTTCTTGCCGCATCGATGCTTTTTCTTTCTGTTTTTATCCTCATTCGCACAGCCGTCATGAGGCGCCAGAACGCCCTGTTTGTCCAGCTTGGGCTGGCAGTATTGGTGTGTTCCGCAATGTTCGACCTGCTGCTTCCTCTATTTTTTAAAATGCTCGTCCCCCTGGGAGTGCCGTCCGTTAGCCTTTTTCCCATGGGCACCCTGCTGATGTGCGTGCTGCAGGTGATTGACATGACACGCGAATTCATCCGTACAAAGCACCATGCGGCACATCTTGCCGCAGATAATGAAACGCTGAAGGCCCTGCTCGAGAGGAGGATACGAAGCGCTCCGCACAGGATGACCGATGCCATCGAGGTTAAAATACACGCCGCCATTGAATATTTGCACGAGAACTATCGGGAAGACATATCACGCGAGAACCTTTCCGCCGCCATTGACCTGCATCCCGACAACTTCAGCCGCTACTTCAAGAAGTACACGGGGAAAAAATACAACGAATACATAACCGGGCTGCGTATCACGGAAGCCATGCGCCTTCTCCGCGAGACCGATGAATCGATCATTGATATTGCGATGAATGTGGGTTTTGGGACCCTTCGCAACTTCAACTACGCGTTTTTTTCCGTTACCGGCCATACGCCCAGCGATTTTCGAAAGTCGTATAGGTCTTCGGGAGAGAAGAAAGATACCTGAAGATATGGGGCTCATCCACTCGATCTTTTGCTCAGCAAATCTCTGTACTCCAGCATGATCCTGCTCATAAGCAAAAGTATTGGAAGTTCTATCACCGGCCCTAAAATTATGGCGAAATACACCAGCGGATGTCCGGGAAACGCTGCAACCGCAACTCCAATAATCGCTTCTGAATTTCTGGCGGTTGTGCTAAATGCCATGGTTATCGTATCTTCGTATCCGAGATCAAAGATCTTACCAATTATTACTGCAATAATGAATAAGGCAAGAAAAAAGGCTATAAGAAATACAATGAGAAGCCCAACCTGATGTACATCTGACATATCAAGGGACTTTTGCGAGATAAACATGCTCAGAATCACAACGACCAATGCCCATAGCTTGACTTCACCCATCAATGTTTTAACGGGACCAAAAAAGTAATCTCTTCCTTTTAGCTTAATAATCATCTTTTGCACGATATATCCCAGGACAAACGGTGCCACGAGAAACAATCCTACACTCCTTGCCAGAGCCATAATATCAAGAGGAATTATCCTTCCAACAAGGATATACAAATACAGCGGCATGAGCACAACCTGAAGTGTGATATTCCAGGGCAGAAGTGCAATTCCCCATGCTACATCGCCTCTGGCAATATCCGTAAAAATGAGATACCAGCCGATGCAGGGTGTGAGAGTATATAAAATCGCTCCAACCCAGAAGTCTGGATAGTTCTTCAAAATGATCCATCCCATTGCCCAGGAAAAGGCCGGGATAAAGATAAAATTGACAAAAAGAACCAGGATAGTGGGTTTTACTTTTTTAAATGCCTCTCCCACATCCCGAATCTCCACTGGAAGCATTACGGCAAAGATAACGAAAAATACCCCTATTTCCGTGAGATAAATCAGTTGGGATATCTCTTTGCCTAGTATCCTTTGAATAATAATCCCCGCCAGTACCGCGCCTATGAGTATAAAAGGTTTTTCCTTGTCCTTTGTCGATATTCCGGGCATGTATTTGGCCTCCTTTATTATATCGGTTTTTACTGCTTCGTCTCTTCGATCAGGCATAATCCAAGTTCGAGCAACCTCAGTACACACGGATCCACGATGCGATAGCGAATGGTATTTCCGGATCGAGATGCCCGCACGATCCGCCGGTCGGCAAGGCGTTGCAACTGATTGGAAACCGCCTGAGGTTTCATCTCTAATTCTCTTGCCAGTTCCATCACGCACAAATCTCCTGATCGAGATAACGCATGCAGCAGGCGCAACCGCGTATCGTTGGCAAGAACTTTAAACAATGACATAAGTTCCCCCGCCTGAACAGAATTTATTAAATTCCGATCCTTCAAATCGGGCGCGGCGGAACAAGCCGATTGTTTTGTTTCCATAACCTTTGGGTCCTCTTTATATTACATAATTACATAATTACACAATATCGTGTAATACTTTTAAGCGTCAATCGTTTTTTTAAAAAAAGTATTGCATTAATTGTATGAGTAACTAACTGATGAAAATCTATCATACTATTGTGATGAGTTACCACATGATAGGCGCACTCTTTGGTGACATCGTTGGATCGGTCTTCGAGGGCCATCCCATCAAGCATGCGGAGTTTGAACTTTTCAGCCGATTCTCGCGCTTTACCGACGATTCTGTTCTCACCGTTGCAACAGCCGATGCCATCATGACGGGTGCTTCCTATGCAGAGAAATATCGCGAGTACTATCGACGCTATCCCCATGCGGGCTATGGCGGCATGTTTCACCAGTGGGCCGGTAACGCGGGAAGTGCTCCTTATGGCAGCTTTGGCAACGGCTCTGCCATGCGCGTATCTCCCATTGGATGGGCGTTTAATGATCTCGAAACAGTGCTCAGCGAAGCAAAAAAAAGCGCCGCGGTAACCCACAATCATCCCGAGGGCATCAAAGGTGCACAAGCGACTGCTGCATCAGTATTTTTGGCACGCACCGGTGCTACAAAGGAAGACATAAAAAGTTTCATCCAATCGCGCTTTGGATACGATCTTTCCCGTACGCTCGATGAAATCCGTCCATGGTATTCCTTCGACATCACCTGTCAGGGCTCTGTTCCCGAATCCATCATTGCCTTCCTTGAATCGGAATCATGCGAGGATGCGATACGCAAGGCCATCTCTCTTGGCGGTGATGCCGACACCCAGGCATGCATTGCCGGTTCAATTGCCGAGGCATACTTTGGGTTACCTGTGGCTTTTGCCCAAAAGGTTCTTGAAATGCTTGATGATCACCTTCGTGCGGTTACCCTGCAATTTCAAAAAAAATTCATGCGATGATTTTTCCAGTGAGTCCTTTTAACACATCATCATAAAGCCTTCGATTTCTCCAATCCTGGTGCACAGCATCCGCAATACCTCATCGCTGGGGAAAACCGCTGTCACCGTACAGGAAATGAAGGTGCTTTGTTTGCGTGCGCGCTCGGTCACCGTGGCGTTCAGACCGGATTCCGCGCACAAAGGGGATGTTTTATATAATTTATCTTGACAACTGCATGTACATACTAAAGGATCGGGTTATGAAAATCTTGCTTACCGGTACTACAGGATATATTGGCCAGCGGTTGCTTTTGGCATTACTCAAAAGTGGCCATCACGTGGTGTGCTGCGTGCGGGATACGCAACGTTTTGATGTATCAAAATATGGCCACAGCAAAATTGAATTGGTTGAAGTTGATTTCTTAAAGATAATACCTTATATCAAACTGCAACCTTCCGCCCTCACGGCTTATGGGGAAGAGTGTACTGGTACCTGGTTATGCCTTTACATGCTATTGTGTTCAGAGGGATGATAAAAGAAATAGCGCAGTAACAATATAGCCTCTATCTGGAATTATCGGTACTTAAGCTATTTTTATTGTGCGATAGTTAATCGGTAATTTTTAGTTACAGCCATAAAGCCATTGAAAAATATGTGGAAAAATAAACCTGAATGTGTTCCATCCCGACGATATATACCGATTATTTTTTTCACTTGACATTTTAACCACTCTGCTAATATCTTTTGTGGCATTATTACCGTACTACAACATGTCTTCCAATTTCATTTGATTGAATCATAATACTATGCATATTGCGCCCAGCGACAGCTTTACTGTGTATATACACAATCTTATCCATTCATGGATTAAAACACTGCTATTGCTTGGTTCAATTCTTGTACCCGGGTTTCTTATACTGGATTATATAGTGACACCGCATCAGTTATTCTCACGATTTGTTATCTATCGTGCACTATCTACAGGGATACTGGTTTTCCAGTACTTTATTTTAAGAATAGCAAAACCAGGGAGATTAAGTTTTATCCATGGTTATTTAGCCACTTTAAATACTGGATTTGTAATATCACTCATGACAGTAGATTTGGGTGGATTTTCTTCCGGGTATTATGCAGGGCTTAATCTGGTAATCATTGGTGTAAATTTGTTAACACCATGGTCTTTCATACATAGTTTAATTAACGGATTGTCAGTGGTTGGTATGTATGTGGGACTCAATCTTTACAACTTGCGGTTAGTTGATTATCAAAGCATGATTAATAATCTTTTCTTTATGGTGTCCACCGTAATCATTACTGCAAGCTTTAATTATTTGCGGTATACACAATTAAAAAGCGAATTTGATCTTCGTACACAACTTACTAATGCCCAGGTGGATGAAATACAGGCACTTGCCAGTGTTGCGCAAAAATTATCACAGGGGGATCTGACGATAACTGTAACAACATCTTCTGATGGTGCTGCTGGAGCGCTTGAGCGTGCATTCAGCGTTTTGGTGGCAAACTTACGACAGAACATACAGCAATTCAAGGAAATTTCCCAATCGCTTACACAATACAGTGACACAATTAAACAAAGCACCGATGCAATACAGAAAGGTGTCAATGTTCAGCTACAGGTAACAAGTAATGCCTCAGGTGTTATCCGCTCTATGACAGAATGGTTTAAAAAGAATGCGCATGAATCAGAGGATATACAGAAATTAGCAGACAATGCCATCAATACTGCAACAGGTAGTAGCCGATTAATGGAAAAAGCTGTCAAAAGTATGGACAGGGTAGCTCAGGTGGTAAAGCTCTCTTCCCAAGAAGTGGAATTATTAAGCCAGTCAAGTAAACGAATTCACGAGATAGCTGAAGCAATTGAAGATATAGCTGATCAGACAAACCTTCTATCATTAAATGCTGCCATAGAAGCGGCACGGGCTGGTGAGTACGGGAGAGGCTTTGCTGTTGTTTCGGATGAGGTGAGTAAATTAGCCGATCGCACCAGCAGTGCTACAAAAGAAATATCCACTATGACCCAAAGGATTATCAGCGATATAATAAACACTACAAAAGCCATGTCTCAGGTAACCAGCGAAGTTGAAACATCATCTACACTTATTGCCAGTATAAAAGATGAGATGGGTCAGCTCGTTGATCTTGCACAGAAGTTTAATGTGTTAATTGCACATATTACGCAATCATCACAGGAGCAGTCAGAACTGATTTATGAGGCAGGGAATACATTAGAAAGCATACACACCGTTTCCGATGAACTATCGCAACTTGCAAAAGATATTAATGAAATTGTACACGGCATGTACCAGCTGACAGAAAAATTACAGATAATTGTACAGGTATTTAAAGTGTAAGTCTTATCGCATTTTTTATTGACTAATATCAATCATAATTCTACACTATAAAAAAATCACTCTTTCATTGTGTGTGTAATATTCCTTGTAATGCGAGAATAATCAATGGAACAAAAAAAGATAGTTATTGCCGGATTGGGTTCCGCGGGCTATGCGGCACTGGTCACAATCAAGCGGATTAATCCTAAAGCACAGGTTGTTGTGATAGATCCCAAAGATTGCGATATTGTTCATCCCTGTGGTTTGCCGTATGCACTTGAAGGCACGGTCAATGAACAGGATTTACAGCAGGATATATTATTATCCAGGATGAATGTTGAAAAAATTAAAGGTATTGTTCACAGCGTTGATGCTGCAAAGAAAGAGATACTGGTACATCAGGATACTACAACAGTCACAATACCATACGATACGGTCATATTGTGTACCGGCTATAAACCAATGCTTCCGCCTGTTAATAATATTGAGCGCTATATACACAGTGGCGTATATACTTTAAGCAGCATTGCTGATGTAGGGCGTATAAAAAAAGAATTAAAAGGAAAAAGGGCGATAGTTATCGGTGCAGGGGCCATAGGACTGGAAGTGGCACATGCGCTTAAAAATTCTTCCCTGGCAGTAACCGTTATTGAAGCAAAGGATGTGCTACCTAATGCAGTTGACAGCGATATGGCACAGCTGGTGACACAGCATTGTGTCAGTCACGATATTGAGCTGGTACTACATTCGCCGGTTATGGCAATAGAAAAGCGCGATAGTGAATTTGATGTTATAACTCAGAATACAACATATACCGCCAGTTTTGTCATTGCCGCAACTGGTTTTGCACCTAATTGTGATTGGGCTGTACATTCTTCATTTGAAACATCACGATGGGGAGTGATTGTCAATGAGCATCTACAGGTACAGCCCGGTATTTATGCAGCAGGGGATTGCATCCAGAGCTGGTCAGTCATCGATAAAAAACCATTCCCGGTTAAACTGGCAACGTCGGCGTACAAGCAGGGAATAGTAGCAGCAGAGCATGCAATGGGTATGGGTTCAGTGTATAAAGGCACTGCAGGTACATTCGTCACAAAGGTTGGGGATCTTGAAATAGCTGCAACAGGATTTTCCACACAGGTTGCGCAGGAAAGAGGTTTTTCTGTGATAACGGGCAAAATTAGTGCTACAGTAAAACCTGAGTATTTTACTGAAAATGAACGCTTGAATTTTAAAATACTATGTGACACAAAAGGCAAACTTTTAGGTGCTCAGGCAATAGGCACCGGTGCTGCTGCACGGATAAATATAATAAGCCTGGCTATAGAGTATGGGTTAACTGTTGATGAACTCATGCGTTTTGAAATGGCATATTGTCCCGCTGTGAGCGAGGTACATGATATTGTATTTAAGGCATGTGAATTTGCAAAACGGAGAATGAAATGACAGCACAGAGAACTTTTTTATACGAGGATCATATAAAATTAGGTGGCAAGATGGTGGAGTTTGCCGGATGGGAATTACCGGTAATGTACTCCTCCATAATTGAAGAACATATGGCTGTACGCCAGGCTGCAGGGCTTTTTGATGTTTCCCACATGGGTGAGATAGTTGTTAAAGGAAGAGGTGCGCGGGCAGCATTGCAAAAACTCATCCCCACCGATATGGGGAAGCTTGAAAAGGGTAAATCCATGTATACCTGTTTTGTGAATGAGCAGGGTGGAGTTATCGACGATCTTTTCATTTTCATGCTGTCGGATAACGAATATTATCTTGTGGTGAACGCCGGAACAACACAGAAGGATGTTGAATGGCTGACACTCAATTGCAGAACCAATGTGTCAATACAGGATGTTTCGGCTGCCACTGCTAAAATTGACCTGCAGGGTCCGCAATCATACAATATCTTAAAAAAGATAATTAAGGATGATCGCCTTGCGGGATTACAGCGTTTTCATTTCTTTACCGGCACATATAAGGGTGAGCCAGTGCTTATCTCCCAGACGGGTTACACAGGCCAGTTTGGCTATGAGCTTTTTTGTATCAACAACGTTGCATCACGCCTGTGGAATGATCTGCTTGAAGCAGGCAAGGAATATGGCTTGAGGCCGGCGGGCCTTGGTGCACGAGATACACTGCGTCTTGAAGCCAGCTACTCATTATATGGGCACGAACTTAGTGACACCATAACACCTGTGGAAGGCGGTATTGGTTTTGTGGTGAGTGCACAATCTGAATATATTGCAAAGGATATCATTGAACACCAGAAAGCCCATGGTGCACCGCGTCAGATTATATGTCTTGAGATGCTTGACAGGGCAATACCGCGAAGTGAGTACAAAGTTTTACATAATGATGAAGATATTGGTTATATTACCAGCGGTGGTTTTTCGCCCGTATTAAAAAAGGGCATTGCTATGGCACTGGTAAAAAGTGGGGTTGTTTCAGTAGGGGATGATGTGGCGATAGTTATCAGGGATAAAACAAGCCCTGCAAAGGTAGTTGCACGTCCATTTTACAAATATTCAGGGAAGAAAGTATAAAGTCGTTTCGATGAGCCAATTTGTATTCTGTCGTTTCAACGAAGTAGGTTTTTATGTCATTACGATGAGTGAATTTTTTATTCTGTCATTTCGACGAACTAAGTTTTTACTCTGTCATTTCGAGGAGCGAAGCGACGAGAAATCTCATGATGTACGGAAGAAAGGGTTTCTCACCCCTTCTGGTTTCGAAATGACAATAGAAGTAGTGATGGTTTCGAAATGACGGTGTAAACAGTAAAAAATATGAAATAATAATTATTGTTAAATTCTATTTTTTCAAGGAGCACTATAATGAGCAATATTCCAGAAAATCTGAAGTACACAAAGACACATGAGTGGATAGAAGTGCAGGATGATTACACCGGTGTGTGCGGCATCACCGACCATGCGCAGGAGATGCTGACTGATATTGTGTTTGTGGAACTACCAGAGGTTGGTCTTGAAGTAAAGGCAGGCGAGCAGGTTGCGGTGGTTGAGTCGGTAAAAGCGGTCAGTGATGTCTATTCGCCGGTAAGCGGGAGGATAGTTGAAGTCAACAAAGCTCTGGAAGATTCACCGGATTTACTTAACAGCGATCCCTATGGCAAAGGCTGGATATTCAAGATAGACATAAAAGACAAACATGAGCTTGATGAGCTTATGGATGCGTCCAGCTATGCTGAGCACGTGGCTTCAGGAGAATAGTCATGAGCTTCTTACCCAATAGTGATGATGACATCAGGTTAATGTGTAAAGAAATTGGCGTGGATTCACCTGAAGATCTTTTTGTAGATATACCATCACGGGTTAAAAATCCCGGTATAGAATTGCCATCACCATTATCCGAGCAAGAAGCATTCCATTCCATAGTGCGTATTGGCAATACCAATAGGCGTGTGTGTTCACTTGTTGGCGGTGGTGTGTATAATCATTATGTCCCTGCAGTTGTTGATCATCTATCATCGCGTTCTGAATTTTACACTGCCTATACCCCTTATCAGCCCGAAGTAAGTCAGGGAACTTTAGCAGCAATCTTTGAGTTTCAGACATATATGTGCAGACTTACCGGTATGGATGTAGCCAATGCCAGCATGTATGATGGTGCAACAGCGTTGGCGGAAAGTATGCTTATGGCTGTTCGCACAACAAAGAAAAATACTGTGTTGTGTTCTGCTGCAGTTCATCCCCACTATCGTCAGGTGCTTGCTACGTATGCCTGGGCATCTGATATTGTATTGCAGATAGTTCCTTATAAAAACGGATCAACCAATTACGACGAACTATCGCACATACTACACAATGATGTTGCCTGTGTTATTGTGCAAAGTCCTAATTTTTTTGGTGTGATAGAAGATATTGCAAAAGCAGCACAGATTGCACATGAACACAAGGCGTTATGTATTGTAACATTCACTGAAGCAATGAGCTTAGGATTGCTGGAAAGCCCTGGCCAGCTGGGCGCTGATATTGTGTGTGGCGAAGGACAATCGTTGGGGAATTACCCTGCGTGCGGTGGTCCGCTTCTTGGCATACTTGCCTGCAGAAAAGAATTTATGCGCACTATCCCGGGAAGGCTGATTGGCAAAACGGTTGATCAGGAAGGAAGGGAAGCGTATGTGATGACGCTGCAAACTCGTGAGCAGCACATACGCAGGGAACGAGCCACATCAAATATTTGTACCAATGAAGGCTTATGTGCATTACGCGCAAGCATGTATCTGAGCCTGGTGGGTAATAAGCTTTTAGAACTTGCCACTGTCAACCATACGGCAGCAAGCTATTGCCTGGAAAAATTGGTGGCATTAGGATATGAGCGGGTATTTGATGCGCCATTTTTTAATGAATTTGTCATTAAGATTAACAATGCAAAGGATGTTCGCAATAAGCTTATGGATAACGGGTATGCGTTAGGTATACCGCTTGATACGTATTATCCTGAAATGTCTGATTGTCTTTTGATTGCTGTCACAGAATGTACTGCTAAAGATGATATTGATACCTTAGTTACACTATTGCAGACAATATAATGGTGAGCACAATGCAAACAATATTTTCACTCCATAAAAAAGGTAAGAATAAATACACGGTTCCACAGTTTGGTGAAAAAAGCTTTGATCCAATACCTGAACACCTGTGCCGCAGCAAGCTTGATCTTGTTGATGTAAGCGAGGTTGATGTTGTGCGCCATTACCGAAAGCTCTCAAGCCTTAACTTTGGCGTTGATAATGGAATGTATCCATTAGGCAGCTGCACCATGAAGTATAATCCAAAGATAAATGACGCAGTTGCCAGCCTTGTGCAATTCACCGGGCAACACCCTGCCACTATTGAAGAGCTTTCGCAGGGTGCACTGCAGATAATGTATGAATTAAGCCAGATGCTGTGTGCAATCACGGGTATGAAGCGCTTTACACTCATGCCCGCTGCAGGGGCACATGGTGAGCTGACAGGTGTCATGATTATAAAAAAATATTTTGAAATCAAAGGTGAAAGACGGAATGTCATTCTTATTCCCGATTCAGCACATGGTACAAACCCTGCATCCGTTGCGATGTGTGGATTCACTGTAAAGGAAATACCGTCAAACAGTGATGGCGATGTTGATATTGATGCACTGCGTGCTGCAATGGATGAAAATGTTGCAGCAATGATGCTGACATGTCCCAATACCCTGGGCCTTTTTGACAGAAATATTATTACAATTGCAGAAATATTACATACTCACGGTGCACTATTTTACTGTGACGGTGCTAACTTAAATGCAATAGTTGGCAAGGTACGTCCTGCTGATTTAGGTTTTGATATTATGCATGTTAACCTGCACAAGACGTTTTCTACTCCACATGGTGGTGGTGGACCGGGTTCAGGTCCCATTGGAGTAGTTGAAACACTTAGTCCATTTATGCCGGTACCTGTGATAGAAAAGAAGGATGCACAGTATTATCTTGAGTACAACAGGCCGCAATCAATTGGAAGAGTGCATAGCTTTTATGGAAATTTTTTGATCATGCTGCGCGCATATACGTATATACGTATGTTAGGAGCTTCTGGCTTGAAGCAGGTGGCCGAGCATGCCGTTGTCAATGCAAACTACCTGCGTGTAAAATTGCAAACGCATTTCAACCTGCCGTATAAGCGAATATGCATGCATGAATTTGTTATAAACGATGAGGGCATGCCAGGCGGCATCACTACCAATGAGATTGCAAAACGCCTTCTTGATTATGGCTTTCATGCGCCAACGGTGTATTTCCCTTTGATAGTTCATGGTGCAATAATGGTCGAGCCAACCGAAACAGAACATAAAGAAACGCTTGATGCATTTGTGGATGCCATGGTTGCAATAAAAAATGAAGCACATACAAATCCTGAAGTACTGAAAGCAGCACCACTGACAACACCTGTGCGTAAGGTTGATGCGGTGCTGGCAGCACGCAAGCCGGTGCTACAATGGGAAGAGTAAGAACAATTCCTGAATGGGTAAAATTTTCAATTCCTTCAGGTCCGCAGTATAAAAAAGTGCAGCAGCATGTTGCCCGATGCGGATTGCATACAGTGTGCCTTGAAGCGCGCTGTCCAAATATTGGTGAGTGCTTTTCAAAAGGCCATGCAACGTTTCTTATAATGGGGAATATATGTACACGCAATTGCAGGTACTGTGCTGTTACCAAAGGTCATCCTAAGCCGCTGGATCCGCACGAGCCGCACAACGTTGCACGTGCGGTCAGTAGTCTTAATCTGGATTATGTGGTTATAACATCCGTGACACGCGATGACTTGCAGGATGGCGGGGCAGAGCATTTTGTAAAGACCATACACGCAATACGCAGCACAACTACATGTGTCAGCACAAGAATTGAAGTTCTGATTCCAGATTTTAGATTTTCTCAACAGCGCTCTCTGCAAATGATAATTGATACAAAACCTGATGTTATTAATCACAATATAGAAGTGGCAAAAAACTATTACTACACATTACGTCCAAAAGGGGATTACCAGTCTTCTCTTAATGTATTGGCGATAGTAACTGCGCATGGACTTGTTGCCAAAAGCGGGCTTATGATTGGATTTGGTGAAACCCTGGATGATATCATTCAGACGCTTGAGGATGTGTATGCCGTTGGGTGCAGAATAATAACGATTGGGCAGTATTGTGCTTCGCACAAAGGGGCATATCCCGTAAAAAAATATTATACACCGCAAGAGTTTAAAGAGATTGAACGCTTTGCATACTCAATAGGTTTTACCAGAGTGCTTGCTGCACCGCTTGTTCGCAGTTCATACAGGGCAGGTGAACTTTTTTCATGAGTATTCAGGTTGCATTAAAAAATCCTGGTGAAAAGCTTGTCCATATTGATGTAGATTTTAAAAATGATACAATTGCATACATACACCTCTCCGGTGATTTTTTCATATATCCGGAAGAAGCAATTGCTGAAATAGAACAGCTGTTGCTGGGATTACCTGTTGAAAGAGCACTCATTGAACAGCACATCCTTACATTGCTACAACGCAAGAACATAGAGATGGTAGGGATATCAGTTTCTACTATTGCACAGGGTATAATGGAGGCTTTTGCCAAAAGATGAAAACCTGGAGGCTTATCATTCATGATGCGAGTTCACCATCATGGAATATGGCAGTTGATGGAGCTCTGCTAAGGATTACCGATATACCAACATTGCGGCTGTACAGGTGGAGCGTGCCAGCTATAACCATAGGATATTTTCAGGATATAGAAAAAGAAGTAAATATAAATCTTTGTAACAGTGAAGGTGTACCAGTAATTCGCAGGTTTACCGGTGGTGGAGCAGTATTTCATCATCACGAACTTACCTATAGCCTGGTGCATCCTTTGCAGGGACCTTTTGGCAAGTGTAGCATCACTGATTCGTACTCTTTGATTGCTACGGTGCTCATCCATGCGCTGCATACAATGGGTATTGATGCACAGTATCGTCCCATTAATGATATCATTGTTGATGGTAAAAAAATTTCGGGAAGTGCACAAACGCGAAAAGAAGGAAAATTGCTTCAGCATGGCACCATACTGGTTGCAACAGATACAGAGAAGATGTTTCAATATCTGACTATCGACCAAAAAAAGGTAAGGCAGGAAGGAAATCCCGTCATCACACTGAAAGATATAATGCCACAGATAACAGGCGAGATGATATACCAGCAATTAATACAGGCGGTAACTGATTCATTTGCAAAACACTTTAATATTTCATTTGAAGTGTTGGATATTTCATTGCAGGAAAAAGATGTGGCAGCTTACCTTCAAACACACTATTTTGAAAATCAACAGTGGAATTACAGGCGACTATCGCCCTAATTATTTACACGTCTATGCCAATATATCTTTTAATAAAAAAGCCAATGGCAAATGATATTCCCGCAACACCAAGGCTTATTATTGCCATTTCGGTAAAACGTTTTTTGAAATTAAGATCTCTGGCAATGGCAATGTAATAGTTAAAGAATACGATTATAAGCAGTGCAATTACTACCGTGACAATAAGAGCAACCATATAATGGCTTGCCACAAAGTACGGAATGATTAAAAGCACCACCGTGACGATATAGGCAATTCCTGTGTAGATGGCTGATTTTAAAGCATCTTTTGCATCTTCAGCTTTACTTGAAAGATATTCTGAGGCTGACATAGACAGCGCTGCGGCAATACCGGTTATAAGTCCTGCTAACGCAATAAGTCGTGTGTGTGCAAGTGCAAATGAAAGGCCAGCCAGGGTGCCAGTTAGTTCCACTAAGGCATCGTTAAGTCCAAGTACTACCGAACCAACATACTGAAGATGTTCTTCTTCAAGCAGGATATATAATTCCTTTTCGTGAGCGTGTTCGTCCTTAATGATCTTCTTTACTTCCGGGATAATTGATTCCAGTGATCTATAAGCAGCCTGAGCCTGTTCTTCGCCGCGTTCCATTAATTTTATGCCAAAGGTTATTCCAAATACACGTGAAATGATATAATATTTTATTATCTTCCATCGGTTTGGTTTTACATCAGAATGCGTGTAGTTCTTCCAGAAGTGGTAATGTTTTTTTTCATCTTCAGCAACTTTCTTTAATATGCGTGCATTATGATGATTCTTAATATGAGATGCAAGCAGAGTATAGATGTGATACTCGGTTAATTCACTTTTTTGAAAATTAATTATTGTCAATATGGTTTCGGGTGTCAAATGCTTTTGCATAGATCTTCCTTACATTTCTATGATATCATACACTATATTAAAAGAGATAAGGCATTGAAGAACAGCTTTAAGCGGCATACCTTTGGTAAATTGTAAAAGAAAGTCATTTGAAACATCACAGAACTGCCAGCTTCCACCTTCTACCAGGATTTTTCCTGAATATTCCAGTGAATCTGCATCATACAAAATTACTTCTTTGATATTCATGCTCATACTCAAATCCCCTTCAAAAGTATACTTTGCCATGCTTATATCCCGATTTTCGTCGGTGCTGGATCTAAGATACTGAGTCAAGCTCAGAATGATCCCGACTTGCGTCGGGACAGGCTTGATTCAGAATGTTAACCACATTGCGTCATCCTGGATCCCGACTTGTATCGGGATTTCAGGATCTAAAGACTACGGATCAGGTCCGGAATGACTACCTGGCAATAGATTCTGAGTCAAGCTTAGAATGACATGATTCAGTGTGATTGAGGACTAATTAAACAAAGTCGTCAGAATTATCAAGTGTTTTTATATTTCCGCGCTGTTTTCTTTCGATTATTTCTTTTAAAGCGGTTCTGGCTTCATCACTAATAAATGGATTTTCATTTATTATTGCCGCCCGTACACAGTCTATGGATTTTTCAGTGCCAATATGTTTTAATCCCTGTATTGCAAGCATCTTGCAATCATCATCATCAATAGACAGTGCCTGTTGCAGCAGGTTTTCTGATTCTTCAGATGGGAAATATGATGCTAGCTGAATGAGGCGCTTTTTAACAATAAGCGGAACATCACTAAATGAAGCAAGCAAGTTGAGTGCTGTGTTGCTATCAATACTTTTTGAAATGGCATATAGTGCATTTGATTTAATGATTGGATAATTGGCATTCATTATAAGGTCGGTTAATGGTGTAACAACTAATCTGTTGCTAAATGCACCTAATGCACGTGCACATGCTTCCACAAATTGAGGATTGGAATCTGAAAGCCCCTGTATAAGATGTTCAATTGCACGTTTGTCTTCAATAACACCTAATGATCGCGCGGCAAAAATACGCAGGCTGGAGTGTGATGCTTGTAGCATTTCGATAAGTTTGGGTACTGAAAACTTTTTGTATCGTATAAAAAGCGGCATCATCTCATTGATGGGAAAAATGCTTTCATCATTAATCCTTTCAAACAGTGGTTCGATAGTTATCTCGCCAATGTTGATGAGGGCATCAATTGCAGTTATTATTACCTGCCTGTTGCTATGATTAACAAATGGTATGATGTGCTGTATGGTATCAGGTTCACGCAGTTTACCTAATAATTGTATGATATACGATAGCTGCTGAATATCGCGTGTAGTTGTAAGCAGATTAATTAATACATCAATTTTAGGTGAAGCTATTTTTGCTAATATACTTATGATATCGTGGCTGAGACGAGATGATTGCATTAATTGTTGCAATAATGGTTCAAACGCAGGCTCGCCAATATGTTCTAATATCCACTTTGCTGTATCCTTAACCAGGATACTATCGTCATACAAACAATTAACGATTTCCTGCACGGTGTGTGAGTCATCGTAACCAATTTTTACCAGTGACCATGCTGCGGTTTCGCGGACCTTTTCATTTTCATCTTTTAAGCGGAAAAGCAATGCGCGTGTGGCATGCGGGTTTTTGCAAATACCAAGACAAAATGCTGCTGATTCGCGTATGAGGGGATTATTGTTCTCCAGTTCCTGTATAAGGGCCTGGCCGGAATATTCTTTCAACTCACATAATGCCCAGATTGCACTATCGCGTACCTGCTCGTCAGGATGAGATAATAACGTAATAAGCGGAACGACTGCATCCTTCCCGTATTCTAATATTTGGTCAAATGCTTTATTGCGAATGGTATCATCAGCTTGTTGTATATGTTGCATTATCTGCTCTATTGTATGTGATGGGTATTTTGTCATGTTGTGATATTGCCTTACTTTTTAACCAATTGGATTAATATGGTCAACACCTTGCTTGAAATATACAGTATAGATATACTATTTTCAAAATTAATCGTTGTAATATTGGCATAACCTTATTTGCTCAACTGCAGAAAACGGCTAAACTTACACTTAATTCATACAACAATTACTCCCATTAGTATAATCCTGAATGGATTATATGTCAATAAATCTATAGAATTTATCTTTTTTTAGCGGTATGTGGAATAACATCACTTAAAGCCGACTGATCTCTCTAAGCAAAACACAGCTGGTGTGCTTAGCGATTCAAACTATGCACGCATCCCAGGCGCTTGTGTTTCACTGTCAGCGCTTTCTTAGATGTGTTGCATAGTATTTACTCTTCTATTTGAATGAGACTTTACTGAGTAAAAAATTTATTATCGATTGCTTTTTAGCAGATTTATTTTGTTCGTATGTAATGTTATGATACATTCATCACTTCATTATTTTGCCACGCATGCAGGGTGCTATTAGCTTACTTTTCTCATTTTGGTTGGTGATGGATTCAATTAATTTCCCTTAACGCATTCTGTAAGCTGTAAGCATCTCATTAACTTTTGATATATTGAAAACGGTATGGGAAGTAAGTAGCAAGTTACTACGCAATAACTAAAAGAGGTTTCAATATATTTTTTCATTTGACAACTCTTATAACATACTCCATATAATGTATTCTACTATGCTTCACCTACACATACATACTACTATGGGAGGAAACCATGAACATTGAAACCACTACATGTATTTCTGTGGAACATTTAGAACTGATGAAGTTTTATTCCAAGCACTACAATATCTCGCAACGCACATTTTTATCCGGACTTGTGAGCTTTGCTGCGCAATTGGAAAAGGAGGATGTAAAATCATTCAAGCAGCTTTCCTATCGTAAAAAAGGAACAAACTGGAAGCGCTTTCATCTGGTATTATTTGAGGATGAGTATGAGTTTTTTATGGATGTGAAGAAGCTGTGGAAGATGTCGCTTGCCAAGATTATCGCGTTTTGTTTGGATAATGTACTGGATGAATTTTTACAAGTGCTTGATAGCATGGGAGAAGATGATTATACCGATAACTATCGGTACTCAGGCTATACATTTAGCGTGTATCGTGTATATGGTATAGT
>CALEUQ010000014.1 GCA_937920495.1 uncultured bacterium | reverse complement strand
ATTGAGACAATATTTTCCGCTTCGTAGATGTTATCAAAGTCGTACCTGTTCGAAAACTTCCTCGTGAATAGGGGATTGAGACCGTAGTGTCCTGGCTATGGGACTTGGCACAGTACCGTATACCGTTCGAAAACTTCCTCGTGAATAGGGGATTGAGACCAGGCTGGCTTGGGGTTACTTCTCGTACTCGTATGCGTAAGTTCGAAAACTTCCTCGTGAATAGGGGATTTTTAGTGGTTAGTGGTTAGTGTTAAGTGTAGAGTTTTGAGTGTTAAGTTTTGAGTTATGAGTTATGAGTTGGGTTATTTTCTAATGTTTAATGTTTAATGGGGGTGTTTTTAGTTTTAGGGATTAGAATTTATCCAACGTGCAAAACGGTCGCTGAGCCTGTCGAAGCGCCTCGCGAATAGGGGATTTTTAGTGGTTAGTGGTTAGTGTTAAGTGTAGAGTTTTGAGTGTTGAGTTTTGAGTTATGAGTTATGAGTTGGGTTATTTTCTAATGTTTAATGTTTTGGCTCATTCCGTATTTTTGGGAAAATTATGCAAAATACAAAAAAATATAAGTGTTATTAATTCCAATTGAATGAAGCCATTTAAAGCAGCGTGCTCACTGATCTTGTGATTGATACAAAGCTTATTTTTTTAGATCAATATAAAAAATACTATGATGTACAATCCATCCATTTTAAGAGCTTAAAGGACTACGGCTTCTGCTGGCTGAAATTCTTTAAGACAGTGTTTGCTGGTACCAGCAAGGCAATTACACATCTTTATTTGGTTTCTGATTTTAAGAAAAAATAATTATATGATTAAAAAAAATTTTTTAAGATAACACATTATAGAGCCTATAATTTTTCACTCTCCGCAGTCAAATTATTAAATTAAAAAATCAAAATTTTTAAGGAGGGTGTAATAATATGCTTATCAAAAAAACATTACTAACTTTTTGTATCTTTATAATGGCTGCTGTGCCATTGCTGGCTAAAGAAGGTGCTTCTCAGTTTAATGGAAGTGTGTATCTGGGTGTTTCAGGTGCCAGTGCTACTGCATGGAATGGAAGCATGGTGGGTTTTATGGCTGATAATGATCCAACCCTATGGGGTGATGCCTCACAGGAAATTGGTGGTGCTGGTGGTGCAGGTATTGCATACAGATATTTTGTAAATGAGAACATGGCTATTGCAACTGGACTATCATTCATTTACAAAAGTTTTAGTGTTGTGTACCCGGCAATCACCGCCATTGATGACTTAACAATAGACTATGGAACAACCTACTTAATCATACCATTTGGTGTGCGAGTATATTTAGATTATTTCTACTTTGGTGGTGGTGTATACTATGGCCTGGCAGGCGATACAGAAGCTGAATTAACTGTTACAACCTTTTATGGAAAAGAAACGGAAAAACAGACATTGAATTTTAATGACGATTTTGGTTTGTATGTTGATCTGGGATTGGATATTCCATTAAGCCCGGAGCTTGGTCTGGAATTGGGAATGCGATATGAGCGTGGATTAAAAGAGGTATATACAGAAGAGGATATTGTTACAAATATCAAGACCAACGCATTCCTGTTCAACGTAGGTTTATCTATAATGATCTAATTATTTAAAAAAAACACGGGTAAAAAACATTACCCGTGTTATTTTATGTTTGACAAAATTATTGTTAAATAATAATTAATATAAAAAAGTATAATTAAGTTTCAATATCTATTATTAAACGCTAATTTGTGAGAGAAAATCTAAAATTGTGTTTTTAATAATTTATAAATTAACTTAAATTATAATTGTGTACCTCATGCTGGATGAATTAAATAAAATACACATATATTCAGTTAAAATAATTTGTAGTGTTGTTACTTCAATATCATTTCCTAACTTCCCTGGTATAGCTTTACGCGGTGGTTTTGGCATAGCGTTAAAAAATTCGGTATGTATCATGAAACAGCATTTATATTGTGCTCCCTGCCCTTTGGCAAATGTTTGTGCGTATGCATTAATTTTTGAAAATCCCAATACCAAATCTTCTTACAAAATGCCCAAATCGGAATATATACCTCATCCTTTTTCTTTAGCACCATTATTTGAGTATCCTGTTACATTTGAACCAGGCAAAACTTTTGAATTTAAGCTTTCTTTATTTGGAAATGCAGTTAAATATTTTCCAAATGTGCTCTATGCTTTCATAGAATTAGGCAAAATGGGTATAGGTGTCAAAAGGGGAAAATTTACAATTTCACGTATACACAACTATACAACCAATGAAGTTTTATATGATGGTAAAAGCATTAACTTAAACGATCTTAAACCGTATTTATGTGATAATTATGAATATAAGAATAATGAACTTACAATAACATTTTTAACCCCATGTAAAATAAAATCTAAAGGCAAATACCAGAGACATGTTGATATTGAAAATTTAATTAAAAATATTAAAAGGAAAATTGAAATTTTTTCCTATTTTTTTGAAGACAACCCGGTCTCAATAGATATAGGCAATATCGATTTTGGCTCAATACAGTGTACAGAAAGCAACATTACGTGGGAAATTATTGAAAGGTACTCTAAACGAAAAAATCAAAGGATGCCGTTAGGTGGTTATAAAGGCAATGCAATAGTATCAGGAAATGTAGCATCCATATATCATCTATTAAAGATTGGTGAGCTTATTAATATTGGCAGTAACACATCCTTTGGCTTTGGAGCAATAAGGATTACATAACTATAATTTTTCAGGTATAATATATGATGACAGAGTATTATGAAATTATAATAGCTTCATTACTTCATGACATTGGCAAATTTAAAGAAAGAGCCTTTGGCGGAAAAGAGCATGGTTCATTCCCAAAAGATGTTGAGCCCATCATCCTTCCTTTGCAAAGCGGTGGTTGGTATTCTCACCGCCATGCGTTATGGACATTTGACTTTTTTGAAAATGACTGCAAGGATATTAATTTGCCCAGGGAACTTGATTGGGTAAAAATAAAAAACCTTGCAGCAAAACACCATAATTCCAGTACAAACGATGAAAAAATAATTGATCTGGCCGATAACATCTCGGCAGCAGGTGACAGAAGCGAAGAAACAGAATATACCAAGGGTATTCATTTAAAAAGGCACCTTCGTTCAGTTTTTACACGGATATCGTTGGGAAGTCAAATTACACCTGATTATGGGTATGGTTTAAAGCCAATAGCTCCTGAAAATGTATATCCTGATGTATTAAATGAGGAAACGGTATCCTTACAGGATCAATATAAAAAACTGTGGGATGCATTTATAAAAGATTTAAAAGAGTCAATGGATAAATATAAGCCAATATATGGATTGAATCAGTTTGTATATATTCTTACTTCATTGCTGCAAAAGTATTGCTGGTGCATCCCATCGGCAACAAATGATACATATTGTGACATATCACTATATGATCACGCAGTTACTACCGCAGCAATAGCACTTGTTTTGAAAGTATTCCAAAATGAATCAAAGGACGGTACTATTCAACAAAAACCATTTCTGTTTTTTGCCGGCGACCTTTCAGGCATACAGCAGTTTATATTCCAGCATCAGCAGAAAGCATTTGCGGGATCTTCAAAGATTATCAGAGGGCGTTCATTCTATATATCAATGATATCACAGGCATATTGCTATGCGCTATGTGAGGCATTGGGGATACCACCGTTTGTCCAAATAATGAATGCAGGAGGAAAGTTTACACTTATATTGCCAAACCTGCCAAAAATTAAGGATGCACTGAAAAAATTTACTGATGAAGCTGATGAATGGTTTTTTAAAACTTTTCATGGTGATTTTACAATTGTCCATACATATAGTGTAGAAGCTTCGCAAGAAGATATGAAGTTAGATTCATTTCATAAGATTATAAAAACACTCAACTATAATTTAGCAATAGCTAAATCACGTAAATTTAGTGAAATATTAAAAAAAGGTAATTGTATCATTGATATAGAATATGACGAACAGGAGTTATGTAAATCCTGTGGCAGATATTCACCAGTTAAAGGATTGGAAGAAGAAAGGTGCCAGTCATGTGAACAGATGTTCAAAATAGGATCAAAAATAACCAGAAACAGTATTATAGTATTTCATAAAGGCCATGGTGATGTTGATTATTTTGATGGCAGGATAGCATTAAGTGTAGCGGATACAGTAGATAATTTTAAAAATATGATAGGTGCTTTTGTTTTTGATGATGATGAATCTAAATTGCCTCTATTATTATATAACAATTATGTACCACAAAAAGATAGAATGACACTGGAATTTAATGAAATTGCTGAAGCTGCAATAAAAAAATATGAAAACACTGACAATGAAGAAAGAAAGTATAAAGCTGTGGGATCAAAGTTTTTGGCGTATATCAAACTAGATGTTGATAATATGGGAAGTATTTTTAGCAATGGAATAAAAAACTTGTCAGTTTCACGATATGTTACTGTATCACGAATGTTTAATATATTTTTTAATCTTGTTATTAAAGATTTGCTTCAAAAAGAATTCCCAACTATATATACAGTTTTTTCTGGAGGTGATGACTTATTTGTGATAGCTCCATGGAATCACGTTATACATTTTGTAGATAAAGTTGAAAAGAAATTCAAGACTTTCACCTGCCATCATCCGGATGTGCATTTTTCAACTGGCACGTACATTCAAAAGCCTGATTACCCAATGAGCAAATGTGCTTTTATGGCTGAAGAAAAATTGGAAGAAGCAAAGAATGCAGGAAGAAACAAAATTTACTATTTTAACACCATCAGCTACGAACAGTTGCGGGATATACATTCAAAGGCTCAATGGATAATTGAAAAAAATAACAGCAAAGAATCAAATATCAATCATTCGTTTTTATACAGGCTGCTCCAGTATTCACGAATGGCTAAAAAAGTATATACTAACAAATTTCAACCATCAGAAGATTTAATATATATCCCATACTTTAAATATGACATTAGCAGGAACATAATCATTAAAAAAGATAGTCAGATAGTTAATTATGAAGAGTTGCAATATCTGGAGCAGTTTTTTGGGCAGTATTCACGAAACAAACCGGATATTATGGAAACCATAATTTCCATAGCATTATATGAAACACGTGAAAGGAAAATTTCAAATAAGGAGGAATAATTATGATTAAATTAACTGAAGCGTATGTAACAACTGAAGCTGAAAAAAAGGCACGAGAATTTAGTGATAATAATAATCGTATTGATAAAAATCAGATACGTAAGTTTTATGATGATTTCAAGCTCATAGAGAAAAAAATAGATGAAAATCAGGATGCCAGTGAAGAATGGTTCAAAAACGAGATATTACCTCATATAAAATTTGTCAAATCAAAGATTGCCTACAGTGCGGGCAGAAAATCAGGTAATAAATTTTTGGTGACCAGAGGCTTCAAAGAGTATATGGAAAACCAAATAGATTTGATACAATCAATGTCGGATTTTAAAACTTTCTTACTACATTATCAGGCAATAATTGCATATTACACCTATATTAGTGAAGTTGAAAATAAATCTCAACAGCAAAGATCGCATAATTGATTAAATTTAATACGGAGGTATATATGAACACTGAAAATTTAAAAATCAGGAAAATTAAAGGGAAAATATATTTAAAAACCGGGCTTCACATTGGTGGTGGTACTGAAGGCATTGAAATTGGTGGCATTGATAATCCGGTAATAAAAGACCCTAAAACTGGTTATCCGTATATACCTGGTTCTTCATTAAAAGGCAAAGTGCGCAGTTTGCTTGAATTAAATATGGACAGGTTTGATAAATCAGAAGGTGAACCCTGCCAGTGCGGAAAAGCCGATTGCATAATATGTAAAGTTTTTGGAAATACAAAAAAAGAATCAAAAGCTGGCATCACACGAGCCATTTTCAGGGATGCATTTTTATCCAATGAATCAATTGAAATACTTAAAAAGCGCAACCTGTCAGCAACGGAAGCAAAATATGAAAATACTATAAATAGAATAACAGGCAAGGCTTCAAACCCACGTCAGTCTGAAAGAGTTCTTGCGGGTTTGTCATTTGATTTTGAAATATCCGTAAGGATATTTAAAGAAGATGGAGAGGGAGATGAGATAATTGACATACTTAAAAAAGGTTTAAAGCTTCTTGAAAGCGATGCATTAGGTGGCAGTGGTAGCAGAGGCTATGGAAAAGTTGAGTTTAAAGATTTAACCTTAGATGGAAACCCGTTATCATAGGTAATAACTATGAAACAATATAAATTTGTTTTAAAACCGCTATCGTTTTATTCGGATATATTTTCAGCTGATACTATTTTTGGGACAGTATGCTGGTATATACGATACATATATGGTGAGGAAACCCTTGTATCAATGCTCAACGATTTCAGGCATAAAGTCCCATTTATTATCTCTTCATTTATACCGCAGGGGTATATTGCCAGGCCACAGTTTTATTTTACTTTAAAAGATACTATCGCAGAAATAGAGAAAAGTAAAAAATTAAAAAGTATACAATGGCTGCCCATTGAATTGTTTCAAAAATATCAAAAAGATTATAATCAGGATACACTGATAAATGAATTACTATCAAAAGATAATAGTATAAAAGTAATTGAAATGCGTCAAATAGATATAACGCGAAATTCCATCAATCGTAATACAGGCATGGTACTAGAAGGAATTTTATTTACAGATAGCTATTATTATAATGACATATATTACACTGTATATGTTACCGAATTTGATGAAAGTTATTCGGATATGTTTAAAGAAGCGTTTATTACTGCATGCTCTATTGGCCTTGGCAGTGATATATCTTCAGGAAAAGGTGTGTTTGATGTTTCAATAAAGGAACTAAATGAAACAGAAAAAAAGGTTTTTGGCTATCAAGGTAAATATTTTGTTACTTTAAGCGAATGCGCGGGAGCAAACATTGAGCCTGTTTGTTATACAACAATAACAAAATATGGCAAGTTAGGTGGACAGTTTAGCCAAACCGGTGTAAACGGAAGATTACTATTTAATAAAAAACCAATAGTATTATATAAGATTGGATCAACATTTTCAACAACTGATGATACGTATGGGGTGTTGCTGAACAATGTACACACTGACCCAAGAATAGTACAATATGCGTATGCATATCCTGTGTATTTTGATTATTCGGGTGCAACAAATATATGAATCAACACATGGGCATGATTGATAATGATCATTACAGTGTTACATAAGTATGACAGTTTTGATAGAGGTACTATAGTATGAAAACATATAAGATAAGTCTATATAGTATAACCCCATTGATAATACATACAGGTGAATTTTATAATATAAATGAAATATTGCCAACTAAAGATGAGCGTTCAGTATTGCTCATTGATATGGATAAGGCTTTTAGTGCAATGAATCAAAAAGAGCGGGAACAATTTTTTAATTTAATGGATAGCCTTACTGCTAATAATGAGAAAGATAAAGATAAGCTTTTAAAGGCTAGATCCATGTTTCAAAGTATTGCATTACAAAATCCTGAAATAATTATACAAAGAGTCCATGCAAATCCTGCATTTATAAAAGATGTCAATAATAATCCATATGCCAACATTTATAAAATTTTCAAAGATGAAATTAGCAATAAGCCTTATATTCCAGGTTCCACACTTAAAGGCGCTTTGCGAACAGCAATACTTGAATCTATAAGAAAAAAAAATAAAAATAAAGAACCAAATTATAAGCTTACAAAAAACGATCGCCCAAAGAGATTTGAAACCAAAGACTTTGAAATGCAAATAATGAAGGATGATAAAGATGCAATATTTGACATTAAAAGTGATCCATTTAAATATATTAAAGTTTCTGATGTAATCTTCAATACGCAGACTGTGTTGTTTGATACAGTAAGGGTGATTGGGAAAGATGCAAAACAAAAAGGGATCCCAATTTATACCGAGATGACATCAAGCTATTATACTGATAAAAGTGAATGTATTGCCGAAGGTGAAATTACTGTGGATGATAAAGGTTTGCAAAGTTTTTATACAACAAATAAATTTGGCTCATTTATAGGTGATATAGAATTTGTTAAACAGAGTATACAGGATTTTAGCAATTATATATTAAGCAATAAAAAACATCCAGTAAACAAAGAAGTAAAAGATACTATAGAAAATCTATGTAAATCAAAAGGTTTAATCCCTTTGCGGTTGGGTCGTTTTACACAGATAGAATCCAAGACGTTTAAAATTATACGAAAAGATGCAAGACCTCAGGATATTAATATAGCTGGTGGTGTGTCCCGTTCACTGGTGCATGGTGAGATTCCTGCAGGCTGGTGCGGGTTAAAGATAGAAAAATTGTAATGGCACGCCTTTTTACTGCCAACTTGTGGCTTAATACATGCGCTACCTCCACACCTGGCCTGCTCATCGGCATTCCTAACGATGTGTAGAGGTGAACGCATGTGCAATGATGTGTATGCCGTGACTATGACCCTGAAGCAATAGCGAAGAGGACGTGGTGGATGGTGTCATTGCGATCCCGACAAAGTCGGGAGAAGCAATCTCATTAACGGCAGGATTGCCCCGCCCCCACAGAGTAGGTGCTTGCAATGACTGTGGGATGAATGGGATTGCCTGGTTCCGATGAAATCGGGAAAGAATCGGGACAATGACAGTGGGGTATAGCATGGCGGTTGTTGTTGGGAAGTACCAATGATCTTTCAATGATAATGGTGTAAAGTGATTTAAAAAAAATCTTGATAAATATACTACTCTGTATAAATCTTCTCAAAAATCTAAAAGAAATATTGTGCGTACATAAAACTATCATATCCTATTTTTGGAGGTATGTTCCAGATGAAAAAATATATAATTATATCATTAGTGCTACTTTTGTGTACTGGTTTTCCCTGCATGGGATATTCTCAAAATAAAAGTCAGGAAATAACGTTCCTTTACACCAACTCACTTAACGGCATACTTGAAGCCTGCCGGTGCGGTGATCCAAAAGGTGGCCTTGTGAAGCGCGGATATGCCGTAACACAGCTAAAGAAAAAATATCCCAATGCAGTGCTTCTTGAAAGTGGCGATTTTTGCAGCTACTATCCTGATGAGCTTCTTACAAAATATCTCATAAAAGGGTATGCACATATTGGCTACAACGCAGTTGGCATTGGCGATCAGGAATTTGCAGCTGGCACCGGGACATTTCATCTGTACAGCAATGAGCTTCCCTTTGTGTGTGCCAATCTGCAGTATTTTGCAAATGGCAGCTGGCACAGTGCAAAAAAACATTTAACAGTTACTATCGGCACCGCCACAATTGGAATTACTGCTGTCATTGACAATGATGCCTTTAAGTATTATCCCAATGACATTATCTCAAAAATAAAAATCAGCAATTATAAAGATGCGTTAAAAAATGAGATTGCGCAACTTAAAACAGATTGCATTGTGGTACTTTCGCATTTAGGTTTTGAAAAAGACAAACAGCTTGCACAGCTTTTTCCGCAGATTGCACTCATTGTGGGCGGCCATTCGCAAACGCTTGTTAAAAAGCCGGTTAAGGTTGGCAACACATTAATAGTACAGGCAGGAACAAACGGCTCGCGTATTGGGGTTTTGCGGGCGATAGTAACCGATAAATACATCAAAAGCTTTGAGCACACGTTTGTATTGCCAAAGTGGGAAGACCCCGATGACCCGGTGATAGAAAAAATGATTGCGCAATATAACGAAGAGAATGCCAAACGATTTCCGCGTTAACATTATTTAAACACATTTTCTTCGGCAGGGAAGATGTGCTCCTTTACTTCCTTGCAGTAGGTTTGAATTGCCTGCTGTGATGTATCAAACAGATCTGCATAGCGCTTTAAAAATTTAGGATTAAACCCTTTGTTTAAGCCTAACATATCGTTGATGACAAGTACCTGTCCATTGCAATAGCGTCCTGCGCCAATGCCAATGGTTGGGATGGATAGCGTTTCTGTAATTTCTTTTGCCAGCGGTTCTGGCACCATTTCAAGCACCAGTGCAAAAGCACCGGCCTTCTGTAATAGCAGGGCGTCTTCAATGATGATTTTTCGTTGTTCTTCATCTTTACCCTGCACCCAGTAGCCGCCCAATTTATGCACCGACTGCGGTGTAAGCCCTAAGTGTCCCATAACAGGAATAGATGCCTTTGTGAGGGCTTCAACAATTGGTATAAAGTCTCTGCCGCCTTCAAGCTTTACAGCATTGGCACCGCATTCTTTCATTATGCGTCCACAATTGCGCATAGTGTCTTCTATTGATACGTGATAGCTCATAAACGGAAGGTCGGTTACAATAAAATGTTGTGGCGCACCACGGCGTACCATTGATGAGTGATAGATCATCTGCTCTAATGTAACCGGTATGGTGGTGTCATAGCCTGCAACAACCATACCCAATGAATCGCCCACAAGTATTACATCAATATCGGTCTGACTGACCACTCGCGCAAAGGCATAATCATAACAGGTAATCATTGCAATGGGCTCGCCTGATTGTTTCATCTTTGCAAAGTCCTTGATATTCTTTATTGATGGCATAGCACTACCTCCCGTAATGGTTTGTGTGACAGCGGGTCAATAATGTCATTATCTATTTCCAGTAAAAGCTCTGCTGCAAAGGGACGTGTATAGATTTGCGGATGGGGCAGTGTAAGCGCTGGTGTTGTGCACACCACATCGCTGTATAGCAGTATATCGCAGTCTATGGTGCGGGGCCCTTTGGGTATGTGTCGCACTCTTCCCAGAGAGTTTTCAATTTCCTGTAATTTACCAAGCAATAGTTGTGGCGATAGTTGGGTGTGTATGGCAACCACTGTATTTAGAAAATCTGGCTGATGAGTGTATTCTAACGGTGGGGTTGTTATCATGCTGCTTTGTGCGGCAATAGATGTTGTTTCAAGTTTAGAAATCTTTTCAATGGCAGAGCGAATATACCGGTAACTATCGCCCATATTGCTTCCCAATAAAATATATGCGGTGGCTTTAGTCATAGCTTTTCCCTGTAATCAGGTCCTGATAATTCAAGGATGGTACACATTTCCTTGATACGCGATAACACTCTTCCGCCCGCAATATCGGCAAGTGCGCGGTTGGGATCAACGTTGGAGGTGAATATTGTAAATTTTTCGGCCTCATAACGCGCATCAACCAGGTTGTACAGGGTTTCCTGTTCCCAGGGTGAATCGCGCTGCACGCCAAAATCATCCACAACAAGCACATCGGCATTTTCCAGGTCATACTCAATTTCCTGTGCGGTGCCGTAGGTGGCGGAACCTTCGGCAAAGGTTGCACGCAGTTTGTTAAAAAACGTACGCGAGATCTTAATAAAGCGCCCTTCTAAGGCATGGCGTATGATAAGCTCGGTAAGTATAATGGAAGAAAGCAATGTTTTGCCAGTACCGGGATTGCCCCATAAAAACAAGCCTTTACGCACATCAGGAAATTTTGAGACTATGTCGTATGCAATATTTTTAGCATTAGCAGAAAGTTTTGAGTTTGCTTCAAACGAGTTGAAGAAGCGCCACTGATATTTTTTGTCAATACCAGAACGCGAGTATATAGTCTTTATCCTGTTGATCTTCATCCGTATTTCGCGACAATAGCAGTCGGTGATTGTGCCGTCTTTTTCTATGTAGTACGGGGGCTGGCCACCGCACTGGCATTTAGTCAACACGCAGCGTGGACAGGGCACCAGCGGTTCCTGGCCAATCTCTTCAAAATAGGGGTTTCGCACAATACCTGTGTGCTCACAGTATGAACAGAATTTTGTGTTATGCTTTTCTTTTTGTGTTTTTGCGTGCATTACAACCTCTTATGCATTGAGAATATTTTTTAACACTGTATGAGTAACCAATTGCAATTGATTATTGCACTATTCACTGTATAGACAGTCTATATAATTTTGACAATAATTTCAAATAAATAATAATAAGAAAATTATATTTTGTTGCAACTACAGTGCTGGTCCCCACCGGGCTTTATCCAGGATCTAAAGATTCCACATCAAGTTCTGAATGACTATGTGACCATTGCGAGAGTCAAGCTCAGAATGACACCACTGCCATCGGGATATCAAACCACTGTGCTTTAGCATAAAATTACGGCGGTGTTTTCTGCCATAATATATTTGATGATTACAAACTATCCAATCCCGCAATTAATGTTTGTAGATGCGTAAGAATGTGCGGTGCTGTTGATTGTGAAAGCGTAATGATATTTTTTACAATATCTTCATGTGTGGTGTGTTCTGCGGTATCGCTTATATACTTTATTGCAAAGCATTCTTTTGAAAATGTATGGCTTGCCCGCGCAATCCCTGCAAGTTCCATGTCCACTGCAGACGCAATGGATGCATATTGCCGCCGCTCTTCATCAGTACGCAATGGTTTTGTCACACTCACACAGGTAAGTTTGGGCAGATTATCCACCGGGGTCAGAGCATAGGCAAAAGGCTTTTCTGTATCAAACTGGTAACTGGTGGTGTCATATACCTGTGTAATTGTGGCGATAGTTCCCGGTGTAAGGCTGCTTTCCAGTGCACCGGCAGCACCTATATTAATTATTTTGTCAGCGTTGAGTTTTGTGTATACATAGGTAGCGGCAATAGCAGATGGGGTGATCCCAATTCCGCCAATAAGCAGATACAGAGAACTATCGCCCATAAATAATAAAAAAGGTTTTTGCTGATAAGGTATACAATGCAGTGTTTCAATAAAGGGCTTTGCTTCCAGTTGTGTAGCAAATTGCAGTACTATAATAGATTCTGACATAATGCCATTTCCTTTAATGTGTGCAGTGCTTTTATTCCCGCCCATCCCAGCGACAGGCTGTATTCATTCACATACAAATCAATATGTTGCTGGATTACTGCATCATCCATCTCCTGTGATAGGCTCTGGATATATTCCCTTGATGCATCGGGATTTTTGCGTGCATACAGTAGTGATTGTCGTATGGATTCTTCAATCAGTGGCTTTATGTGTGCATGCCTTTTATGAATGACAATACATCCCAGAGGGATAGGCAGGCCAGTTACATCCTCCCACCATGTGCCAAGGTCAATCAGCATATCGCAATTGTACTTGTGGTAAATAAAACGCCCTTCGTGGATAATCACGCCTGCATCAAAGCGCCCGTTTTCAATGCCGGGCAGGATTTCATCAAACCTGACATGGATAATGTCATAAAGGCTGCCAAAGCGCAATCGGAATAAAAGGTGTGCGGTGGTATAGTGACCTGGCGTTGCAATAGTTGCATGAAGCAGTGAATCAAGCCCTTTTCGAGCTACAACCAATGGTCCACATCCAGATCCTAACGCTGCTCCAGCATCTAAAAGCTCGTAATGCGCCTGTGCGTATAAAAAGCCGTGAAACGAAAGCTTTGTGATATCGTATTGCTGGTTGAGTGCTGCATGATTCAGCGATTCAACATCATCGATATGAACATCAAATGCAAGGCCATGTGTGTCAATTAATCTATGGACAAGTGCATGGAAAATAAAGGTATCATTGGGGCATGATGAAAATGCTAATGACAGCATACTATTTCAGGCAATCTTTGGTGTAGTTTCTGAAATACGCTTCTGGTATTCCTGTAATGTGTCTTGTGTTAATGGTACAACGATTGATGCTATGGTTTTTTCATAATCAGAGTCAATAATAAAATTGGATTGTGTTAAGCCCATACCTTTAAGCATCATGGTGATAAGAACAAGGCCAAGGCCGGCACCTTCTTTATAGTCATCTTCCTGTGCCTGGATAAAGTAATCGGTAATATCCACACATTGTTGAGCTATCTTTAATTTTTTTGCAACAGCATCACGTTCGGTTTGGCTCATGGGGGTTGGGTTTTCCACATCGATACATAATTTTTTACCAATCACTGTTATACTTGTGAGTGCATAAAGGTTATTTTTTCGTGCTAATGTATCTAAGTGTTTTGCATCAATACGTGTCATCTCCAGCCGGAACAGTTGAAGTGCTTTTTCACTGTCAAAAAAGACAGATTCATACGATTTTTTACCTTCAAAATATATAAATTTCTGATTTGCTTTTACAGCGTTGACCACAAGCTCTTTGACTGCTGTGTATAGTGGTATCAGCAGTACATCACAATTATGTGTATGTAAAATTTTTTCCAGAACTAATTTGATGTAATGCTCAATTGTTTCAGATACCGAATAGGCTTTTATTATAATAGGTTTATTCTGCTGTATTGCTTCATCAATAGTCATGGTAATACCTTTTTGAAACGTTATCGATAAAATAACACTGTAATGCAAAAATGTCAAGGATTTTACATTATTTTGTTGTGTTACAACATGGGCATGGTGAAGTGTCAAATGAACCGTCGGGATTCCGTTGCTGTATGCCATATTCGCCTTTCATGAATTTCTGGTTCATTATCACATACCAGTTATCAATTCCAATTTCTTTAATTTTCATAAGATTATCAATAATGATATGGCGGTAATGTGCAAAATTTTCACCGGGGCGATAGTTACTGAAAATTATAAGGCGCTGGCAGGGAAAAAGGTTGCATTCAAAACAAAATTCCATTCCGCCAATCTGCACACAGCAGTCATATATCTCGCAACCATCGTGCATGCTATCGCTTCTGCATCCTTTACAAATTCCATATTTGTAAAAACGGGGACATGCAGCACAAAAAATTCCACAGGGAGATGCTAAAGCTTTTTTATCCATACCAGTAATTGAGTTTTTTTATTAATAAAAAGCGTATCATTTTTTTTTAGTCTTCACAAAAAAAATGCTACAATAATTTAAGAAGAATCTGTAATACTTATGTATCATGGGTGGCTAAAGTTTATAAATTAAATAATGAACTTAGCGTGCACAATGTATGTGTGTTGTAATTGAACCACATTACGTATGAAAAAATTATCTTTTTAAGGAGGCGTTAACGCAATGAAAAAAATATTATTATATGTGTCAGCTATACTTACTGTGCTTTTGAGTACGTATATTATATACAGCCAGATAAAGTGGTATGATTTTAATTTGGGTTTTACAGCAGTAAAAAATTCAAAAAAACCAGCTGTCATAGATTTTTACGCAGATTGGTGTATATGGTGTAAAACCATGGATAAAGAAACCTTTGCAAATCCAGCAGTTGAAAAAAAGTTAAACAGGGATTATATAGCAATCCGTATAAATGTTGAAAAAAATGAAACCATACTATATGAAAACAAAACCTACACTGCACAGGAATTTGCCGCATACTGCGGTGTTGAAGGCTTGCCTACGCTGGTATTTATGGATAAAGAGGGGAAGCTGGTAACACGCATACCTGGTTATATAAAAGCTGATGTTTTTTTATCACTGCTTGACTATATGAAGGATGAATGCTATAAAAAGAAGGTGTCGTTTCATGAATATAGGCAGCAAAAGGATTGTGAAAAATAGGCTTAAGGGTGTGCAACAACCCTCAGATATTGAATATGCAACACCAAGATTGATGGGGAAATGTGCATCGCATTAAGCGAATACTAAATAAAGTGTACTGTGTTTATAAAAAATATAGGATTCTTAAAAGTAATTGGACGCATAATGAAAGTAATGAATAAAAATAAATGATAGTAAACACTTAAAAAAGGAGGCGGTATGGAATTTATTGAATGGGGAGAACACTTGAGTGTGGGAGTGACAGTCTTTGATAATGAACACAAACAATTGGTTTCATTGGTTAATAAGTTAAATCATGCCGTGATGTCTGGCAGTGCAAAGAAAACCATGGAAGAAATTCTGAGAAATCTGGTAAATTATACAAAAATTCATTTTAAACATGAAGAAGATTATATGGTATTATATGGGTATCCTGAATATGAAAAACATAAGAAGGAGCATGAGGATTTGACTGATCAGGTGATGGATTTTTATACTCGATATCAGGAAGGTAAGGCCGTGTTTTCACTGGAGCTGATGAATTTTTTAAAAGATTGGCTCACCAATCACATTCTGGGAAGTGATAAAAAATATAAAAAATTTTTCCTTTCAAAAAATGTTGAGTGATAGTATAGCCACGGGTAGCAGTGTTGTGCTTACCCCTTTGTCATAGCCTGTACTAAGTTATAAAGATTCTGAGAAATATCTTTAATAGCTGAAGATACACTGGATACTGTCTCTACAATATCTGTTAGGTTTTGTGCTGCATCCGATACATAAAGAATAGTTTTGGATGCTTCTTCATTGGCAATACGTTGTTCGCTGGTTGATGTTTCAATCGTTTCAATTGCATTATAAATCTGTGTATTTAAATTGGCGATAGCTTTTATGGAAATATTGACATCCTGAATCAGCGTATTGGTATGAGATATCTCCTGCATTATGGTGCGTATTTCCTCATTGAGTTTTGATAAAAATCGAGATGTGTCGGTTATACTGGTGTTACTGGAGTTCATCAAATGTTGGGTTTGATCAATAATTTTTGCTATCTGGGAAGCATTCTGTGCGGTAGCATCTGCAAGCTTTGATATCTCATCGGCAACTACCGCAAATCCCCTGCCTGCATCACCTGCACGTGCTGCTTCAATTGATGCATTAAGCGATAGCAAGTTAACCTGGTCGGCTATCTGATTAATAACTTCAACAAATGAGGACATATTATTGCTAAACGTAATGAGATCCTGAAATTGCTTCAAGGTTAAATCCATTTTTTGAATAGAATCATTTGATAATGATGTTATGGTTTCTATAGCATGAGCTATGGTACCTGCACTTTTGGTAATTTCTTCAAATACCTTTTTTAAGTCACTTACTGATTCATTTGCAATCTGCATCTCCTGGTATAGTGAACGTGCTGTGGTGCTGATATTTTCTGCATTGCTTGTGAGCTCTTCAACTGATGCTGAAATTTCTTCAAGTGAAGCTGCCTGTTTGTTAGCAAGGTCGTTAATGGTATCTACCACAGTTGACTGCTGGGTGGATTTTTCATTCAAAACTTCCACAGAATGTTCCACATTCTGGGCCATGACAGCAATGCGTTCATGTTTATTTTTAGCTTCATCAGCTTTATCAAGTGCCAGGTCTAAAAGTGCACGGGTTGCTTTTGTGCCAAATACAGCTGATATGCCAACCCATATATATATCAAAAACCTTACGCCAATAATACTCCCCACAGGGCCATCAGGAATTAACTGTGGACGTAATATAAAAAGAAGTATTTGTGAAAGTACTACTATGATAAAGGCAAAGATAGCAACTTTTGTATTAAAATAAAAAATAGAAAGTGCTAATACAATATAGTGAATAGCAAAAAGTTCTCTTGAGCCGTACATTATATACTGGAAAATGAATAAAGACAGCATTACAGAAAAGATTGAAATATAAGGTGAAAACCATGTGTGTCTGAATGTATTTACAAAATAAAAACCAGTGAGTGAGATAATTGCAACCAGCGCTGCAGCTAGAATAATATCAAAAAGCGTCAGATACCGGGAACCAGTACCGGTGATGTATATTATAAACGTTGCAAGTGTAGCTAATACAGTAATGCTGGTAAAGGCTTTGAAAAGTCGTTTATGGTTATTAAAGATAATATCGTTAAATAATTCTGTACGGGCATTATTATCTTTCATAATAATCACCACCTGATAAACGAATATTAATTAACGTCTATGTCATTATTGTATATCTATGGTAAAGTGTCAATGAATAAATGACTTTTTGAATTATTATGTATTTTATAATTTATGTATACAAAATAGTATATATTTACACCAGTTTTGACTATCCAAATGTATTCAATGGATCAATGTGGCTGATTGTGTGCTATATGTCAGAGCGCTATGACATTTACATTTAAAATAGAAAAGCTATTCAATCTTTTAATAATTACAGATATAATTCATGGAGAGAAATAAAAAAATGCTAAACACTGAAAGGGTCTAATACAAGGCAAAAATCTAATACATATTTAACATAGTAAATCAAAAATATTGCATCATCGGCATATTAAAAACATCAAGGAACAAATTTTACGAAGTGTGATAAAGCCAGTAGTTTTATTCACCACATATAGGGATAGTAAATAAATTATAGAATAATTTGACTTCATCCTCTGAAAAGGGCAATAATATACCGCATCAGGTTGAATGTATCCATTGGCAATGGGTCGATGGATTCAAAAAGACCAGAACATATAACGATAATCTGAGCTATGCGTGCATGGAACTCCGCATCCAGATCGGTTTTGCGCCGTTGAGGCATATCCTCGCGAGCTTCGTGTATTATTGTTTTATACAGTTCTAAATGGCGGCGTATAAATTCCTTAAGACGTATCATTATCTTTTCATCTTCATACGCGTAAAGCACAAGATTGATAAATATCTTTGCGGTACCAGGATCCAGAAAAAACCTCTCAACACCATACATGGCGGAAATACTTGCTTTAGCTTTGGAATGAAGGTTGCCTTTTAACACATTCTTGTGGTCATTATTTATTTCATTGAAGAGATATTCCATAAATTCAATGTACATCTCTTCCTTGGTGGGGAAGTAATGCAATAATCCGCCCTTTGAGAAACCTGCTTCATCAGCAACACTTTGAACTGTGATACGTGAATAGACATCATTTTGTAATAAGCGTTTTAATGCTTCAAGTATGATTGTTTTCTTTTTTTGTATTTTTTCCTGTTTATCCATAAAAATAAACTATCTCATAATGGTATGATGAAAAAGATAGAATCTAACAAAAATGGCGTATACATCCGCAAAGAGTGTATACTAAACTGCGGATTATTAAAATAAATGTTAATTCAAAGGTCAAGTATTTTTCAAAGGCTACCGATTTTTTTATACAATTTATGCTTAAATTTTCAATAATACTTTAAGTGTACTATTAATAATTCCGAAATAAAGTAATAGGATAATTTCCGCTGCAATCATTATTTATTATGCTGTGCAATATTTTTTTAGTAAAATTTACTTAATAATAAGGATATTTTTTGATGACTAGAAGGGCAATATTAACAAAAAGTATTATCTCATTATGTGTGGTATTGTCTTGTTGTTACTATGTGTATGCCCAATTTTTAATGGAAGATTATAAAAAAACTGAGATTAAACCAAAAACAGGTTTGCCAACCTACATCGCACGAAATATTAAAGCAGAATTAATCAATGATGTGGAAGGAGCGGTAAGAATTACTTTCAACGTAGATCCTGATGCAAAGAATGATTTTCTGATAGGAAGAACAACACAGCCCCCTTCATCGGCTGAGGTTGCATTGCAGGCTGCGACTGTGAGAGTTGTATTAGCTGGTGCTGAACCAGTTGCTATCGACTCCAATCTTCCTCCAGGGCAATATTATTATGTGGTTTTAGCCAGGGACAAAATACTGGAAAGAGATATCTCATTGTATCCGGATGTGAATTACACAAGTGCACCGATAGTCATAAAGAAAAAGATACCGGAAGTGCCGCAGAAACGATTGCCGGAACAAATTACATTGTTATATGCACGGGTGGTCAATAAGACACAGGTCCTGTTAACCTGGAAGGGGGTACAGCAACCAAATATTGTGTATAATGTGTACAGGGCAACAGAGCCATTGAATAGCCCTGAACGTATAAAAAATGCAAAACTCATTGGACAGGTCCAGGCAGATAATGAAAGCTTTATTGACCGTACGATTACGCAGTCAGGGAAATACTACTATGCTGTCACGGTGCGTGATATAGAGGGCAATGAAGATGTGCAGCTAATACCTGATCAAAGTTATACTGCTAACCCTGTGTCGGTTATTATACGCCGCGATGTCTTTGTCACCAATATCAGGGCAGATATAGATGAAGGTTCACTGAAGATAACATGGAGCAAGCCTGATATTGATGTAAAATCGTTTGTGGTTTACAGGCATACACAACCTATAATCGACGCCCAGACGCTGGCTCTGTCAGCAAAAGTGGCCACTGTAGAATCCAACAGATTAGAATATGTAGATAAAAAGCCTGTACCGGGAACACACTATTTTGCAGTACTTGCCGTACTTGAAGATGGTTCCATTGACACAACATTGAAGCCTGATAGTAACTATACAACAAAACCCGTTGTTATAGGAGCTCCTATACGGTTAAAATTGATTGAAGCATCTGAACAAAATGGACTGGTAAAGATATCCTGGTCGTATACCGGTTCATCTGGAAGCAGATATTTTAAGTTATTCAGGTCTTCAACCGCTCCAGCAACTCCACAGGATATTAATAATGCATATCTTGTAGATGTGGTCAACGTAACAGCTAATGAGTATACCGACAGTGATATCCCGGCAGGTACATATTATTATACACTTGTTCCTGAAACGTATGATATAGATCCTGAATTTAAGATCATCAAGGGAATTAATTGCACTTCTGAACCAGTAAAAGTAACACGGCAGGTTACAGCAAAGGTTGCACCAGTGGTTCCTGAAAAAGAGGAAATTAAAAAACCTGAGCTGGTTGAACCAAAAAAAGAAGAGCCAGGAGAAGACGTAAAGAAAGAAAAAGCACAGCAAAAAATCCTGCCAACTCCTCAAGTAAACAGGATAATAGCCACTACATTCTATAAAGGGAAGTATGAATCATGTATAGATGCGCTCACAGCATTTGTACAAAATGCAAATAACCCGGAAGAGATTGCAAAAGCCAATCTTTTTATAGGCAGGAGTTACATTGAACTGAAGCAATATCAGATGGCTCTTAAATATATCATGAAAAGTGATGTTGCCAGGTATTATCCTAAAGAAGCAAAATTCTGGAGGGACTTTGCATTATCAAAAGTACAATAATTTATAAAAAGAAGTAACGAGGTATCTATGAAGACAAAAACATTCGCAGGTGCATTGCTTATACTGATTGGTGCATGTTTGCTTATATACTATGTACAGGTAATCTATCCTCAGAATGAAGCAAAAAAGCTGCTTACAGAAGCTGTTCTCATTTATGAAAGGGGCGATAAAGAATCTATAAACCAGGCAGTTTCCATTCTTACTAAAATTATTGCCCGCTATCCGGATACAAAAACTGCCGTTGAGGCGTATTATTATATTGGCCAGTGTTATGAAAAGTTAAACTTAAACAGATTAGCGTATCTTAAATATGTCTATCTGGTGAAGAATAACAGAAAAGATCTTTCTGAGGATTTATATAAAAATATTTTAGCCAGGATAGCTCATATTAACTGGTTGCAGAATTATAATGAAGAAAGTGCTCATCAATTATTAACATTACTTAATTCTTCTTTTGATAAAAGTTATAGAAGTAAAATATATTCAGAATTAGGTCATATTTATCTTAAAACTGGTGATGTGGCAAAAGCCAAAAAAATGTTTGATATTGCAGTGAATGAGGATAGCAGTAACGAAGAAGCAATTTTAGGCCGTGCCCGTGCACTGAAGCATCTGGGCATGGATAATGAAGCATACAATCATTATGATTACTTTTTACGGTATTTTGGTGGAGTAAGCCAGTATACTAATGATGTTAAGAATGCATATAAAATTCAGGCATATAAAAGTGGTCTTAACGCCTTCAGAAATGGGCGCTACACTGAAGCTATTGGATTCTTTAACAGGGTATTGACATATTTTGGTGGCGATAGATTATCTGAGAATGCATTATACTGGACAGGTGAATCATATTTTGCAATGAGGCAATTTGACAGAGCTATCGCCTATTTTAATAAAGCACTGGTAAATGATTTTTACCACAAAGATCAGGATGCTCAGATAAAGAAAGGTTATGCATATTTTATGCAGAAAAAATTTGATCTTGCTGCACGGGAGTTCCAGAGATACTTGCGGGAATACCCAAATGGTAAATATGTAGCCGTTGCCAAAGAATGGAAAAATATGAGCACAACAGAATTACAGAATATAATAGAGGGAAAAAAATCATTAGAGGAAGGAAATATTGAAGAAGATGTGAAACCGCAGCCAAAGCAGCAAAAGAAGAATACAAAGGATGAGGATCTGGGTCTTGAAGAGGATGAAGAGGTTAGTGGTGTAGCTTCCGGTCAATTTGATGATGTGAATGTAGCTGAATTTTAAAGGTACTGTGATATTATAACTACTATAAAAAGCGAACAGAAGTTCGCTTTTATAGTATACACACTAATAAGATTTGACAAAAAAAGCATATTAACCATACTACAAAAAAGTTATTATTTGGGAGAGACGATTAATGTTAAAAGAATATTTTTCAACCCTGCAGCAACGTTTAGGTGTTCAGGAATCAAAGGAAAGCAAAAAAACTGCAAAAAAAGCACAACCTAAAGATGTATTTGATGCTAAAAAGATAATGAATCTTTTGCAGGATATAGTCCCTAATGATTTTGTAATATCTGATAAAAAACCAGTTGATGCAAGCGGCTATGTCCCTAAAACCGTTGATTACATCGCATATTACAAAAAATGGAATATCGTTGACCAGATGATGAACGGCCATATTCCTTCGGAATTAGTATATGGCACGTTTCATGTAGTTGATAAGATAACTTCACAGCAGCTTCCAGAAATTCTGAATAATGTTGCGTTAACCAAAAAGCTTAATACGTTTGCCCAACTTGAAGAATCTATTCTCATACCTGCATTTGTGGTTGCCGGTTCAAGTGATTTGGATATGCCCGGATTAAAAAATGCAATACTGGATTATTATATTGAGCGCAGTATTGATACAGCGCTTGAATTTGATATAATGATGATTGCGGGAAGGGGTTTAGTCATTAAAGATTGGAGAGAAAAACGGAAATTTGTGGCACTGGAGACCCAGGAAGATACCCTTTTGTGGTTCTTTATCCTGATGAATGAGTATCTGGATATTGACAAAAAGCATTCACTGGATTTACGAAATTATGTGAAAGAAACACGTCGGTACAGGGAGTATTAAGATATTGTATTAACAATAGAATATACACACCACCGGTGGAGGTGTGTATACTATTTAAATGGTGTTCACAATATGGCTTTAAAAATAATTTAAGAATAAATAATGAAAAATAAAACATTAATAATTCCTTAAGAATATTTTGTTAAATAAAAAAAGGTGGATGTACAATATGTTTATTATGTTCACAAATTGTATTTAAGGAATAAATAGTGAAAATAAAAAATTAATTTTACTTGACTAATCTTTTTTTATCAATTAGTTTTTTTTTGTAATATATAGTGTGTTTTTCAAGTAGATAAAATTTATTGTGTAAGGAGTTCGCCTTGAAAGCAAAATATACAATATTCTATTTAATAATTGTATTTGCACTTTGTGTTGGGTTGTCCAATGCGGGCGCATTTGCCAAATCAAAGGATTTAATCCTTGTTATTGATACATCATTATCAATGGCCGGTTATGGCGGTAAAAATATTATGCCGCTTGTAAAACAAAGTCTGCCCAAATTTATTGATCAGCTTGATGATAATGATAGCCTTACACTTGTCACATTTGATACTGAAGTAAAAATGTACCCAACTGTATACATCAAGCATAAAAGCAATAAGGAGATACTCAATAAATACATATCCATGGTTGAAGCTGGCGGCAAATGGACCTACACCATGGCTATGATGACAGCAGTATTTGATAAGGCAAAACAATTACAGACACAAGACCCTGACAGGGAGCAGGTCATTATTGTTATAACTGATGCAATCGATGACCCGCCACCGTATGCTCGGGCACATCGTTATGATGTCAAAAAGATTGCAAAACAATATTCGGGGAATGAATGGTTTATATTCTTTGTTAATTTAGGTCAGATGCAGAAGGACAGCCATATAGCTAAAGTACAAAAAGAGGTAAAAGAAAGCATATCGCAATATACCAAGGTGATTGATGCGCGTGAAGGGCTTGATAAAGTAATTACGCAGGACCTGAAAAAAGATATTGATACCATGGCAAAGGTTAAGGAAATTAATACACGCCCATTCTATATGCATCCTCTTTTTATTATAATTGTGGCGTTGACTCTTTTAATTGTACTGCTATTTCTGTTACGGCGTGTTGCTCAGCTTAAGGTAAAGGGTGCACTTGAGTACTGGAATAATGAACTACTGGAGCCAATAATTGAAAAAGTAAACCTTACAGCAAAGAACTCCAGAACAATAACTATAGGCAAAGATAGTCATAATCTTATCAGACTTCATGATTTAGCATTGCGTACACCAATAGTGCTAAAAGCTATATGGGTTGATAAAGCGGTTAAATGCCAGCTGATAGCACCTGAACATACAGTGCAGTTTGTCAACAGGGATGCTGGTGATATATTACACGATGGGGACATTTTCAAGATAGCCAACTATACCTTTAAATATTATGAAGGATAGAGGGCTGTAATAATTAAAATTTTTTTTATAAAAATCAAATAAAGCGTTGACAAGCATAATGATATTAATTTAAATATTACATTCAAACGCTTATTTCTTAATATGTTGTATTTTAACATTGCATACGGTGCATCAGTAGAGTATAACTATATATCATGCATCTTTGACAAAAATGTATTTAATCAAGGAGGTAATAAATGTCAATAGCTCAATTTCCAAAAAGCCCTAATAAAGTGCATCCAACCGAACCAAGTGCGGTTGGTTCACGGAATTCATTAGCTCAGGAAGGCCGCGATAAGGTTGCTGAAGCAAGGCTTATCCTGGATGAAACTGTAGACAAGTTAGTTAACCATGTGCAGAACAAGCTTCCTGAAGAAGTTTTGAAGAAATTGGATGTGATGGGTGGTTTAAAGGAAAAGCTGTACAACTATGTCAACCAGACATATGTAAACATGTTTAATCGGTACACGGTTACCATGGAAGATGAATTTATCAAGAAAGTCCGTGACTTTGTGGACAGAGAAGAAGCAAAAGGCCTTGCACGTTACACCCCAAGGGAAATAATGGAGCTTCTTGATAAAATAGGTGGTTCGGACAAGTTTAATACCGGCGAAATTGAAAAATCTATTGTTAATATGTACGGACACCTGCAGGGGCATATCCAGAGAGGGATGAATGACCTGGAAAATGAAACCAATGCTATACTTCGTCAGAAAACTGATGTTGGTGCATTCATACGCGGTGAAAATGCATATGCAATCATCAAATGCGTATTCAAGGACAATGAACTCAGGCCAAAATATGTGTATGATGTTAAGCTTTCGGTTAACATTCTTGATAGTGAGTTAATAAGCCCAATTTATCACTATCAGGTTACTGTGGAATCTTTATTGAAAGATGCTATACAGAAGCATATACATGAGTTAATTGATAAGCAGATTCAGATACTCAAGGAAGAGCTGCTTGATCAGGGTAAGAGTGAGTTAACTGGTACTGAAATGATGTTTGAGAAAATCAAACGTATCGAAAACTTCACTGATGATGAAAAAGAAGACGAAAAATCAAAACGCTATACAATCCTTGCAAAGAAGTTCCTTGATAAGATCGAAGGATTGCGCGCTGAGATAGATCTTGAAGAATACGATCCGCTAAATATTCGTGAAAACATCAAATACATCATTGATGAGGAAAATATCCGTAACCGAGGTTACAACACTGCAGTGAATGCTATAACTTCAATACTTGATACATCCAAACTTGGGTATCAGGTATGTGATAACATGAAAAATGCACGTATATGCCAGATACGGGAATATGAAGAACTGGATAAGACAGTGCTTCCTGATGAGCGCTATGCAATACGGCTTGCATACTATGACCAGAACCAGTTGCGTGAAGCAAAGAAGGAATTTGACCGCCAGATGGACGCGTTCACCCGTGAGATACTGAGAGTATGGGATGTTGTACACGCACATTATGAATCAAAGAAACGTTTCCGTTCACTCCGTGACTTTGATGATCTTGCAAACAGATTAATGTCAAGAGATTGGAGAAGGAATAAACGTGAAGAAGATGCAGATCCAAATTCAGTTTTGTGGAATGAAATTGGCGAGATGTATAATGAAAATTCTTTTGTTGAAAAGAATAACAGGACATACGAAGATAGAATCCACAATCTAAAGAACAAGCTCAAATACCTGCGCGAGATGCTGCAAAAGATGCATGGCTTCCAGAACCCAATTGAAAGGGTTATTCTGGATGAGCGTATCAACTTCCTTGAAAGAAGGTTCAATGAGTTTACCTACAAGATTAATCCACATCATATACAGCCGGGCCTGGTTCTGGATGTTGATGTCACCACCATTAAACGCAAGCAGTATATGCTTAAGGGTATGGCAAACGTATTGAACGAATTCCTCTATAGCGTATCACGAGGATTCCAGGATGCAGCGTTTGCAACATTCAAACGAAGAAGATCAACAGTCCGCGAAGATATCGACCAGTCATTTGCTGCAACTGAAATGAAGGAAGATATTTTTGAAGCAGCTTACAAAGCTCAGTCAGAAGGCGAAATAAAAGGATCTGTGGATCTTTCATCATCTAAGAGCAAGCCTAAAAGAGGTTTAAAAGAGCTGTAAAATAAAATAAATGCAAAAATCATAAAAAAGGGGAGTTTATCTCCCCTTTTTTATTTGGGTATATTAAGCGACATAATATTTTTGTAATCATTTTTTTTAAAAGTATCGATAATTGATATGAGCTATGGCATACATTTTACATTTTTGAATGGCAGAATATGGAATTAAAATTTAAAAAACTTACCCTGTATAGAAATGTGAAAATTATTACTTATAATTTATTTCATAGCATGGTTTTTAGAATTTTTGCAGTATGCTTTGTAGTATTGTTTATTTTTTCAACTGCAATCCTGTATATTGAACAAGGGTATACCAGGATAGTTACCAGCCACGGGCAACAGGAAGTTTTGCAAAGTAATATCAACTCAATAGAAGATTCAATCTGGTGGGCCATAGTAACATCAACGACAGTTGGGTATGGTGATAAGTACCCCATTTCAAGATTAGGAAGAATTATTGGCATTCTGACAATGTTTTTTGGGATGGCTCTGGTTGGGGTCATTACCGGTAATATTGCTTCCACACTTGTGGAAAAACAATTAAAAGAAGATAGAGGGCTAAAACCTGTGAAGATCAAAAATCACTATGTGATATGTGGCTGGAAAAAAGATATGGCAATGGTGCTTTCCAGTATTGCAATGAGGAAAGAAGATTTTGCAGGGTATGATGTGGTGCTGGTGTGTATGGCTGAATCCGAGCAGATAGAAAATCTGAAAAGCAATATTCTTTTTTCTAATATACATTATGTATATGGCGACCATATCGATGAACACGTATTAAACAGGGCAAATATTAGATATGCCAGGAAAGTACTGGTGCTTGCAGATGAACTGGGGAAATCAGGGCAGGATGCAGATTCGCGTACGGTTATGTCTGTGATGTCAATTAAGGCTATTTCAAAAAGTGTATATGTATGTGCTGAAATAATTGATCAAAAGTATGAGCGGTATTTGCGGTTGTCAGGATGTGATGAGGTGATACTGACACATAATTACAGCAAAAATATTATTGCTGATGTGTTTGCCAAAAGCGGGCTTGCTCACGTTATTGGCGAACTCATAGATGTAAGTACTCCGGTGTCACTAACAACCGAGGACATACCTGCTCACTTTATTAATAAACCATATAGTGGGCTTATTGAATATTTTGCCAACAAAAATAAAATACTGATTGGGCTGCTTGAAAACACTGGTAATTTTTATGAGCGCAAGCGTCTGGCATTGCAGGAGGCTCAGAAGACGCCTGATATATCAAAGCTTGTTGATAATTTGCGAATTGTAAAAACTATGATACCCAATTATCCTGTTTTAAACCCCGATAAGAATTACATAATAAAAAATTTTTCCAAGGCTGTGTTAATAGAAGGTTCAAGCGCAAACGTTTGAGGCAAAACCATGACTGTAAAAATTGATGAGAGTTTAATTAAAAAGCTACAGAAATTATCACTTTTTAAAGGTCTTGATTTAAACGTTATTAAGGATCTGGCTGAATTATGTAATTATAAAAATATAAAAAAGGGAAAGACAGTAATTAAGGAAGGGGATCTTGGTGATGAGCTGTTCATCATAGTGAGCGGAGAAATAGAAATTCAAAAAAGGACATTACAGAATGAACCGTATACTGTTGTTACAATGAGTGCTGACGAAACACCACTGTATGTGGGTGAACTTGCAATGATAGATAGGGATAAGCGTTCGGCTACTGTAGTTACAAAACGTGATTGTGATTGCTTGGTGTTAAAACGTAAAGATTTTATTATGTATGGTGATTCCAATCCGCGTGTGGGATTGATTTTAACAAGAGCTATCGCCCTGCAACTGGCACAAAGGCTTAGAAGAACAAATGATGATGTCATTACCTTATTCAGCGCCCTGGTTGAGGAGATATCAGGTGAGGCTGAAGGAATATAATAGATTGATAGGGAGTGTGCAATGAGAAAGACGATGTTGGTTTTACTTCTGCTTGTTACGCTGCCTGTGGCTGCCCAGGAAAAAAGAACAATGCAACAGGAAGCCGATGATAAAAAATTTCAGCAGGGGTTATTCTTTGTTTCAATTAATGAACATCAGAAAGCTCTCAATGAATTTTATGAATATTTAGATATTTATGTTGACGGACTGCATAGGGCAAAGGCATATCGTTTTATAGCAGCTATCTATTTTGATGATTCACAATATACCAAAGCTATTAGTGTATATAAGCGTCTTTTTGAAGAATTTCCCTTGACAGATGATGGCATATATGGTCTTTTTCAGATTGGGATATGTTACAACAAAATGGGTTTTGAGAATGATGCAGTAAAAGCATTTTCACAGCTTATTAAAGAATATCCTGATTCACATTATGCTAAAGATGCTTCAACTATGATAGAACTTTTAAAAATTGCCAATAATTAATACACCGCAATGCCAAAAAATAATTACCTGAAACTTGCACGGCTGGCGTTTATGATGAACGGTCAGTCTGCTTCGTCAATACCGGTTACGTTCACTCTGCTTAAAGTGTTTGATTCAGTACTAACGCCTGACGAGGTTGATTTTCTGCTTGAAATGGGGTCAGAGCCATTAACAAGCAATCAAATATTTAAAAAAGTTACTATCGCATCTGAAAAAGCCAGTGAAATCTTTGCATCGCTTATTTCCAAAGGCATAATCTGGTCGGAGGTACGCAATAGCACAGAGTTTTTTACAGTTTCGCCTATCATGTTGGGATGGTTTGAGGTGTATCTATGCAACGGCAGCAGGGCGCCTGAAAAAAAGCAATTTGCACAGTGGCTCACCCGGCTCTTCAATTCATGGAAAAAATACAATATTACACCCATCAGGCAAATAAGAAATTGGAACAACAAACGGAATGCACCTCATAACGTAATTAAGCCTGCCCGTACAGCTAAAAATATCGTTATAAATGAGGCGATAGTTCCTGATACAAGTCAGGTGATGCCATCAACATCAATAAATGAATTAATTGCTCGCTACGGTGATGAAGGATTGATTGCAGTGGTACATTGTTTTTGCAGGCAATGGAAATCGCTGGAAGGGATTGAATGCAGATTGAAAATGCCACTGGAAGCATGCATAGTGCTTGGTAAGTTCAGCCAGCATGCTGTAAAATATGGGTTTGGGCGGTTTATTACCAAAGACCAAGCAATGCAGATTATAGATGACATCAATAAAAAAGGGGGCGTTCATGTTGTATGGCATGATAAAGACCAAATTGATAATGAGGAGATAGCAATATGTAATTGCTGCTGGGATTGCTGCGGTGTTTTAGGTTCATACAATAGAGGGATAAATTCCTTACATTTTAAAACTTATTATTATGCATATGTTTTGAATCTAGATAAATGTACCAGTTGCGGGTTATGCAGTAAGTACTGTCCTGTAATGGCCATAACATTACACGAAGATAAGCCCGTGATTGATAACAATAAATGTATCGGTTGTTTGCAATGTTACCATAAATGTAAAAAAGGTGTAATAGCTATACAATATAAGGAAAGAGAAGTTTTTTTACCGCTTTTAAAATCTTCACAGACACGTATATCATGATATGTTGTTGTAAATTGTATATCATGGCAATTTTATATGGTTGATTCTTATAATAATTTTTCACTGATAATTCCTTAAAAATATTTTATTAATAAAACCGTGTACATCCCTCCGCCGAAGGCAGCGGGGATGTTTACTATGTTTATTATGTTAACAAATTTTATTTAAGGAATAAATCGTGATAATTTTAAATTTCTAGTGAACTAATAACTTTGTGATACATTTTTCTTGACATAATTAGACCACAAAATAAAATGTTATTAATAATCGCTACTAATAAGCCCAGGTGTTGGAACTGGTAGACACGCATGCTTGAGGGGCATGTGGGAATCTCCCGTATGGGTTCAAGTCCCGTCCTGGGCAATAAAGAGGCTGCTTCAAGGCAGCCTCTTTTTTTTAATATAGGCTCTGACCCCTTTATTCTTCGATACTTTATGCTCTTTAAGGGAGCGGGTATCTATGCTCTGACCCCTGTTATTCCCGACTTACGTTGGGACAGGCTCGTATAGAGGCTCTGCCCCCCTTTTTTTTCAACTTGCTCTGTATGCTCTGCGCTGTCAGCGTGATATTTTTTAGGCTCTACCCCCATTTTTTCCCAAAATTTTTAAAAAAATTACCACAACCTTTTACAATTTTCCCACCAGATGCGTTGTATATACATAGAATCTATTACAAAAACGTAACACATGGAGGAATACTATGGCCAGGAAATTGCGTGTACAGCTTCCCAATCTTACCTATCACATCACATCCCGATGTATTGAATGGAGAGGGATGCTACAGGAA
>CALEUQ010000013.1 GCA_937920495.1 uncultured bacterium | reverse complement strand
CGCCCGCCGTGGAATAATGAATTCATACAGAACACAAGCCGGGGGCAAAGGGATAGTTGTAATAGAATATACTGTTGCACTTATAACGTGAAGCAGCACTTTATAAGAATTGGATTACAAACTTGTGATTGATTGCTGCATTTTTACATCTAAGCGTGAATTGTGTTGTTTTATCAATAGTGCCATTCCTCTCAAGGTTTTTTGTTTATAGGAATAAATATATTGTGCTATAAAAATGACACCCACGCCGCGGATTATTATTGAAACAACCTTTTTATGCGATACTATTATTCTCTTGTAGAGTTTTCTATACACTAGGAATTAACGCAAAGGGGAAATACCTTTTTTATAGATAATCTAATTTCCCGAAAATCCAGCGAGAGGGTTATATAATAAACATTGCATCTCCATATGAAAAAAATCGGTAGCGCTTTGTAACTGCTTCACTGTATGCCTCCATAATGCAGTCATATCCTGCAAATGCCGCAACCAGCATAAGCAATGTTGACCTTGGAGTGTGGAAATTTGTAATCAGTGCATCAACAGATCGTACTGTATATGGTGGATGTATAAAAATATTTGTAGATCCATATCCGTGTGTATAGGTACCGTTATTATATACCGACTCAAGCACACGCAACGATGTTGTGCCAACAGCTATAACCCTCCCTCCTTTTTCTTTTGCATTATAAATATTTTTGACAGTTTGTTCCGGTAAATAATACTCCTCTGTATGCATCGTATGTTGACGTATATCTTCCACTCGTACAGGTTGAAAGGTACCCCATGATACATACAATGTTAAAAAAGAAATAGTAGCACCCTTATCCTGAATACGTTGTAAAAGTTCCTGGGTAAAATGCAATCCGGCCGTTGGTGCTGCTGCAGCTCCATATTCCCTTGCAAATACTGTCTGGTAGCGTTCATAATCACTTTTATCAGGAATTCGCTGAATATAAGGGGGTAATGGCAACTGTCCAATTTCTTGAAGCAATGTATAATCCAGGCCGGGTTCAAATTTTATTCTTATCCCGGTTTCCGATTTTTCCATAACAACTATCGCCACTGAATTATTTTTTACCGGGTAGAGTTTTTCTCCAGGTTTAATTCTTTTTAATCGGTTGCATATTGCTTCCCAGGTACTATCGCCCAACTTTTTTGTTAAAACAATTTCAATGTCAGCACCCGTGGAACGTTTGCAATAAATTCGAGCAGGAATAACTTTAGCATCATTAAAAATCAGAATATCATTGGGATTGATGTACTGTGGTAAATTGTAGAAATGTTCATGCACATATTGTTTAGTTTTTCTATTAAGAATGAACAAACGTGATTCTTCACGAGTATCAGCCGGATACTGAGCAATTAGATCCTCTGGAAGGTCAAAATCGTAGCTGCGTAAAAGATATAATTTTTTTTCCATGTGTGACAATTCTAAAAAATAGCTATCAACGCGCAATCATAATTATATACTAAAATGCAGCTGATATACCTGTTTTAATCTTGTGATGGTTCTTGTAATCTCCACCTTGAGAAAAATCTTGCAAAAGATACGTATACTCTCCAATGATTTTTACATTCCGAGCTAAAAGATACGTTGCCGAAATTGTTGCACTTTCATAGTTTAATGAATGAACTCCATTAAAGAGATAATCTGAGTCAACTCTGTTGTACAGCGCTGTCAGGACATACGTGCTTCGGTCACCATCAGGCTGGAAAATCAACTCCAGCATATAGCCTTTTGTTGCAATTGTTTTTTTATCTGCAGTGAAATACGCATTGCTGTCTTTTCGATATAGATATAATGTGTTAAGTTCAAACGGTCCAAGAAATAATGAAACATCACCACCATAATAATACATGCTATTTGTATACACATCAATAGCAGTATCATCAGCTGTGTTGTTTTCTTTGCCAATATACGCAAACCCCCCAATCCTGATTACATCAAAAAGTTCCTGACTTGCCCTTAAAAAATAATTCTTATATTTATCACCATCAAAATTATTATGTTCATCTGCCGGTTTGATACCATTACCATTAACTATCTCACCAACCACCGTTAGGCCAAAATCAAAACCCTTATCGATAACAATACCGCGGTCATATTTTAAATTGCATAACGAACGCACAGGTTTGACAGCAAATGGAACATAGCCTTCATACGTTAATCTGAGCTCATTTTTGTAAATAGGGTCTGACACTGAAAATTGTCCTGCTGTTATGTTGATACCTGTTCCCGCTACATCAGAGTAATACAAAAACGCATCTTCAATACCAACAACCTCCCCTTTTTCGGAAAAGAAAAAATAAAAATAATACGATAGGTTCTGTGCTATAGGTCCACCTGAAATAAACTTCAATAAAAATGGAGTTTGAAGGTCATTGGTTACAGTATCATCACTGTCAGCAACTGCATATGCATCCAGCCGCATACCTATGGGGAAATTACGTGTTAGTTCCAGTGAAGGGTCGCCCGTATCTATGGTTGCGTATGAAGGCTCTCCTTCCGGCAGTCTGAATCCATTTGCAGCAAACTCTTCACCATATGGTTTAAGTTTTGGGAAGGGTGCATGGCATGTTTGGCAGGTAAATTTATATCGTCTTGCAAATCCCGGCATAGCGTAAGATTGTACTGTATAATACAATACTATTACAATGATCAGCAGTAGTATCACGTTACGCGTATAATATGTTTTCATTGAACACCCCCTGAAAAAGGATTTCACAAACATCTACTGTCTTTATTTAATATATAACATCAATTGTTGCCACATCGGTATTTATCATCCTGTCTTTGGACTCAGACTCAGGCACTTTTAAAAATTGTGCAACTGGCCGTACCAGCAATTGATAATATAATGTAGCTCGTATTGTCAACGGACCTGGAGGTACAGTATCAGGGACAGTCCATGTATATGTTTCTACTTTGGTTTCCCTTGGAGCAATTCTGTAATCCACACCAAATGTTGCTGTATTCCATTGCGCAATGGTCATGGTTCCGTTTTGGGTAAAGTATGGCATTCTGAATATTCTATCCCCAACAGGAACATCTTCGCGGATTATGCCATCAAAACCTGCTGGCACATCCATCATCTCTGCAAAATCCTGATATGCCTTTTCCCGTGATGCAATAGTATATTCTTCACCAGGAAATCCTTTTTTATCAACTTTAAGATGATACACATTACCTTTGCTATCAATTGCCTCAACATGCAAATACAAAAGCCTGTCTTCAACTGAACCTGTGGGTACTTTATGGCCACATTTCTGATTATATAAATATACAGATATTTTAGTTTTCATACCCGGTTCTACAAAATCAGTATCTGGATATACCAGCACATCAATTGCACCATTGTATTTTGCAGGGGAATGTCCACCATGGAATGTATGCTGTTTCAGGTCATCATACAATTTGTTATCCGTTTTAGCTCGCTTCCCGGAAGCCTTTGGCATATGGCATGTCTGGCATATAACTCCTTCTTTGCTGTATGGGCCTTCTTTCCATTCGTTATATGTTGCTTTTACCCATACTCCCCATGGGCTTTTTTCATTATGGCAATTTGCACAAAATTCTGGTTTTGTAATTAATTCGGATTTTACTATATCATGAGCTGGCGAGTTCTTTCCGCCCCTTGGCCCAAACTTTGTTCTTCCCGGTTTGGAAAAATAACTGAAATTATATTGTTCGTCCTGTTTATACGATACTATAGTATGACACACATCACAACTTACCCCTTCATTTGCCATCGATTTTTTGTCAGGGCGAGGTGGCGGAGTATCTCCTGCCATAAACGAAAATGGAGCATGGCAACCATTACAACCATCGGCAACAGGTTTAAACTTTGGATTGCGCATGCCGTGAGTGACTGCCAGATCAAAATATTCAATTTCGTCCCAGTGATGTACAAAGGCCTGTGCCATCATACTCTTTTGCCATTGATAATAAATTTCTACATGGCATTGACGGCAATATGTAGATCTTTGAAAATCCTTGTATGTATATAATCCATGTAATGCTTCACCAAATTTTTCTGTCTGAGCTAAAGCAACAATACATATTCCAGAGAGTAGTAAAAGAATACTTATATTAATCTTCTTCATAGACTTCTTCATAGACTTTCTCCTGGCACAGTATAGCATACTGGATCATATAAATATAAATCAGTCAATCTAATTATATTTTTCCTATTTTCAATTATCCAGATTAAAACTATAAATTAACATTAGATTTGACTTTCAGAGATTGATTGGCACAGTATGTTTAAACTATAATATTCAAAATCTTACTTCTCGTATTCCTTTACCTGCATATCTTTTATGTTTATGTTAATTCGTTCTGCGAAACCATTCATTACCACTATTGTACAACGCATTCTATATATACTTATAATTTTCCCAAAATTCCGGAATGAGCCTATCACTTTTGTAAATTATATGTCATAATGTGTATTCCCCTGTAGTAAAACTTAAGGATCTGGTCAAAACGCATACCTTGCTGTGCCATCTCCTTTGCACCCCACTGACACATACCAACGCCATGCCCCCATCCATAGCCTGTGAGTACTAAACCTGCTGGTGTTTGCTTTGCTTCAAAATACAGACTTTTTATCTTTTTTGCATCAAACATTAAACGAAAATCATTACCACTCATCCTGATGATGCCATTAGCATGTTCTATTTTTACAACCGTAACTCTGGTATCTTCCCGTCCTAATGTTATTGCTTTAATCTTTCCCACTGACTGATAGCGTTTTACCAGAGCTTCATAAATATCATGTAATGTGAGTTCAACCTTCCAGCTGTAATGAGGCGAATTTTTACAATAAGGACAAACCACTGATGTCAGATATGGTAAATCCTCACCCTGCCATACAAATTTATCATCTGTAGTTTTCCCACCACATGTAGAGTGAAAATATGCAAGTATTGGTTTATTGTTATACGTCATTATAATACCTGCGGTACTTTCCACTGCTTTGTTGGTTGCTTCAGTCTCAACTGCTTTACCTTTATAAACCTGGAAATTACCAGTTGCATCAAGGTCAAAGTAAGTACTGTTGTTTTTTATAAGATGATAATATGCATATGTTCGTGCTGCAACAGCCTGTGCTTTGAGTACTTCCATTGGCCAGCCCGGCATTATTTCTGAAGGCAACACTCCCGAAAGATACTCATTCATTTTTAAAACATTTACTACCTGTATTTTGCCTACCACAGGATGAAGCTGTATCATACCTCTTACTGTTATTCCATTCACCTGTATTTCATTATTCCATGTTTCAAACTGTAACGGCTGTGTTAACTGATTGTCAAAAAACACAAAACGCTTTGCATCAGCATTATATATTATAGTATTATTTGCCGGCTGTATTACTTTTGTTTTGGCTGTGGTTACTACTTCAACTTTATATTGATCCTTCAACAAAAGAACTCTGATATAATCATTATCCAGTCCAATTCTTTTTCCAGTTTTAGCCATATATTCAGGTGGAGGCACACAACCTGCTATCATAATAACGACTATCAACAACCATCTGAGAACTTGAGCTATCGACATAGTAATTACCTGTACCATCAACTTTTTGGATGGAACCGTTTGTGAATTTCCTGCAATTGTTTGCGTGCTAAATGTGTGTAAATTTGTGTTGTGGAAATATCAACATGGCCCAGCAACTCCTGTACAGCCCTGAGATCTGCACCGCGCTCAAGTAGATGGGTAGCAAATGAATGGCGCAATGTATGAGGAGTGATATTTTTACGTATATCAACTAATCTTGCGTATCCTTTTAGCAATCGCCACACTGATTTTCTATTCAACATACCGCCCTTCTTGCTTATAAATAGATATTCACTTATTCGGTTTCCCAGTATGAGTGGGCGTGAATTATTCAGATATTTTTCTATCAGGCGTTTGGCTTCATCGCCAATTGGCACAATTCGTTCTTTATTTCCTTTCCCCAATACTTTTAAAAACTTGTTTTTTAAATCAACATCAATCACCTTTAATTCTACTGCCTCGGATATCCGTAAACCTGCCGAATACAATAATTCAAATATTGCCTTATCACGCAGCTGATACAGATCATCTTCACTGATTGATGCAAATAGTCTGTCAATTTCCTCTATTGACAAAAAATCAGGCAATGCTTTCTGGAAATGAGGGGTTTCAATTTTTACTGTTGGATTGCTAATATTTTCAATGCTTGCCATATAATTATAAAACTGTCGTATTGCTGCCAGTGAACGAGCCAGCGTCCGCGCTGAATTTCTTTTTTTATTTTTTTCAAAAAATAAAAACTGCTCCACATCGTCCTGTGAAGCATTGAGTATTGTTTTGTTTTTACGCGCTAAAAAATCAGAAAATTTTTTTAAATCGTATGTGTATGAATAAATAGAATTAGGTGAAAGCCCCTTTTCAATCTGCAAAAACCGCTTGAAACGTTTAATAGCTATAATATCTTTCAATGTATATCACCTCTCCATAATACTCCCCCTGAATTCGCAATATTTCAACCGGGATAAACAATATAAAACTATTATTTTTTTATGTCGTATATAATATCGGAAAAATATGGATTATGACTTGAAAGGATTTAAGTAAAAAAATTTTTTTATATCACTAATAATTCCTTAAAAATATTTCTTAATAAAAAGATGCACACCCCCGCCGTCTTCGGCGGCGTGGGTGTACAATATGTTTATTATGTTCACAAATTTTATTTAAGGAATAAATCGTGTTTTTATATCACTATTTATTCATATCGCAACGCTTCAATTGGCTTTAAATCAGCAGCTTTTTTTGCAGGATAGTAACCAAAAAATATACCCACCGCACATGCAAATAGAAATGACAGCAGGATAGATGTTACAGAAAATATATATGGCCAGTCAACTATATAGGTTATGAGATAGTACACACATAATCCCAGAATGATTCCAAAAATACCACCCAACCCGCTCAATGTTACTGATTCTATTAAAAACTGGCTTAATATATCACGTCTTTTTGCGCCAATTGCCATCCGTATGCCTATTTCCCGTGTACGCTCACTCACAGAAACAAGCATAATATTCATTATGCCAACGCCACCCACAAAAAGCGAGATAGAAGCAATACCCGCCAGTAACATCGATAATGTTTTTGATATGTATTCAGCCATCTCAAGTTTTTGCTTGCTGGTTGTAATCCGGAACTCATTTGAATCAGCAGGTACTGCATGAACTCTATATAGATAATTCTTAATCTGCTCTACTGCTTCATCCATCTGTTTGTCTGAATATACAGATACATAGATACGGTCAATGTTATTGTTCCCAATAATTTTTCGCTGCGCCGCACCATATGGTATTATCACTACATTATCAAAATCCTTTCCTCCAAAGGATTCACCTAATTCTGATAACACCCCAATTACCTTAAAAGGTACATTGTTTATAATTAAAATCTTCCCAACAGGCTCTTCATAAATAAAGAGATCACGCATTATAGTAGAACCTATTATAACAACCTTTTCATGTGTTGACATCTCACTATCAGTAAAATATCTACCCGAGGTTAAAGGCCACAATTTCATTTTAAAATAATCATTTTCCACACCATACATCCCACTTATGGTTGAACGGTCTTTATAATTTACCTGTACATTTGACTTTGCAATAATAATTGAAGTATATTGAACTTGTGGAAATTTACTGCTAATATTTACAGCATCAGCAACTGTGAGCAAATTGTGGAATGAAGCAATCTCCATAGCATTTTTGCCATAAGTACCTACCCGTTCCTCAACAGCAATCTGAGCACTTTTCCCTATACCAATCATCACTATAACTGAGGAAACACCTATTACAATACCGATGCTGGTAAGAATTGAACGTATTTTATTCTTTGCAAGTGACCTGAGTGCTGTGATTAAAAGATTTGTAAATTCCATGTTATGTTCTGCTTTTTTTCAACTTTCTAATTGGTCTATCATCAATAATCAAACCATCTTTAAATACTACTTTTCTATCGGCATATTCGGCAACATCAGGTTCATGAGTTACCATAACAATAGTGATATTGTACTCTTTGTTTAATTTGGTGAATACATTCATTATCTCTTTTGTATTTTTGGTATCTAAATTCCCTGTAGGCTCATCTGCCAGCAGAATTGCCGGGTCATTGATAAGCGCCCGTGCAATAGCAACACGCTGCTGCTCACCGCCCGACAGCTCATTGGGATGATGCATCTCCCTGCCAGATAAGCCAACCATTGCCAGTAGTTTTTTTGCCCGTTGTTTCATCTCCTCATGAGTAAAGCCACCCCTGTAGAATAACGGCATTTCCACATTCTCTATAGCCGGAGTTCTTGATAAAAGATTAAAACCCTGGAATACAAAGCCAATCTTTCTGTTTCTGATTTCAGCTTTCTGATTATCGTTTAATGATGTGCCATCAATCCCATCTAAGATGTATTTTCCTGAAGTGGGCGTATCCAGAAAGCCTAAAATATTCATAAATGTGGATTTGCCTGAACCAGAAGCCCCCATTATGGCAACAAATTCACCTCTTTTCACCTTTAGGCTAACACCCCTTAAAGCGTGAACCGAAACTTCCTGGCTCAATTTATAAATTTTTTGTAAGTTATCAATGTCTATAATTGGAATACTCATATTGGAATAACTATTTCTTAATTGAAATTTTTTTTCTGACACGTATAAGCACGGTGTCTCCAGGTTTTATATCACCTTTTTTTATCTCAGTATACGCGTCACCAGTTAACCCGGTTTGCACTTCAATTGGTACGATATCGCCTTTCTTCTTTTTCCAGATATATTTTTTATCCTTATCAAGTTTGTACTTATCAATAAATGGTGGGATTACTGTAAACGCATCATTAGATATTCGCATTACATTATGTTTTTTATCAACCTCAAGGGTTACGATAGCTGTCATACCCGGTTTTAATAATGATTGGGGATTATCACACAATCCAACCGCATCATAGGTTATAACCCCTCCCCTGTTCAACGGGTTAAAGCGTATTTGTTTTATAACCCCGGTAAATATTTGATCGGGATATGCATTCACTGTAAATTTGATTTTTTGATCACTTTTGACTTTGCCTATATCAGTTTCATCAATTACCACCGTAATCTTCATGGTTTTTAAATCGCGTACCATCAGAAACAAGCGCTTATTCCAGCTTACCGGATCAGCTTCGTTAATATCGCGTGAAACAATGATACCACTGATGGGGGCATAAATTCGAGTATTTGTCTGCATCTGAAGCAAATTTTTGTAATCGATCTGTACCTGGCTATACGTTAACTGCATCTTTTTATATTCATTCTCAGCCATTTCAAGAGCACTGCGAGATATCATATTCTCTTTATACATGCTTTTTTTAACCTTTAAATCATTTTCCATATTTTTAAGGTCTATATTTAATTGCTCTATTCGCTTTTGCATTTTTACTATATCATTTTGAAGATTACCAGCATCTATGACAGCTAATAATTGATTTTTATTAACATACTGATTAAAATCCACATACACTTTTTGAACAACACCATTAACCTGGCATAATATAGAAACAGGATCTAAAAGTTCAATGGTCCCGGTTGTTGATATCGTTTTAGATATTTCGCCTATACTTAATTTTTCGTAATCATATATATAGTCTGCATCATCAACACCAGAACGCAACGTATATATCAGTATAATGGCAATAACGATTATACCAGCAATAATGATTTTTTTCTTATTATCTAAAAGTATTTGTTTTATCATTTTGGATTACCCTCTTTTGAAAACAAAATAGTTTCCTCAACACATAATAAATGTATCAATTGATTGTAATTGATATAGTAATCACTTAGAATCTTAATATAATCAATAGCAACATTAATATAATTCAACTCAGCATCCTGTAATTCGTTCTGCGTTATGATCCCCCTGTCATAGTTCTTCTGTACCAGTTCCAGATATTTTCTTGCATTTTCTATAAGTTGCCGTGATATGTCCAGCTGTACTTTAATATCCTTCATTGTATTATAATAACTCTTAATATTTCCCGACAATGTATCTATAGTAGTTTTACTATTATACAATGCCTTGTTATATGAAACAGCTGCACGATCAATACTGGAAGACAAAACACCACTGGTAAAAATTGGGAAATTGGCACTTACACCTGCATGCATAGTTGGTTTCCAGTTATCCCTTTCCGACAACGACTCTATAAAAGAACCATTTTGTATAGCCCTGTTCTCATATCCTACTGAGGCAATAAGATTTATCACTGGAAAACGCCTGTCTTTTTCAATATCAATCTGTACCTTTGCAATTTCCTGTGTAATGTCAGCGGATTTTATATCAAAAGAATACTGCATGGCAATTTGAAGCAATTCATCCACATTATATGGTAATTCTTTTATATTACTATCAATCTCAAAATCTGTAGTATTTATATCAAATGTGTCAATTTGCATTCCCATAAGTGACAACAACTTACTTTTTGCAATTGCTACCTCGTTCTGAGCTCTTTGATAATTGAGTTTAGCATTAGTAAGATCCACCTGCGCACGCGAAACGTCAAGCATGGTTCGTTGACCATTTTTAAATAACTGCTCAACATTAGCATATTTTATTTCAAAACTTTTAATTAATTTTTCCAGTAATTCACTTTTCTTTTTTGCAAAAGCCAGCTGATAAAACGCAATTTTAACATCACGAATAATATTATTTTTTACTTTCAAAGCTGTCAATGCCACGTTATTATACTCAAGTATACGCAATCGTTCATAATTACTTTTATTTGCATCATACAGTTTGTAGCTGGCCTGTGCACCAATAAATAATCCTATCAGTGTATCTTTCCCGGGTACATTAAAAGAACTATTTGCAGCATCTGATTTTAATATCTCTATTGTTTGTACTGTTCCATTTACCTGAATACTATTGCTGCCTTTTGTTATTTTAAGATTAAGTGATGCAGCATTGACATCTTCCATTGCCATTTTGATATTTATATTATTTTGCAGAGCCATCTGTACACAATCAGATACGTTTGCATTAGTAAAATTATCTGCATAAGACTTTTCAGAATACACAATAAAAAGAGTAATTATAATTAAGACAAATAACCATACTGGGGTACTCAAAAATATCAGCCGTTTCATATACAAATCCATATCCTTGAAAATGAAATCGTTAATTTTTTTTTAAGGATGTTTACTACTTTCATTGCCACTACTTAAATTTACTTTCTGCCATCTTACATAATGATGTAATTATATCAATTAAAAAAAGTATATGAGCATAGTACTAATTGCAATCTTTAATTTGTTTTTCCATAGTAAATGTTGAAAAAAATATATAAAATTATTTCACCCTTTGTTCCTGAACCATAATTTAGTAACATAATATGGAAGGTAGACATCGGCTTCTTTTATGAGAAAATCTATAATATATTCCATTAAGTATTCCTTAAAAATTTATTTTTAATAAAACGGTGTACACCCCCGCTGCCTTCAGCGGCGGGTGTGTACACTATGTTTATTATGTTCACAAATTTTATTTAAGGAATAAATTGTGAATCTATTCCAAATTTTGTCCATAAATATACGTTAAAGAACACAAAGGGATAAATTACAATATTTCTGAAAATAACTACATCTAATGCTATATTGTATTCACTAAGGCAAATTTCATTATATATGAGGTTATTACAATGAAAAATACAATAACAAAAGATATGACATTCGGTGAACTTGTCCAGAAATATCCAAAAGCTGCACAGGTTTTAGCTTCGTATGGACTCCATTGTATTGGTTGTCACATCGGTATTTATGAAACTATTGAACAGGGTAGTAAAGCACACGGATTAACCGATACACAGATAAAAGAAATGCTGGATAAATTAAATCAAGCTATATAATGCCCTGCCAACCATAAAAAGCCAACAACACTTTTATTCTGGATAAAAAGCCCAATAATAAAAAAGAGCTATCGGTTAAAATTACACGATAGCTCTTTTTTATTGGTGAGGGGTGGATTCGAACCACCGAAGGCTTCGCCAACAGATTTACAGTCTGCCCCCTTTGGCCGCTCGGGAACCTCACCCTTTAAAGCTGGCGAGAGGAATCGAACCCCCAACCCGCTGATTACAAATCAGCTGCTCTACCGATTGAGCTACGCCAGCAAAACATGAAAACCTTCATATAAAATATAGCGTAAGTGTCAATAATTTTTCATAAAAATAATTGCCCAAAGCTACCGCTTTTTTATATATCCATTCAATATATAGATATTCATTTTATCAATAGTAGCATAAAAAGTAAAATTATTCTTTATTATTGCATGAAAATTTGGAAATTTTTCCAATGGGAACCTGTCATAACCATAATACCCCGATGGTGAAGTATCTATAAAAACAGCGGGGGGATGTTTCATAAATTCATATATAAATTCATCTTGTAGCTGTTGTATATATTTATTGATGTTCTGCCCCATATCCTGATTGGATACACCAAACTGTCGCCCAGAAACATAATCGGTAATAATAATCTTTGACGAACAACGTCTATTTGCATAGATATAGGCCACGGATCCCGATCCCCATACAAACATTGTATCTTCAGGTGTGGTAATTGCCTGTACTTCTGCTGCAACTCTTTTATAGGCAATATCTGATAATGCGTTACTATCGCCCAAATAATGGTATGTAAGGGGTATATTAATACGTGACAGCGTAAATACTAAGGCAAGTATTATTAAATACACATACGATCTTTTCATATAGATTGCCGTCACACGACTACTACCTAATCCTGCAAGTAGCGAAAGAGGCAATGCCAATTGTATAAAATAATGGCCATACGCACGCCACCCAAGCATAACCGCAAAAACACAACCAAGAAGCCATATCACAAGGAACAGTATCAGATTTTTATGGGTTTTGTTTTGACTGTATCGGGCCGATAGTGGCTTCATAATTATTAGCCACAATGGCAGGGTACACACAATAAACAGCACAAATCGGGCAATAGCTCTGACATACGAAACAGTAGCCATACCACTTTGAATGTACTTAAAATTATATAAAAATCCTAAGGTAATAAATTCATTCAAAGCACCTTTATTATAAAAATATGCTACTGCAAAAAATATCGGAATAAGAAATCCAGCACTAACAGAACCCAGAATTTTTATCTGTTGTATCAATTCATCTTTTTTACTTGTAGCTACACACAGCATGTGGATGCCACACACTCCAATAGCAGCCAGTATAACTCCTGCTTTATAATTAATTAAAAAAGCAATGCCCACACATATACCCGACAGTACTGAATACAGAATATTCTTCTTTTCCCATACAACCAGATAATAGCATACAAATGCCAGTAACACTGGTAAAGTATAGAGCGTTTCGCTATTTGTTGCTATATATTTTGGCTCATAGGTGTGCATCAAAAATATGAAGAACAAACTGGCCGCGGTAGCTTCACGTGTTCCTGCAATCTTTGCAACAAACCTGTGTACGGTAATAGCAGATACAAAAACCAGAAATATGGTTGCCACATGAACGGCAAAAAGATTATTGATGCCAAAAAAATAAAATACTATATAGTAAAAAAAATAGGTCATTATGGGTTTGTTATCATACACTTCCACATACGGAATTGCACCCGTCAGCCACTTATTTGCAAATTCCGCAAAGGCAGCTTCGTCTATATCTATGATTGTATGGTATAATGCTGGGATTCGCAAAACCAGTATAATACAAAACATTAGAATATAGAAATAATATCTATTATTAATTATTTTCTTACCCATATACGTGCTTTCCCAAAATTTCCCTTATATTCATAATGTGTAGTGAGATAGTCAATAATAACCGGAAAATCATCAAGACTGCCAAACCTGCCTAACCGTAAAATTGGCGTTGCATGAATATTAAAATAAAATGAGGGATCGCCTTTTTTTTTGTATACCATAACCTTCTTTATCATGTCTGTTGAACCAACATCAACAAACAGCTCAGGTCTATGTTTTGTAATAATATCAATAATGCTTTTTTCATGTTCATGTATGTATGCATCATTGCCCTTTTCCCTTTGAACTATCGCGTATAACGCTCCTTCGTTAAACCAATAGGATGGCACTACCGAATGCCCTTTTGTGAAATAATCGATCTCAGTTCCCATAGGCCAGATGAGCATGGTGCTGTCAGGATAATTATTATTTATATACTCTATTGCAGGCAGTAGACTTTTGTGCGGCAAAAGATATTCACCGTATGAACCAATTACAGCAATTCTAAATATCTCAGTAAGCTTACTTTCATTGTGCTTAAGGTTATGATTGTATTTATAAATATATAGATCCTTATAATGCCAGAACAAGAAGAATAGCAGCGTAAATATAATCTGATAGAATACAAGTGTTTTCCCTTTATCAGTGCATACATCAAGAATCTGTTTGGCCGATAGTATTGCAACCGCAGGCATGACAGGAATAAAGTAATGTACTGATACTCGTGACCCTGCTGCAAAGACAAGGATAAAGAAACACAGGGCAACATATACAAGAAAAGCCGTTCCGTAATTAGATTTATTATCTCTAAGATTTTTGAAAAAGCTAATAATCAGTACAATACCTGAATACCAGAAGAATGCATGAAAAATTGAGAACTGATACACACGCCACAATACTTTAGCAAGTATCAACAATGGATTAAAGCCCCTGTTGGCAACGTATGCATACATGCCCGAAATTGAAGCCAGGACCTTTTGAAAAGCATCTACAGTATAGTATGTATTAATAATAGCACATCCTATCACAGTAACTATCGCACATATTATAAACATGAATATGTATTTATAAAATTTAAGATATTTTTCTTTTTCAAAGCTAAGTGGATACACAATGATAAAATGTAAAACAATAATAGGCAGGATGAAAATGCCCTGAAACTTAATAAGATATGATGCAATACCATTTATAAGTACAAGTACTATATACCATTTCTTTTTTTCATATACTGCACAGTAATAAAAATATAATGCAAAGGTATTGAACAAATTATAAAATATCTCGCCATTTGGTGCTAAAAATTCAGTATGATAGCATGAAATGACAATCCCATACATAAAAGAAGCAAATAAGGCTATCCTTGCATCATAAATTTTTTTTGCCATTAGATACAAGCCACCCATAGTGCCAATAACAAACAAAAGTCCCACAAAATGAAATGATGAAGGAGTGTCGGCAATATATGTAATGGAACATTTCATGAGCCAGTGATATAGCAAACCTTTATTCATGGTAAACGATAGGCCAAGCAGCTCGCGCTTTGCCAGCAAATATGATGTGAGCACATCAACGTGGATGAAGTCAATTATCACCGAAGGCAGCCGTAATATAACAGTAACTATCGCTATGAAAAATAATGTGAAGAATTCATGACGCTGGAAGATTTCATAAAAATATTTGACAGGATTTCTAAGTGACAAGTATTTTCTCCATAAATCATTTGACTATTTTATATAGGGAAATAATGTGTAAATGTAGTTGCCATAGTCAATAAGTTTTTTACTATCAAGAGGAGACCATATGAAACATCTCACCTCCATCATCGTCCCAACATACAAAGAAGCAGAGAATATTCCTGTGCTTATTGAATCAATTGATAAAGCAATGAAGCAAGGCAAGCTTGATTACGAAGTTATTATTGTGGACGATAATTCCCGTGATGGGATTGAAGATAAAGTTACAACACTTAAGAAAAGAGGCTACCCTATTTCCATCAAGGTGCGCACAAATGAACGCGGGCTGTCATCTGCTGTTATTGAAGGATTCAGGTTAGCTAAAGGCACCATCTATCTTGTCATGGATGCCGATTTAAGCCACCCACCAGAAAAAATACCCGAGATTGTTGAGCCAATAATAAATGGTAGAGCAGAATTTGTTGTTGGAAGCAGATTTGTAAAAGGTGGATCAGCCGAGCATTTTAACTGGTACCGAAAACTCAATGCGTGGGTATCTAAAATGTTAGCGCGCCCATTTACAAGGATCAAGGATCCCATGGCAGGTTTTTTTGCTTTTGATGCTAAAATACTCACTCCACACATTCTTAATCTCTTGAATCCACTTGGTTTTAAAATTGGCCTTGAAATTATTGTTAAATGTAATCCAAAAACCATTGCCGAAATTCCTATTCAATTCAGAGAACGGTTGTATGGGCAGAGCAAACTTTCATTTCGTGAACAGATATTATATATATTACATCTGAAACGGCTTTTTCATTATAAATATCCATCACTATATCAGTTCTTGTTCTTTTCTTTTATTGGTGCAACAGGCATGGTGGTTGACATGTCTACTGTATTTGTAACATACGGATTGCTACACATTAACTTTAAAATTGCACGAGCTATTGGTTTTATTATTGCACTCACATGGAACTTTTTTCTTAACAGGAAACTGACATTTCCAGATTCCCCACAAAAAAATATTCTTGTTCAATACAGAAATTTTTTCATTGTCTGCAGCATAGGTGGTCTTTTTAACTGGTTTATCTCCGTGTATCTGTATTCAACATATCCATACTTCAAGGAATATTATCTTCTGGCTGTGTTTATAGGTATCATGGGAGGGCTTGTAATAAACTTCCTGGGATCAAAATATATTGTGTTTGGGAAATGAACTTACTTTACTCTTTATGAGCAATCATTTCCGCTAGCATACCCACAGTCAGAATATTTAATCCCGACAGTGTGATAAGAACCGAAATTGTATTAATATTTCTATATACTATCGCTTCTATGATAATTATTACAATACCACTTAATAGCAATGGCAAACTAATAGGAAGGAAAACTTTTAAGGGATCAAAAAACATAACAGTACGCACAATAAGCCTGACAAAATTCAATGTATCATAAAAAGGCCTTATTTTGGATTTTCCTTTTCTCTGGTGATAATCTATAGGAACATATTTTACCCGATATCCGTTGGCAAGCATAGCTATGGTTATTGTGGACGTAAAAGAAAAACCATCAGGAAGAATTTTCATGAACTTTTCAACTACTGACTTTTTCATAATCCGCATGCCTGAATTGAGGTCAGGTATCTTTGTGCCTACCATATAATTTGCCAGCTGGTTTATAACCCATTTGGGGAATTTTCGTATAAAAGGAATATTCACTGATTCACCTATTCGAGCGCCAACAAGCATATCAAGGTCACTGCGTATCACATCCCAATAAAACTCAGGGATACGTTCATCAGGATATGTGGCATCAGCATCAGTAATGGCAACATAATTATATTTTGCAGCTCTTATACCAGTCTTGAGCGCCGCACCATACCCACGATTCTGAGTATGATGAATCACTTTTAAATCCCTGTCGTTTGTAATATTCTGGAGTATCTTTTCTGTCCCATCATCAGAACCATCATTGACCAGAATAATTTGCATAGTAAAGTCTTTACAATTTTTTTTAATGGCCTTTAAATGAATAATACTATTTTCTATTGCACTTATTTCATTATAAACCGGTACAATCAGCGTTAATCCTTGTTTCATGACTTCCTCTGTTTTTTTTATATTTATATTTTCATAAAAATTATTTCTTAATAATGATTAACACACTCTTGCCGTCTAAGGCAACCAGAGTGTGGTTTATTTTTTCGTTATTTCTTTCACAAATTTGCATTCAGGAATAATTAGTAAAAATATAGTCTATATAAATCAATAATTATATTCATTTATGTCAAGATATTTACTCCATTTGAAATGTTTAATCCACATTGTTCTCAGGAAGCTTTATATCCACTTTTTCTTTCTTAAAATAGCCATACATAATCATTATAATATTCACCAGCCAGCCATGAAATCCCAGTACAGGGCTTAATGCAAAAATTGATAATGAAAATAAAACTGCCGGTTCACTTCCCAAACCTATGCTCCTGAACAGAAAAATCATAATAGCTTCCCTGACTCCTAAACCTGAAACCGATATTGGGACTGCTACGGAAAAACTTGATAAAACCAGACAAAATACTGTATAACTAAAAGGCATTACAATAGCAAAACTTTTGAGAATTAGGTATGCAACCAGGCAATAGCACATAAAGCTTGGAATAGTTAAAAGTGTTGATAGTGCTATATATTTTACACTGGTTAACATCATTACGGTATCATTTATGAACCCCGAAATATTTTGCTGAATAACAGGATAGTACTTCTTGGGGAGGATAAATTTACTGAACCTTGCAATAATATTATGAATAGACTTAAATTTTACAAGCATAAGTATTCCAGCAAATACGGACAGAATAATTACCAGAAAACCTATATAGTTAAATGCAAAAAGATGGCTGAAAAATGGGTAAAGCAAAAAAAGCACAGCAACACGTATACCAACATCATAAAGCCTATCTATAACCACAGAAACAAACGCCCTTCCAAGATTGTCGAACTTATCCTGAAAATAAATTGCTTTTGAAATCTCTCCAATCCTGCCAGGAGTTACAGTACCAAAGTAAAAAGCCCATAAATATACATAAAATGTTTCAAAAATTGAAGTTTTGACATTTTGGCTTCTCATCAAAATATTCCATCGTATTGCTTTGAAGAATATCAACAACAACAAAAAAGGGTAAGCCAATATCAAATACCAATAATCAGCAGTTTTTAAATATTGGAACAGCTGCTTTAAATCAATTTTCCATAGAATAACTACAAATAGAGCTATCCCAATAAAATTTAAGTATTTAATCTTGTCTTTCAATGTACATACCTGTCCAACTTTCTCAATTTATTAAACAATGCAGCCTTCAATTTCTGATTTTCTCTATAAGAAATTGATACAATTTTGAAGGCATCAATAAATATGTGACAAATGAGATCATGTGATAATTATAGTCAATAACATTCTCCATAAAAGATTTATGAGAAAAAGTATCAATTTTATTATATGTACAATAATCTATTTTTATATTATTCTTATTGCCAATCAAATGTTTTAATCTGAACAGATGGAAAGGGGATGAAATTAGCAATATGTGCTTAAAATTATTTTTGGTTATAATCTTTCTAGCTTCTTGCCAATTCTGAATTGAATCTCTTGAATGCGTGTCAATAAATAAATTATTTGACTTTACACCCAGGACAGCTGCTTTCTTTGACATTAATTCTGAACCTGAAAATTTTTTAGAAGGTCTCCATCCACCTACAAATATTATATTATTGATAATACCTTTACGATATAGATCTACAGCAAGAAAAAGCCTACGAATTGATTCCTTATCAGGATTTCCCGAATTATCGGATTCTCCATAAAAGACCACAGCTGCATCAAAAGTTTTATTCAAAATAATATTATTTATTGAATATTGCTTGTATAAATAGTAATTGAGAAAAAGAAAACCAAGCAGGTAAATAACAAAAAAACTGGAACACATTAAAAATATCTTTTTCAACACGATTCATTCCTTAAATAAAATTTGTGAACATAATAAACATATTCCGTCGCCTTCGGCGGCGAGGGTGTACAGCTTTTTATTAACAATATATTTTAAGGAATTATTAGTGCTTTTTCAAAGGTTTTACTTAAACCCCTTTACTCAAAACAAAGGTTCTTCGCAAGGCGATATGACGCTTAATCCATTCCGGTAAGTATTTTTCAAGAAATCTATCGATAGCTATCGATAACCTATTATTAAAAGGGAGTATGATGGTACTGTTTTCTTCAAGAATTCTCATATTATTCCTTTTGATACATTTAAGCAGTTCTTTTCTTTTTAAAAATCTATGAGGTCCCTCACTATGATTAATATTAATAGCAGCAGATAACCAGTGCACCCATTCCCATAAGCGGTTTGGGCATGTCAGAATCATGATTCCATCATTACTCATAATCCTAACCAGTTCGTCAAAAAATGTATTGTAGTCATAGATATGTTCTATGGTTTCATACGAGCACACCAGGTCAAACTGACCATCTTTAAAGGGTAATGGGAAATCCAGAACCTTAATGATCTTATATTTCAAGCCAGTCCCTTTTAATCTTCTGTCAGCTAAAGAAATCAAAAAATCAGAAAAATCCACACAGGTTGAACTTTTAACTTTGCCTTTTTGATACCAGAAAAGACTCCCTTTACCACTACGAGCCTGTATATCAATCATCGTGTATTTTTCTTTTTTCATATGCTTTATGGCCAAGTCATATGAATTGGTAAAGCGTCTGAAATATGTATAAAGTTCCTCATTTACTTCATCATAATCTTCAACTGTATCCCAGAACTGTCCAACCTGTTGCAGTGTCCATGGCCTTTTTGTATAATACTCATATTCCTGTTTTGCTCTTTTCCAGAAACCTTTAAGTGTAAAATAATATTGTTTGCTCATTTGCATTTCCAGATATACGTTAAATTTTTATTATCTAATTTGTTGAAATTACATTATAAACAATTAACATGCGTGTCCGTCACCGAAGGGACATACTATTGCATATTTTTTAAAAAACTATGTCACAAAATCATGTTATACATTTGATTTTTCATTATACTTTAACACTATATCACGGGCATTAGGTTTATAACCCATGAGTTTTTTAAAATTTTTAATAAGGAAAAGATTAAAATTTAAGGGCATGAGACTCAGGAAAAACTTGAATACACGTGATGCACCAAAAATTAAAACGATGTTGTAAATAAAGTGATACACATAGCGATCAAGCTTTTCAGGTTTCTGTAATCCAATGAATTCAGGTTTCTTCCTTGCAAATCGTAATCTTATAAAAATACCATTTAGTTTATAAGAGATATTAAACGGAAATGATTCATGGATTTCAGCTGGTTCTACTTCTTCAAGATACAATGCGCCATCTTTCTGAGCGGATTCAATTAATGATAAGCCTTTTTGAGTCCTCACAATAATACTTGACCAGCCTTTGGGCAGTCCCTTCTCATTCATCCCTCTGCCCAATAACCGTTCAAGCCATGAATCACCAAAGCTTATGTCTGAATAGTTGCCGTAATAATCAGGGCACAACCTGCACCTGTTGGGGAGGTAGACGGCATTAAGGTAGTGATAATTAAAAAAATTAATCCCTTTCCTTTCACCATTTTTAAGATGAAATGATAGTCCACCAGGCCAGTCGCCATGCTCTCTGTATTTAACATCAACAACATCTTCTTTTTTAATTTTTAGTTTTTTCATACCAAACGTTGTAGCGCCATACTCCATATTATGCCCACAAATTAAAGCCAGAATGTATTCAATTTTGAGAGCAGTTCTATTACCATCTTTTTGCAGTTTTCGCAAACTATGTATCTGGCATGGAAGAGCAACTATTGCATATTTCCCTTTTTTATCTTTGAGTGTTTTCAAAATTTCATTGGTTGGAATAAGGCAGTACTTTGACTGCGAAGACGCTTTTACAGTTTCAATGTCAGTAACTATCTCCGGTCTGAACAGCCACTTCCGATCAGGTTTATTCCGGGGAAGTATTACACCATCAACAAGCTTTTTTTCCAGCATATACACAAGTATCCGTGTTACACTACCACCAGATGCTCCTTTCCTCCTTACCTGATCATCTTCTGAATGGCCTAAGAAACACCTTGCATAACTTTTGAGATATGTATCAAATTTATCTCCACCCCTAAAATATGCTTCAAGTTCATTGAAGTTCACTTTGATCCCCTGACAATGATTATAACAAAGACTGCATTGAGTACACCTTGATGCATCAAATACTGGCTTACCAGCTTCATAATCACTTTGCAAAGCATCTGAAGGGCAAATACCAATGCAAGTCCCACAAAAATTGCACAAAGGCATTTTTTTGCCACCAAGCTTTTGAGTCAGATCATTGAAATCGTATTTTGGTTTTGGAGTCATCAAATTGTTTATCCTTTCTATAGTAAGAATATAATTAATTAATGCACTGTTTATCATGTGACATATTAGCATTATTTCTTAGTTTTACATTTTTTATATAAGTACTTTTATTGTTTTTTGTTAAATGTGGTATGTCATCATAAATAATATTATAAACATATCTATCTTCATTGACAAATTTATCTAAAAAAATACTATACACAGGATTAAATTCTTTGTATCGTAATTTAGATAGATCCGAAACGCTATAAATAAGAAATTGGGTAGTATATGGTCTGTCAATATAATTTTTTAGTTTGCTAAAAAATATTTTATCTTTCATTTTATAATCTTCAGATACCCATACTATAAAAGGAATGTCACACATTTATTTAGAATAATTTCTGCTATTGTGGCCAAACATATTCCTAAATTCAAACAGTTCTTCACCATGGTCTGAAAAATATATTAGCCATGAATATTTGCTTTGTGATTGTATAATATTAATTAATGAGTAAACTATAAAGTCATTATATCGTACGCTATTATCATATTCATCAATTATTTTTGGCTCATTCCGTAATTTTGGAAAATCATACAAAATACAAAAAATGTAAGTGCCTTTAATTCAAATGCAAAGATTAATAGTTAAAAAGGGTTGTATGCACGTGCCGTACAGGGATGTATGGCGTACTTCGATAAACTCAGTATGGCACGTTAGGATGCGGGCGTTACGATAATAGGATCTATAATCTTATTTCTCAAAAATCCGGAAAGAGGGGAATATATTTATCAAAAAAATACAGTGTGATAGGATAAACCATGACCCATAACAGTATTAAAAATATTTTCAGATTCTCTTTATTAAAAATATTCATAACATGCACCTGAAGTCCAAATTAAGTGAAAATTGTAATAAAAATTATTGACTATTTATATACTCAAAATATTTTCAAACAAATATATTTCTACAATTATTAATTTCAAGCTAAATGCCACGAGATACTTTAAGGACAAACTCATGCTAACACAAGAAGAACTTGAACTATACCAGCGTCAACTCATTATTAAAGGCTGGGGAAGAGAATCACAGGAAAAAATTAAAAACACACATGTGTTCATAGCTGGTGCTGGTGGTCTTGCCAGCCCGGCTGCATTATATTGTGCTGTTGCTGGCTTTGGCAAGATTACAATCTGCGATTTTGATAGCATCTCACTTTCAAATCTCAACCGTCAGATTCTTCACAATCATGATCGCATAGGTATGCAGAAGGCTGACTCGGCATACGCAACGTTAACTCATGTCAATCCCTATATTCAGGTAGAAATAAAAAACACAAAAATTACTTCTCGAAATGCTCACACATTACTTGAACATGCACACATCATTCTGGATTGCCTTGATAATTTTGAAACACGCCATATTCTAAACAAAGCATGCGTACAATTACGCAAGCCACTTATACATGCAGGCGTTGAAGGTTTTAGTGGCCAGCTTACCGTAGTAGTACCACATCACACACCATGTCTGTCATGTTTCCTACCCAAAAAAAGTATTAAAAAACCCATCCCTGTTGTTGGTGTCACCCCTGGTGTTATGGGCACCCTGCAGGCAATGGAAGCAATAAAATTAACTACCGGGCTTGGCACTGTCACTACAGGCAAGCTTCTCATTTTTGATGGCCTGACCATGCGGTTTTCATCTATCACTCTTGAAAAAAATTCATCATGCAAAGTATGTAAATAACAACAAAAGGCTGCTTTTTCTTAAAAGCAGCCTTTACAATTTCATGTCATGATGTGCGATAGTTACTGTTACTACATGGTTGCTATTTATTTAGTCTTTGCCTGTTTAATATTCAATTGAGCTATCGCCAGTTTAGATAGTGGAATTGCATACGGCGAACATGATACATAATTTAAGCCCACATTCATACAGAACTCAATGTTGTCAGGATCAGCACCGTGTTCACCACATAGCCCCATAACTATATCAGGACGGGTAAGCTTACCACGTGTTGCTGCTATTTCTATCAGTTCCTTTACCTCTTTTCCCAATACCTTGAATGGGTTGTTTGGAATAAGGTCATACAATGAATAACTTGGGAAGAAAGAGTTGATGTCATCGCGTGATAGACCATACGTTGTCTGTGTAAGGTCATTGGTACCAAAGCTAAAGAACTCTGCATATTGGGCAATCCTTCCCGCACCAATAGCAGCAGCAGGCAACTCAATCATTGTGCCAATCTCATATTCTAAATCATCAATGCCATATTCTTCAACAACCTCATCTTTAATGTCGCGGATACCTTTTACGGTTTTGCCTTCAATCTTTTTGCCATTCTTTATAAACTTAAGTTCTGTTTCCGTCATCACTATTGGTATCATGATCTCAGGGACAACATCAATGCCCTCTTTTTTAAGCATACATGCAGCTTCAAAAATTGCCCTGCACTGCATCTCGTAAATTTCAGGATATGTGATAGCAACACGACATCCTCTATGACCAAGCATTGGATTCATTTCAGAAAGCTCTTCACACCGAGCACGGATTTCAGCATCTGTCATTCCTTTCTTGCGTGATTTCATGTACTGAATAAATTCTTTCATGCTATCTTCAGTACGCGGCAGGAATTCATGCAATGGTGCATCAAGCAAACGTATGGTGACAGGATGTCCCTGCATGATCTTGAACAGCTCATAAAAGTCACCCCGCTGCATTGGTTTAATATCATCTAATGCTTTTCTCCGTTCTTCTTCAGTTTCAGAAAGGATCATCTCCCTGAATTTCATTATTCGTTTTTCATTAAAGAACATGTGCTCGGTGCGGCAAAGCCCAATGCCATCAGCAAAGAACATCTTTGCCACTTTTGCATCCCGTGGCTGATCTGCATTAGCACGCACATCAAAATCCTTAATGAAGTTCTGAACAATTTTTAAAAAGTCAATTAATCCATTCTTTTCAAAATCAGGTTCTATAAGACCAACCTTATCCAGATAAATTGTAGGTGGTTCATAGTACGGCACATTGATTGAAACATAATCACCTTCCTTAACAGTCTTCCCGGCAAGAGTAAATGAATTGCCGCGTATCTTCATTTCAGGCTGAACCATAGCAACTTTGCCAAGGCTACGTGCAACAACAGGAGCATGCGATGAAAAACCACCTTCAGATGTAATAACACCACGCGCTACTTCAATAGCCTTTACATCCTCAGCATAGGTTGCAGGCATTACCAGAATAAGATTAGTATCGCCACCATGCATTACTGCACGTTTATATTCCTCAAGCAATCTGTCAGTTGAAAAGAATACTCTACCAATGGCTGCTCCGGTTGAACCTGCAATGCCACCTTTAATTGATTTCACATTCTTGGTTGTCCGTGGATCTATTACAGGGTGTAAAAGCTCATTGAGTTGACTTGGCTTTATGGATTCAATTAAAAATTCTGGTGTTACAACTTTACGCGTATGAAGGTCAAGAAGTGTCTTGATGTGAGCTTGAGTTGACTTTTCATCTACTTCACGCTGTTCAATAAGCCAGAAATTACCTTCCTCAATGGTAAATTTTATATTACGTATTTCTTTAAAGTTATCTTCCACTTTCTTTGCAATCTCAACTAACTTGTCATAATATTTTTTATCAATTTTGGCAATATCCTTTGGTGCGCCTCTGTCAACATCAAATTCATTCTGCAAAAAATCGCCCTGAATGAGTGCATCGCCTGTAATTATATTGCGTGTAAAGTAATTCCCTGCATAAGAATTTTGCCCAAAGTTTCCATACACCATTGCTTGAATCATAATTGACAGTGAATTGTCAACATCAATATCCGAATCACAATACCGTGCTGCAGCACCTTTTAAAATAAGGCCTAACTGATCATACACATCTTCACTGAACTTATCGCCAAGAAATTTTTTATATCTGGCAACCACTTCCTTATATTCTTTTGCTTTTGCATTTTTGGATAGCTTCCCTTCCAATTCATCCAGTTCTTTTTCATCAATTCCATAAATCTTTGAAGCAATACTTCTGAGTAAAAACCTGTATTCACCCCACGCAAAGTCTTCGCCGGTAAATTTAGCAAATCCCGTAACAACCCTGTCATTCAAGCCAACATTATGAATTGAAGGGAAAAACGGGACATTCAAATCAGAACTTAAAACCACTTTCAAAAGCAATGGCTTATCGCTATCACCATACCCTTTTTTCATGTCTTTTTCTACTTTATCAACATACGTCTTTATCAGCTGTTTTACATTGACTTTAGGGAGCTTCATGGTTAAATCAGCATCTATGATAAATCCCGGAGCTATCGGTAACCCCATTTTTGCTAAATCTACAGCCCTGCGTCCTCTTATACCTAACTTTTTGTATTGCTTATCATCAACACCGGTAAAATCCTTATTGAAAAAAACTATATTTTCCATACTACCCTCTCTTTTTAATTTGTTTCATATGGCATTAGAAAAGATTTAATACTTTCCCAACAGCTATCTTCAAAAACTGTTCAAACCGTGGTGAAGCACCCTCAAACAGGTACTTCTGCAACTTTGACACATCCCGTATATTTTCCCCCACAACCTGGAAGAATATAGGGTCACCGTGTTTTACTTTCCCCCACTTAAAAAGCGAGTTGATATCATTAATCTTTTCACCTTCATGGAAGATTAACACATCCAGATCAGGATGTGAAACCTTGAAGCTTTCAATAATACGCTTCCACGCTTCAACATTACCGTTATGGAAAAGCTCATTGGTCACTGTCACAGCGTATTTTGGCGTCATATTCTTCTTTCCGGCAGCCGCAACAGCTGCAGGTGATGGCTTTTTAACTTCTTTCACAGCAATCGTTTCATCAATAAATTCTTTGTTGATAAACACATCCTTTCCGGCAATCATCTCTTCAATAGCATTTATGGCTTCATTTTCAACCTTTGGATTTGATTCTTTTTTCTTTTTTACATAGATGACCATAAGCTGATCACGAACAATTTCACGAACCCTGTCCCAGTGGGCTGCATTTTTTGGATTGATGAGGATTGGCTCACCATTGACATTAAAATACACTATAACAATATCAAGTGCTGTCCATTTTGATGTTTCCTCAACCATTTTGCTGAAATCATTCATTGTGACCGGTACATTATATGAATCGTACGTATACTGATATTTATCACGCAAAATAGCCCCAACCATTGGCAACACCTGGTCCACCATTAAATCCCCTTCTGCAAGCATAGCATTAACCACATCAGCAAAATTTCTTCCCCCTTCAACCTCATCAACAACATCATTGACGCTAAAGAAGTGATTTAAAGCCTTGTTAAAGCTCGCCTTAGTAGCTAATGAATAAAATGTTGTTTCCATGGATTTCCCTCTTTTTCCAGAATTTAATATGAATACGTAACACGCACTAACTACACATAAAATAATCAAAAATAAAATAATTTTTTGATTTTTTATTATAATGGTATTATAAAATAATAAAGATTGTTTTACAAGTATTTTTTTATTTTTATTTGGCGATAGTTACCGCCGTCTTTGCCTGAAGAAACATTTATTGATTGACAAAAAGCAGGCTTTGCTAAACACTGCTGCACATATAGGCGGGTGTAGTTCAATGGTAGAACTTCAGCCTTCCAAGCTGATAGCGTGGGTTCGATTCCCATCACCCGCTCATTTTTTTATAGATTAACCTCGATACCTTGGTTTTTCAAATATTGCTTAACCTGCTTTATAGTAAAAGTCCTGAAATGAAACACTGATGCAGCAAGCAGTATTTGTGCTTTGCCTTCCGTAACCGCTTCATAAAAATGCTTTAATTCACCTGCCCCGCCTGATGCAACTACCGGGATAGACACAGCCTCAGCAATAGCCCGGGTGAATGGTATGTCATACCCTTTCAGGGTGCCATCACCATCCATGCTTGTGGGGAGAAGCACACCAGCACCACGCTTCTGGCATTCAACAGCCCAGGCAACCGCATCCTTCCCAGTTGCTGTTGTACCACCAGCAACTACAACCTCAAAACCAGAAGGGAGTGCACTATTGCGCTTCCCGTCAATGGCAATGGTTATGGTGTCAGAGCCAAAGCGTTTTACTGCTTCATCAATAAGGTCGGGATTTTTAACTGCAGCACTGTTCATTGATACCTTTGATGCACCTGCCTCAAGTACCAGTTCAATATCCTCTAAAGTACCAATGCCACCACCAACCGTCAAAGGTATAGTGATAGTGCTGGCAACATTTTTTACCCATTCAAGACGTGTTTTGCGGTTTTCAACCGTGGCAGCTATGTCAAGCATTGCAAGCTCATCAGCACCTTCTGCCTGATAGAAAGCAGCATTTTCAACAGGGTCGCCTGCATCTTTAATATTGATAAAATTAACACCTTTTACAACCCTGCCATCTTTCATGTCAAGGCAAGGCATAATTTTAATTGTTTTCATATTATTTTTATTTCCTTTTACATAAGTTTACTACAAGCAAGCAATAATTATGATAGCAAGCCCAGCACAGTCAAGATAAAAATTTATTCAATACGTCCAGTATGTATCCAGTGCGAAACTATAGTAACTATCTGTTCAAATGTTTCAGTATCACGGTTTTGATTGGCGATAGCATCAGCGTCTCCAACCACTAAAAGATTCCTATCTGCATACAGAAAGCCCACATTGTCATAATCGTTTGGCTGATATAAGGGTATTCCGTCATTTAAAATCTCCAGGCCGGGATGGCTTGTTTCACCCCACAACGATGAAGGGATATGCAAAAGAACACCTGCGTTTCCTTTTTTTGAAAAGCCTGCAAGTCTATGAAAGTAAAGCTTTTTTCTATTATGGTTAATTACAACATCAAAAAAGTTTCTATCGCCATCGGTGATAAAGCAGGGGAGCATTTCACAGTTACTATCGCCAAAAAAAGAATAAGGTTTTGTATTTACTGCACCCATTGAAAGAAGGCGTTTGCCCCACACTGTTGCCGGCAAAAGATTTTGATATGGCTCTACAAAGATAACATTTCTTTTTTTGTGATGCAATCTACAATCAGGCTTTGGATTTACAATTATGTTGATGGATTCATCGTGTGCAAGTGAAGGAATTTTTTCTGTAAGTGCTTCAAAAAAATGCTTAACACCGGAAGGCGAGCTGTCAATGGCTACACCCGAGTTGAAAGCATCAAAACATGGTAGCGGCGTTGTAGTGTGAACTATGCGCGATAATTTTTTTTCAAGAAGCCATTCTATGCACCGGGTGAAAAACAATATGTTATCGCCAGCATGTATACCAACCCTGCCATCAGCATTCCAGAACATCTCGCTGTCGCCCACCACAAGCATTTTGCCTTTGCCATACGTGCATCCTGCAGCAATCACTGCATCCGTTGCATCATCGCAAAGCAGCACCTGACACGTGTTATTCATCCCTTTTAACGAAGCCGAAAGCATGTGCACAACATTTCTTAGTTTGAATTTTTTTGAATAGGCTCTGTTATTCAAATCATCAAGTGACTGTAAGTTTATATTATCTTTGCCCGCTGCATCGCTGTTGATGGTTATGCCAATCTTTTTAGTTACCGCATTCAAAAATGCTGCGCTATCATACATATTGTCGTGTTCTGCAATAACAAACAGAAGGCCACCGCTATACACATAATTACATATTGCATCTACCTGGCGATTGTCAAACTGCTGATACTTAGCAACAGAAAGCATCAAGATTGAATTTGTATAACCAGCAGAAGGCAAAGAAGATATACATTCATCAAGTGTTTTTAGATTAACCGAAGCAGGAATACCATACTTTTGTAGCATCAGTGCTACATGTGAGTAACCACAATAGCCGTGATCCCACAATCCCCACACATTGTTATGTGACTGGTCATAGATAAGCTGTGCAGTAAATGGTGTGTAATCAGGAAACCTCTGAGAACAGCCTATTATAAAAAGCAGTGTGAAAAGTATTCTTTTCATCACGATGTATTCATTAAATAAAATTTGTGAACATAATAAACAAATTGTACACCCGCCGCCGAATGCGGCAGGTGTACACCATTTTATTAACAAAATATTTTATAAGGAATTATTAGTGTCTTTTCATAGTAAAATATTATACAGGGGCCAAAAAACATACGCCCCCCATACACACATTATTTTCCAACTTTTGGTAAATCGTGCAATGCCTTATCAATTAATTCTTTTGGATATTCGTAATCTTCAAGCTGGCCTGATAAGAACTTATCATACGATGCAAGGTCAAAATGACCGTGGCCACTTAAATTGAATACGATAGTTTTCTGTTTGCCTTCTTCCTTTGCTTTCTGCGCTTCAAGTATTGCCGCCCGTATTGCATGAGATGATTCAGGAGCAGGGATAATCCCTTCGGTCTTTGAGAATAAAATTGCAGCTTCAAAGCATTCTTTCTGATGCAATGCCATTGCTGATATTAATCCTTCATGGTATAAAAAGCTTACCAGTGGTGACATGCCATGATAGCGCAAACCCCCTGCATGTATTGAAGGCGGTATAAATGAATGGCCCAATGTATACATGGGCATGATTGGCGTAAGTTTTGCAACATCGCCAAAATCATAGGTAAAAATGCCTTTGGTTAATGTGGGACATGCTGCTGGTTCAACTGCAATAATATCGATCTTTTTGCCATTGATTTTATCCCTCACAAACGGGAATGCAAGCCCTGCAAAGTTTGAGCCCCCACCAACACAACCAATGACTACATCCGGATAATCATCAACCATTTCAAACTGTTTCAATGTTTCAAGGCCAATGATGGTCTGATGCAAACACACATGATTCAATACACTACCTAAAGAATAATTGGTATCCTTGCTGTTTGCAGCCTCTTCCACAGCCTCACTTATTGCAATCCCCAAACTGCCGGGACTGCTGGGATCCTGTTTTAATATCTCTCTTCCGCTGTTGGTGAGATTACTTGGACTTGGTGTCACGGTTGCTCCCCATGTTTCCATCATAAATTTGCGGTATGGCTTCTGCTCATAGCTTACCCGTACCATATACACATGTACATCAATGCCAAAGAAATTGCCAGCAAGTGACAGAGCACTACCCCACTGCCCTGCACCAGTTTCGGTTGCCAGTTTTTTTATGCCTTCCTGCTTATTATAATATGCCTGAGCTACTGCAGTGTTCAATTTATGGCTTCCTGCAGGCGAAACACCTTCGTACTTATAGTAAATATTGGCTGGTGTACCCAATGCTGCTTCCAGCCGCCTGGCTCTGAAAAGCGGTGAAGGCCTCCATAAACGATAGATGTGCAACACATCTTCCGGTATGTCAATATATGGTTTTGGGCTCACTTCCTGCTCTATTAACCCCATGGGGAAAATAGCATGCAATTCATCTGGTGTTACCGGTTTTCCGGTAGCAGGGCTTATGGGTGGGTCCATAGGTTTTGGCAAATCGGCCAGAATATTATACCATTGCCGTGGCATCTCCTTTTCCGGCAACTGTATCTTGGTAGAATCCTTTGCCATTGTATCCTCCTTTTGAATCATTTAATTTTAAAATATTACGCACTGCAAATAAAAAGGCTACGGTTAACATATAGTATCCGTAGCCTTTAAGGATTTTCCTGTGTAAATAAATTTCCTCAAGCGCCCGGATATATGTTATCCTGGCGCCACCACCACCAAATTAAAATAGCTGTTATGTTAAGTTTACCCACTATCATGTATATAACATGTTCATTGCAATCTTCTAAACAATGGATGAATTATACATTAAATGTCAAGAATTTTTTTATTACTTTCATTCATCTGTCCCAAATAGCTTTTTTGCCTGTGAAACAAGCAAATCATAGATGCCGTCAAAACCACCATTGCTCATGACAACCATCACCGTATGTGGAGAATGTACCTGAGAATGTACCTGTGTAAATGCTTCATGTACCATCTCCTCAACCGTGTCATACACATGCGCCGTAATGCTCTGACCCCTTATATCAGCAATTACTTTTTCAATATTAATCTGTTCGTGCTCTGGCACCTTATCCAGGCGATATGGCCGTTTCATGATGACGAAATCTGCATCTTTAAATGCTGCAGGCAGCTCATTTTGGAACACATTACGCCTGCTGGTTGCCGATCGCGGTTCATACAGTGCAATGATATATGAATGTGGATAGTGCTCTGACACCTCATGCAACACATTTTTTATTGCTGTGGGATGATGTGCAAAATCCTCAATAATTGTGAGATAGTTACTGGAATAAAGGATTTCCTGTCTGCGCTTTACCCCCTCAAAGGACTCAATGGCTAAAACCACTGCCCCTTCAGATACACCAAGTGTCAGAGCCATTGCTACTGCTGCTGCAATATTCTGATAGTTAAAGTTGCCAAAAATTTTTGGTTTTGCTTCTACTCTTTTGCCATTCATTGCAATTGTGAGAATGCCATCATCGTACTGGTAGACACAATCAGCGCCAGAACCACCATAACTTACTGTAACCGAAAGCGGTGTGCTATGCAGTGCGCATAAATGTGGATACATGTTATTAAACACAATACATCCATTTGCAGGTATAATATTTTTCAAGCGAGCAAACCACACTACTATCTCATCAATATTTTTGTAAATGTCTGCATGGTCAAATTCAAGCGATGTCATTATGCAATGAGTAGGTCGATACACCATAAATTTGGGAATCTTTTCAAAATATGCCGAATCATACTCATCAGCTTCTATTACAAAATATCTTCCATTGCCTACATGATAATTTTTCCCATAATTTTTGGGAATACCGCCAATAAAAAATGATGGCTGCATACCAGCCCGGTCAAGAATATATGCCAGAAGCGACGCTGTAGTAGTTTTTCCATGAGTACCTGCCACACCAATAGTTTCTTTATCCCACAGGAAAAAATAATACAGAGCCTGAGCCATTGATACATACGGTATGCGGTTATTTAAAACAATCTCCACTTCCGGGTTTCCACGACTTATTGCATTACCTATAATAACAAGATCCGGCTGAAGCTTCATAATGGTGTCAGAGCTAAATCCTCTGTAAAGTGGTATTCGCAATGATTCAAGCTGTGTGCTTATTGGTGGATACACATCGGTGTCAGAGCCAGATATATAGTGCCCCTGCTGCTGCAGCATCCCTGCAAGTGCGCTCATTCCCACACCACAGATACCAATCATATGAATGCGCAATACCGGCTTTTTTACTATATCTAACATGTGTATTAAACCTTTGAAATAAATTGAATGCGTGTTTTGTATTCAAACCATATGTAACGCAAGTGTATACAATAGTGAACAAACGTATTTTTCTGTAAATTGGAAAATATTTTAAAAATTTAAAAATTTACATTATCAGCAAATTAACTCACCTGTTACATACGCATACAGCTGTGCAATGCATTCCTCTAATGTATTTCCCAGCTCTAAGAAATAGTGATGCAGTGTAATTTTTATGGTAGGGCTAAAGTTTTTGTCAAAATAGGCTTTTGATCCGCCAAAATAGCTTTCAAACGGACTTTGTACCTTGCCTGCACGTACCGGATTATTGGCAAAATACCAGATTAAGTTGAATAAATACATGCGTGGATTATCGGCAAATTCCACAATGCTGTCTTTAAAGCGCTCG
>CALEUQ010000012.1 GCA_937920495.1 uncultured bacterium | reverse complement strand
CCCATAGACCATCATGAGTATTTTATGCAGCTGGGTAAGGATTTTGCCCAAAGGGTAAAGCAATTCTTGTGGTATGATGAAGTGTACCGCACGCGGTATTCTATTGCAGGGTGGGTGTAAAAGTAAAAAAGGGGTCAGAGCGTCTGACCTTAAATCTTATAATCTTCATGATACCCTGCTGGTATATGATAGTATTTAAAAGGCTGCTGTAAAATTCTACTTGCTTTGTTATCAGGATTTTCAAAAAAGTCTTTTACTATTTCCATGAAATTCAATGAAACACCATAGTAAAGACTTCTATATGGACCTTCATCTGTTACATTTCCACTGCGATAATTCCGTGTAAAATAACCAAAATCAAGTTGAACATACCGTAAAAAATTTGGTATTTCCAATCCTAAATTTTGCAGACCAGCTAATCTAAAGTTGAGTACAAATTTTGCACCATTATAATCAGTGGTAAAGTTAAGAGGCTTCTCTCCATTTTTGCCATAGTAACGGGATGTAGGCCAGTATTGCCAGCTATAACCAATAAGAGAATCTAATGTGGGTGAATATTCCAGCAGTATCCCCAGAGTAATCCCCGAAAGGTCAGAGATTAAATCTTCAAAAGAGAAACCATATTCACCGGTGTATGCGTCACCCACTTCTATTAAAAGACCCATCGATGCCGCAGTTGTAATTGAATAAAACCATTTGGTATTTTTGCCATTCTCTGACCAATCATAATAATTATGCATAATCCGGAATGCAATATAATGCGAAAAAGCATGGCCAACTTTATCAGCACCACCACTATTTGTATTCTTACCAAAAAAACCTTCATGTCGTACATGGAAGCCTTTTTCTTTACCCCAATTCCATGTTGCCATTCCATACACAAGAGTACCTACTGGCACTCCAATAAACACGACTATTGTTGATGTTGATGGCCAATTATTCCCATCAGGTGAAGACATTATTTCTGATATATTACTGCCCGTAACATTCTGTACTTGACTTACGATTATATTTTTATCATTAGAATCTTCAAGATTTTGAGATAGTATGGTATTTTCCTTTCCAAATACATTATTAAATATAAAATTTAGTAAAAGTACCACAGATAGCAATTGTATAATGTATTTTTTATTCATATTATAAACTGATCAAACATGTAAAATAAAATTATTGGTAAAAATTGAGAATATATTATTTGTTTTATTTATTATTGTCAATAAAAATAAAAATAAAGATGAAGATATATAGAAGATATATAAATTTTAAAAAATTTTTTATTTGCAGCTTAATACAATCCTATAGTGCAAAGGCTCTTCTAATTAGAGATGATTGCTGAATATTGTTATAATATCGATAAAAAGTATCAGAGCATATGTATGTATTATTTCAAAACCGAAGTAATCATTGATTTAGCAGTTTCTATCAATTCCTGCATTCTATCTTCGGTATACTGTCTTATATCTATTGGTTTGTGGATATATAAGTGAACGATTCCCGGAAATAATCGTATAGTATGTGCAGGCAAAATTTTTGATGTACCTACTATCGTTACAGGTAATATAGGTAGATCCAGATCAAATGCCATTTTAAAAGCACCCTTCTTAAAATCCCCAACTTTGCCATCTTTGCTGCGAGTTCCTTCAGGGAAGAATATTACCGAGGTTCCGTTCACAATTTTCTTCTTTGCCTCATTGAGTGATGCCAGCGCTTTTTCCCTATTAGATCTATCAATAAATATATGTCCTACCATTTCACAGCCAATACCTAAGCCTGGAACTTTTCTTAATTCCTGTTTCATCACCCATTTAAAATCTATTCCTAACCAGCCATATAATACAAAAACATCGTAATGACTTTGATGATTAGATACTATTACATACGATTGCTGGGGATTAATATTTTCTTTCCCATGAACCTTTACCATCATAGGGGTCATATACCCATTGAGCCTTGACCAAATGGCCCCACATATATAACTGGCTATTTTTGGATTTGTAAGGGGAACAAGAATTATCGTTAAAAACCCAAAAAACAATGTTGATAGCACTAAAAAGGGTAAAAATATAATCCACTTATAAGGTTGATACAAAAGATAAAGTATTTTATTGATCATAGCAATCCCTTTGAAAATAAAATATTTAGTTAACATATATTGCAAAGTATATTGTTTTTAGCAACTAATAATTAAAATAAAACTATATTTTATCTTACAACTTCACACCTGAACTTGTCAAATTGTCAATGTATAATCCATTTTTTTTCTTGACAGGATGATGTAAAATTAATGCTTTTGAAAAAAGCATTTTTGGGTTGGGGCATTTTCCACACAAAAATAAATACATATATCGAGTAATCTATAAATGCAATAAAATGTATACAACGTAACTCATTTAGCATAAATTAATAATAAAAGTTTTCAAATTTAATTTTTAAAATTTTAAATAAGGTGAAATATGTTACACAACGTAAAAAACAACCCATTTACAGGAATCTTCCAAAAACATTACGAAAAGCTGATTTCTAACAACCTGAGCAAAGATATTGCAACAACTATACAAGATTTTATGACTATCGATGATGAAGAGATTATACACGATATTACAAACGAGTTAGGGAATATACTGACAGTATATACTTCAAAGCTTAAAAATGAGCGTGTACAGGCACTTACACTATTAATTGCTGCTCCTGAAGATGAATATTTTATTCCTTCTGTTGTTTTATCATCTGCATATGAAAGCTATTCAATAAATAAAACTTATTCATCACCCATTCATCCTCTTCTTCCTGAAACTGATAACCTTTGTTGTCATCTTTCATTAGGAAAGAATCTTTTTTCTCAATATGGTGGCTGTGATATTGATATCATCTCAGATATGCTTTTTGATATTATATCATTACCCAACATGGCCGAGTCTGAATTGTTTAAAAATATACAAACATTGGTAATAATAAAAATTTTAGAAGTTTTATTCAACTCTTGTTCTTTAGTAATCAAAGGTGAGCGATTTAAAAAATTACCCAAAAATCATCCATTTGCGTTTTTTGCTCATTTGGATGATCAGGAACATATTTTGATAGCAACAGATAAATGATTGCATAATAAACTAAACCCGTTGTGTACTATGAATTTGTCTTTTATCATCATTTTATTTGGTTCTTTCTTTACTTTAATGCATGGCATTGAGCGAATTACTGGTCAAGTCCATCGCACACAGGTTGATTATCTTACTGCATTTGTCATGGCCGATGTAGCCCTCATTCTGTATAACCATGCAGTCATGGCCACAGATGGCCTGAATAAACAACTGTAGCCTATCACGTTGGGTTTAATTCCATTGCGTATGGCTTTTCGGGTAAATGCATTGTCAATAGCAACAGCACACACAGCATGGCACAAAACCTTCGTGATTTACAACTCAACGGTAAAAAACCAATAGGCTGCATGTACTCGCCAAACGCACAGATGATGCTTTGCAAGGGTGACCCTATCTCATAATTACCGCCTTTGTTTTTTGTGGCGATAGTTACTGCTAAAAATATTTTTTGCCTGCAATTATTTCTATGCGGTAATGTATTCACGGTAACTATCGCCGCATAAAAAAAACACTATGCCTGTTAACCGTATAATTTATCTTGACCTTGTGCCAATAAAAAGAGAAGATGTGTCAACTGCGGCAGAGTAATAGTGTAAGAAGGTGCACATGAAATTATTGTTGCCATTTATCACTGTCAGCATCCTTTTATTTATTGGCCACTATCTCAGGTTACATGTGAAACTTTTTCAGAAGCTTTATTTGCCATCAGCACTCATCGGTGGCATTGTTGGTCTTATGGTGTATCAGACATGCAAAGCATTATCACTACATAACTTTATTATCTGGTTTGACGGGCTTACGTTGCTGCCTGCTTTTCTTATTAATATAGTCTTTGCATGTTTATTTCTTGGTGTTACAATACCATCATTTAATACGATTATAAAAAAATCCATACCGCAACTGGGGTATGGACAGATAGTTGCCTGGGGTCAATATATGGTTGGCCTTGGGATTTTTATTGTTATCATACGCAATATATGGAACCTGCCAGCTATGTTTGGTGCGGTGATTGAAGTAGGTTTTGAAGGTGGACATGGCACTGCAAGCGGACTGGCACCAACATTTGAAATGATGAACTGGCCTGAAGGTAAAGATTTTGCACTGGCCAGTGCAACGGTTGGAATTTTAAGTGCAGTACTGTGCGGGATTGTGCTCATCAATTGGGCACACCGCAAGGGCTATACGTACCGTTCACTGCAGATTGAAAATATCCCTGAAGATGAAACCATAGGAATAATCCCTGTTAACCAGCGACCTGTTGCAGGGTACCTTTCAATCCATACTGATTCGCTTGATGCCCTGTCGTACCATATAGCAATTGTTGGTATTGCTGTTACAATTGGATATTTTTTTAAAGAAGGACTGGTGGAGATCATTTATTTTTTACAGGCAGTTACATCGCATGCAGCCTATACCACCATTCTTACCATTGTAAAAAGCTTTCCACTCTTCCCTTTGTGCATGCTTGGTGGTTTAGTAGTACAGCTTTTTGCACAGCGCTTTGACACACATCAAACAATTGATATTGGCCTGGTACGGCGTATTCAAAATATGGCACTGGATATTCTCATCGTGAGCGCTGTTGCCATGATTCAGGTTGTTATTGTTCTTCAGGGGATAGTGCCGTTTACTATCATGGTGATTGGTGGAATACTATGGAACATTTTTTGCCTTTTGGTGTTAGCAAAACTTTTACTTCCCGATAGCTGGTTTGAACGCGCTATTGCTGAAATGGGGCAATCAATGGGAGTAACAGCCACGGGGCTTATGCTCCTTAGAATTGTGGATCCCGATTACAAAACACCCGCGCTGGAAGCATTTGCATATAAACAGCTTCTCCATGAGCCATTCATGGGCGGAGGAATAATCACCAGCATGTTCATCCCACTTCTTGGAATAGGTGGAATAGCTATGGCATATAATTTGTTGTATGTATCCATCATCGTCATTATAATCTGTTTGAGTATACTCTTGCTGTTTAAATATAAACCATTACTCTTCAATTGTGAACAAAGAAAATAGATCAAACGTGAAGACCGTTAATATTTGGCTATTATATATAAAATGACAGATTTACATAGATAGATAAAGGTATAAGCCTTCTATTGTTCGCTATTATTACAAATGTAATACAAAAACTTTTTTATTCATTCCATTGCATTATTACTAATTTACTATCGCCACACTTTTTTATGAAATACTCATTTTAGCTTTATCAATTCTTTATCTTATACAAGATAACTTTACATCGTAATTGGTATTTCAATCTATATTGTACACAGTTATTGTCATAATAATTAAAACAGGAAAAAACGCTGGTTTTAATGAAAAAAAATCACCATTATGGAAAATACTTATATGATAACAGGTCTTAACAGACTGATTCTGTTGTTTCTTATCACCATCATACATATACTGCGTTTTATTATGGTGGGAATTGTACGCCGCTTTACCAGTCACCATGCGGCTCATAGTACAATGGCCTGGTGTAGGGCATTGGTTAAAAATCTCAACATTAGTGTTACTGTGAACGGCACTCTCCCATCACAAGGGGTGCTTATTGTCAGCAATCACCGTTCATATATTGATATTGCAGTAATAGGCCAATATTTCCCCTGCACATTTCTGGCAAAAAAGGAACTGGCTCATTGGCCCATATTAGGATATGCCGCAAAGCTTGCACGAGTAATATTTGTAGACCGCAATAATATTGAAAGCAGAAGAAAATCCCGTTTAGAAATATCCAGCACTTTACAACAGGGGATATCGGTTATCGTCTTCCCTGAAGGAACTTCGTACGCAGGACCCGGCATACTTACATTTAAGTCAGGAACATTTGAACTTGCAGCAGATAATAATATCGCAGTAGTGCCGGTAGCTATAGAATATGAGGACATACGTGATGCGTGGGTTGGAGACGATGTTTTTATTCGTCACTTTGTACAAACATTTAAAAAGCAAAAAGTTAACGTCACCATTTCATTTGGCCCAACAATAAAAAACAAAAATGCGGACGCTTTGATGTACTCATCTCATCAATGGATAAAAGACACGTTAAGCAGTAAAAATATTGAATTAATTCATGAAGCAATTGGAGGAACATTATGAATCAACAAATCCCATTTCAAATTCCTAAATTATTCAAATTTCAGAATGAAAAAACTATGCCCTTATCACAAAGAAGAATTGTCAAAGATAAAGATACTAAAATAAAGAAAAAAATAGCATACAGATACCAGATCCTTCATAAACCGGGAACGTATATGACAGATTTTGAAATGAGGAAACTGGTTCACGAAATACGTGAAGTTGCAGCAACAGCCTTTAACCCAATACCCGAATATCAGGCTATGCGTGGAACACGTGACGAATTGAGCGATAAGGTAATAGCTCTGGCATGGGATAAAAGCACGCTTGCTGGTTTTGCATCTACCGTTGAATTGTACGTACCAACTATCGGTAACATTCTGCATCTTGGGCTCACAGTGGTAAGGCCTGAACACAGGAGTAACGGATTGACACATTTACTGATGCAGAAAGCCATAACTTCGTATATATTGAAAAACGCCATCTATTTTGACAAATTGTGGATCACAAACTGTGCTGCGGTTCTGTCAAGTCTTGTAAACGTTGCATTACATTTTGAAGAGGTGTATCCATCACCAAAAAAAGTCACATATACACCACAGCATAAAATCATTGCTGAAACAATTAATATACTATACAGGGATAAGTTGTTTATACGACCCGATAGTTACTTTGATAACAAAAACCATGTATTTAAAAATAGTGTAAAAGATACAGTGTTTCAAAAGGATGCGTCGGATACTGCATACTATCACCGCAATATAGAATATAATAATTTTTATAAAAACCTTATGGATTTCAGCAATGGTGACGAGATATTGCAGATTGGGTATGCAAGTATTCCTGCAGCTATTCGTCATGCAGTTTTCAATACTATGAAGGGTTTTATGCCACAATAATATATACACACCCATAGCAATTTGAAATCATCTATATTTTGCTACGACAAAAATGTTTTTCCCACACCATATTACTATTGACAACTCTATCCCATATTTTATGTATGTCATTAATACATTATTATAATACCATTATTATCAATAATAAATAACCGGAGGTTTGATATGATGCGCAATCCACTTGTAGATCATCGAGATGTACAGTTTGTTTTGTTTGAACTACTAAAAATCGGCGATTTAAAAAAGTTTCCAAAGTTTGCTGATCAGGACAGGGATATGTATGAAGCCACCATTGAACTGGCATTAAAGATGGCGATTGAAGAAGTATATTCTGTCAACAAAGAGGCAGATAAAACCGGCGTAAAATATGACCCTGAAACAAAAAAGGTCATGATCCCGGAAGGATATAAAAAAGCGTTACGTAAATATAATGAAGCTGGATTTGTTGGCATGATTGAGGACCCTGATATTGGTGGCATGGGTATGCCCGGTGCTGTTGCGATGGCATGCAGCGAAATTTTCACATCAGCAAGTTTATCGTTTACTACATATCCGGGATTATCACATGGAGCAGCAGCACTTATCAAGAATTTTGGCACTGAAGAACAGAAAAAAATGTATCTGGAAAAAATGCTCACAGGGCAATGGGGTGGAACCATGTGCTTGACTGAGCCAGAAGCAGGTTCTGACGTCGGTAACCTGAAAACAAAGGCAATCCCGCAGCCTGACGGCACTTATCTTATTCAGGGGCAGAAGATATTCATAACCTCAGGCGACAATGATTTTTATGAAAATATTATTCATCCAGTACTTGCACGCATTGAAGGGGATCCACCCGGAACAAAAGGCATTTCTATATTCATTGTGCCAAAATACAGAGTGAACCCTGATGGCAGTTTGGGTGAGTTTAACGACGTAGTGTGCTCCGGTATTGAGCATAAAATGGGGATTCACGGTTCAGCCACATGTACATTGAATTTTGGCGATAATGGCAAATGCGTTGGCTGGTTATTGGGGCAGCCACGCCAGGGTATGAAGATTATGTTCCACATGATGAATGAAGCAAGATTGGGAGTTGCCTGCCAGGGATTGGCACTTTCAACAACTGCATACATGCATGCAGTCACCTATGCGCGCAACCGTATTCAGGGAGTTCACGTTACACAGATGCTGAACCCTGAAGCACCTAAAGTAGCCATAATTGAACATCCCGATGTCAAACGTATGCTCCTGTGGATGAAAGGCTATGTAGAAGGCATGCGTATGCTTGATTACTACCTTGCACATAACGCTACGCTGATTGAAGTACTCGATGGCGATGCAAAAAAGGAAGCGCAGGGCATGGTAGAGATTCTTATCCCTATTGCAAAAGCTGGTTGCACTGATACCGCGGTGCTGGTTACCTCAGAAGCCATTCAGGTATACGGTGGTTATGGCTATACCACCGATTATCCTGTTGAGCAGTATATGCGCGATGCCAAGATTACACAGATTTATGAGGGCACCAATGGTATTCAGTCCATGGACTTAACCATGCGCAAAATCCTGATGAACCCCGAGCAGTACAACTACAATGTAATGAAAAAACGCATGGCTGAAACCATTGCACACGCCAAAGGCATTGTGGAAGATAAATACATTGAGCTTGTTGAAAAAGGGATACAGAAGCTTGATGAAGTCATCACCATGCTCAAAGACCAGATGGCAGCAGGTAAATTTTTACATATCTTTGCTGCATGTACGCCATTGCAGCAGGCCATGTTCATGCTGACATTAGCATGGCTGCACCTGTGGTCATTGACACTCACCATACCAAAGATGAAGGAGCTTGTGGGCGACAGAAAAGGTGAAGACCGTGAAAAATTACTTGCTGATAATGAAGAAGCAGCATACTATTCCGGACGTGTATTATCATCACAGTTCTACTTAGGTGCAGAATTTCCAAAATTCTTTGGACGTATTGATGCACTGCTGTTTAATGAAACTGCGGTCATTAAGGCAAGCAAAGACGTATTTACCGGTGCGCTTTTAGAATAACAAAACTAAAAGCAGGCGAACAGATCCTTGTTCGCCTGCTATATACATTTTACATTTTTTTATAACACAACCACCAATCATAACACTCAAATTCGCCCTTTTTGGCTTTTTCAAGGCGCTCCCTGGCTGTGTTCACATCTTTTGCAGGTGGTATAATAACCTTATCACCAATAAGTTCATTATCAGGCCATCCTGCCGGAATTGCCACACCATTCTTATCCGAAAATTGCATCCCTTTCACCGCTCGCAAAATTTCATCCATATTTCTTCCTAACTCTTGCGGATAGTAAAAGATAATCCTTATTTTTCCTTTGTCATCAACCACAAACACCGCGCGTACAGTATTGGTACCTTTACCGGGATGTATTAGTCCTAAGGTGTTTGCAACAGCGCCTGTATCAGCAATAATGGGAAACTGAATCTCAACATTCAATTTTTCTTTGATCCATTCCTCCCACTTGATATGCGAAAAAACCTGATCAACACTTAATCCAATTAATTCACAATTCAAAGCTTTGAATGCATCATAGCGTTTTTGAAAAGCAACAAATTCAGTGGTACATACAGGAGTAAAATCCGCTGGATGGCTGAACAATACAAACCACTTACCTTTATATGCGGTGGGCAATTCCATTTCTCCGTGAGTAGTAACAACCTTCATGGTAGGGAAATCATCCCCTAACAAAGGCATACTCTTAACATTTTGTACATCCATAATTCCTCCTATAAAATTTATAATTATTACAATTATGTAATATTTTCAATTTAATATACATCCATTGACAAGTCAATAGTAAACCAACATTTTTTTATTTTTTTTGCGATAGTTACTGAATATATAAACTTATTGTGAAAAGTAGCAAGTATACTACAGCTTTCTGACTTAAATAATCAACTATCACGATAGATTTATGGTTTTAAAATCCAGAAAATTCTATAGTTTTACAATATTCTCCAGCAATGCTTAATATTCTAAAAAGATCGATAGTTGTTCAATTATGTTTATGATTTAATTATGTGAAATATTTTGCTCAAGCAATGCAGAATTCTGGTAATAATCTAAATTAAGTTTTTTTAAGTGCCTTTTTTATCGAGTTTTAGATTTTAACACAATATTTAATATAGACTTGACAAATCTATTAATGTATAATAAAAATATGAACTTCAATAAAAAAATGTTCTGGTGATTAGATGGACATTAAACCATATTTTATACATCATGATATAATAAAGCTATATTTAGGGGATGCCATTGAAATAATGAAAAGTATTCCCGACGAAAGTATTGATATGATATTTGCTGATTTGTTCAACAATGTTTAAAAATTAAAAATCTAAATACTATATATTGTGTATGAATACTACCCTCCCAATATCTACAATATTCTTCATTTTTTTGTAATCCCAAAGCATTTTTTTATTCCAGAATTTGTTGAAAAAAGGCCACCTCTATCGACTGAGGCTCGACGGGCAGATTGTATTGGTTGTAATATCTATCTTCATAATATCCCTGAAAGCGGAAAGATATTTCAAATAAGAAATGGAAAAGTAAAAAATAAAGCAATCATATTACAAAATTGGAAAAAAACTCTATTCCTGAGGCAGTCCACAAATTACAAATTAAAAAGATGGACGTTGGATATAATGAAATGTATCGATTCAAAGGGCAAGAATGAATTCACTCTTCAAGAATTATATTTATTTGAACAAATACTTTCAAAAAAACACCCTGAAATCAAACATATTAAAGATAAGATTAGAGGCAAATTCAACTCGTAAGAGATAACAATTATATTGAATTTATTTCCCGTTGAGTTTATCGTCTGGTTTAGAAAATACAGGGGAAGTATTTAATCATTATGAAAACCTATATATTTTATACATCAGAAGGTTTTACTCAGGACAATAACCTTATAGATACCGAAAATTGTCAGATTTTAGATTGGCAAAAAGGTAAAGATGAAAAAGAGGCATTTGAGAATTTCAAAAAAGAAAATCCACACATATCGTTTAGAAATATTAAATGTCAGGAATTAGCAAACGAAAAGGTATACTATTTTAATTACAAATGACTTAATTAAATTTTTACAATTTTTCCACGATTTATTCTTTAAATAAAATTTGTGAACATAATAAACATATTGTACATCACCTTTTTATTAAGAAAGATATTCTCACAAAAACGACTCAATAAAATCCTTCACTTCTTCCTTACCATAGTAGACACCAAAATGGCCTTCACACAGGATATCAGCATTAAGTGAAAGCAAAAATTCCAGTGATTGTATATAATCATCCCTGTTTGACTTTAGCACATCATTCAAAGGTCCGTGAACATCCTGTCCAAAGAGCACCAGGTTGCCTTCAGATTCAACTGTTAACGCGGCTGAGCCTGGTGAATGTCCCGGGATATGATACATGGTAACTGTAAGTGCACCAATGGCAAATTTTCTTTGCTTTTCAGTCACTTTTATGTCAACTGTGCAGGGTGTTACAAAGCTTCCATACCAGCTTGCTGCAGTGACATACTGATCACCAGATTCTATATACTGCGCATCACGCTCATGCGCAATCACCTTGCAATTAAACGTACCACGAACTTTATGCGCTCCACCCACATGATCATAATGGCAATGCGTTAAGAAAAGATATTGTATTGACGATGCTGCAATACCTTCACGTTCAAGATTCTTTACAAGCCTGTCATGGCCATCACCGGTACCTGCATCTATCAGTGCACTTACCGTACCATCGGTAATGCAATAAATAGCTGCATCAGAAGGATGTGTTAGATTAGAACCGCCCACCTGATACACATGCTGTGTAATTTTCATGACTACTATCCTGTATAGTTAATACTTAAGTGTGCTTCTTTTGTCCAGCTCTTCACTCAGCACCTGGCGCACAATATCAGCATTGGCTTCAAGCTCAATTGGCTTGTTGGCGTACTTACAGTGAACTCCTTCAAGTGTGCCTTCATGGTAGCCAACCTTGAACTCACTAAATTTTAGACCATGCGCTGTTGATATAACCACCGTGCGGTCATTTTTTGATATAACCTGCTTATCAACAAGCTTGAGCAGCACTGCAAGCGCAACACCTGTATGCGGGCAACTATACATACCGGTTCTGTCGGCAAGCGCTGCTGCATTTGCAAGTTCTTCTTCTGACGCCTGTTCCACAATGCCATCAAACTTTTGCAACGTGCGTATTGCTTTTTTAACCGAAACCGGATCGCCAATCTGTATTGCCGAGGCTAACGTCTTGTGCGGCGTTATAGGTTTAAATTCTTTAAAGCCATTCAGATACGATAGATAGAGTGGATTAGCATTCTGTGCCTGTGCAAGCACAATGCGAGGTTTTTTGCTGATAAGCCCCAGCGTAACCATCATCTCAAACCCATTCCCCAGAGCCGAAACGTTGCCTAAATTTCCACCCGGAATGATAATGACATCTGGAACCTCCCAGTCAAACTGCTGCACAATTTCAATTGAAATTGACTTTTGCCCTTCAATGCGCAATGAGTTCATTGAATTTGCCAGATAGATGCTGTTATCTTTTGTTATCTCCTGCACTATCTTCATACAGCCATCAAAGGTAGTATCAAGCGACATGACAATGGAACCGTTGCTCATTGGCTGCACCAGTTGCGCTGTGGAAATTTTATTTCGCGGCAAAAACACAATTGAAGGAATGCCTGCATACGCACAGTAAGCCGCAAGCGCCGCAGATGTATCACCTGTTGATGCACATGCAACCGCCTTTATGGGCTTACCGCGCTGTATCATTTCATTAACCATGGATACAAGCACCGTCATCCCTAAATCCTTGAATGAACCGGTGTGGCTGTTGCCGCACATCTTTATCCACAGGTCATCCATGCCAATCATTGCACCAAACCGCTTTGCCCAGAACAGATTGGTGTTTCCTTCAAACATTGACACAATATTTTCATTGCGTACCTCAGGGCATACCCACTCCTTCTTGCTCCACACTCCGCTGCCATACGGCCACTTTGTGGTGCCTACCCGGCTGTCAAAAAGCTCTCGCCACTTTTGGGGCGATAGCTCCTTCAAACGGTCCACATCGTGGTGTACTTCCAAAAGCTCGCCACACTTTTTGCACCTGTACACAATCTCATCAAGTGGATACTCTTCATTGCAGCCAGCAATACAGCGGAAGACTGCTTTATAGTTACTATCGCTCATACTTATTCACCTGTATTATTAAAATCCTCAATAGGTATGACCATTACCTGCCCATTGACAAAATTAAACTGCTCTATATCCTTCTTTGCGTTATGCATGCTGGATTCTTTGGCTGCATGCGTGGTTATAACAAGCGGAACATACGGCGCATTAACCTCTTTTTGAATTACCGAAGCAATACTGATGTTGTATGACGCAAACACACCAGAAATTTTTGACAAAATCCCTGCTCTGTCCTCTGTATGCAAGCGCACATAGTATCGTAACATCCGTGCTTCCGGTGAAAGATACTGTGCATCCTTTGCTATGTACACGATGTCTTTTACACCCTTTTTCTGCGCAATTGCAACAATGTCGCTCACCACTGCCGATGCGGTGGGCAAACTTCCAGCACCTTTGCCATACAGTGTCACTGGGCCGGTCATATCGCCATTATACATGACTGCATTAAATTCATTGCGCACTGAAGCCAGCGGATGGGTAAACGGAATCATCACCGGCTGCAAGCGTATATCAAGCTTATCACTTACAAGTCGGCTGACACCTAACAGTTTAATAGCATATCCCATCTCATGGGCATACTTAATATCAAGGCTTGTGATTTTTGTTATACCTTCTATATAAATATTCTGCATTGAAACGCGAACATTATACGCTAACATTGATAAAAGTGCAATCTTGTGTGCCGCATCAAATCCTTCAATATCAAATGTGGGATCTGCCTCGGCATAGCCTTTTTCCTGTGCCAATTTCAGCGCCTGCTCAAACGACATTCCATCCTGGGCCATCCGTGTCAGGATATAGTTGGTGGTACCATTCAGAATCCCCACAACCGATTGAATGGCATTGCCCACCAGCCCGTTTCGCAGTGCAGCAACACAGGGTATACCACCACCAATTGCCGCTTCAAACGCAAGTGCCCCTTTTGCGTGTTGTGATGCAGCAAAAATTTCGTCTCCACTTTCTGCCAGAAGCTTTTTATTTGCCGTTACCACACTTTTGCCCGCTTTGAGTGCAGAGATAATAATTGTTTTTGCGGGTTCAATGCCACCTATAAGCTCAATGACGACATCAATAGAGTCATCCTGCACAATATCTTCCCACCTATTGGTAACTGGAACTGTTACATTATGAGTTATAGTACGTACATCACAAATCTTTGATAATTCGATCGTTATCCCCGTTTTCTTAAAAATATCGTCTTTATGTTTTTGTAACAGCGTATACACACCACTTCCCACAGTACCAAATCCAATAAGCCCGCATCGTATGTTCATTGTCTTCTCCGTTTTTCTATGGATTATAGATATTCTTATGATGACAGGCGTGTAGCTGTCAACTTTATTTATTATATTGCTGAATTAGACTTAAGCTATTTGGATTGTTTTTTTTTCTGGCGATAGTTACTTTTGAAATACCTTTTGCTATTTTTTCATCTACCACACAATTCACTCTGTGTAACCCACTCATGTTAGTTAGCAACTTCACGTATTCATACTTTCTTTTGTTGGGCGACAAAAGAAAGTATGCAAAAAAATTTTAACATGCTAAGCTACATAACCCCACTCATCAGGAAAAGGAATTTTATTAGCTTTGTAATAGAGAATTAAGGGATCATAGTCAAGATCGTTTTCCCAACAGATAACTTTTAACTCAGGATGGATATATACTTTTTTAAAAATCTCTATATCTGATAATTTTTGATATGGTGGGACTTTCCGTATTACATTTTCAAAATCAACTTCTCCTCCAGTTCCATCTTCAAATTCAATGTGCAAGATATATTCTTTAATATGTTTAACTTTTACTGGATCGTAGTACATTCCCACCTCTCTCATTGCAAAGGTTCAATTTTCATTATTTTACCTTCTTTAGAAAGTTCCCAACATTTTTCAAGTTCATTCTAATGCATCATTGCCCACTCTGCAACCAGACCAAAAATTTTTGGTGGAAGTTTGCCTGCAATAATACCAAAGTTATCAATTCTAATTGAAGTTTCATATTCATTATAACGAACATGAAAATGTGGAGAATTATGATCACCATAGTTCATTGTTATTATTATACCCAAAAATCTACATATTTCAGACACAAAAAACTCCTTTTTGGTTTTAGAAAAAGGTAATATTAAAGAAACAATAAGTCAATAACTTTTGTGATTAGATTTTCTGATACTTTAAAAAATCTCTTACTTGACTTTTCTATACCAGTGTTCCAATTTATTTTGTAATTTATTAAGATAGCAAACTTCGATTCACATTATGAACGCAAAAATACAAATCACCAACCTTTACAAATCATTTGGGCAGCAGGTTATCTTTTCTGGTCTTAACCTCACTGTATATAAAGGTGAAATCCTCTGCATCATTGGCAAAAGCGGTAGTGGCAAATCGGTATTGCTGAAGCATTGTATTGGTATTCTTAAACCTGATAACGGCAGTATCACCGTTGATGGTCAACCGCTCACCTATACTGATGCTGATGCAGCTATTGTAAAAAAATTTGGCGTGCTCTTTCAGGGTGGTGCCCTTTTTGATTCAATGAATGTATACGACAATATCGCGTTTCCATTACGCAGACAGGGCGCAAGCGAAGAGGTTATAGCTGTCAAAGTTCCCGAATTGTTGTCCCACGTTGGATTAACAGGCATTGAAACAAAAATGCCTTCAGAGCTTTCAGGCGGTATTCAGAAGCGAGTAGCTTTAGCAAGGGCTATCGCCAAAAACCCTGAGATTATGCTCTATGATGAGCCTACTACCGGTGTTGACCCCATTACTGCAGGCTCTGTTGACCGCCTCATTGTGTATATGCGCAACACCTTTGGTATGACCTCAGTAGTGGTGACACATGATATGCGTTCTGCATTCAGGATTGCCGATCGTATTGCCATGCTGTACAATGGCACAATACTGTTTGAAGGCACACCACAACAACTCAAGGAATGCCAGGATTTAGTTGTGCAACAGTTCGTAGCAGGAAGGGCTTCGGCGTAAAATTACCCATTCAGTTTGTTTTTTATTCTTGTCTGGTACTCAATAATCTCGTTTTTTAATATCTCTAAATCCTTAATCCTGTCATCAACTCTTTGTACATGCGAATCAAGAATTTCCAAGAGGCGCCGTAACACCACATCATTGGTTTTATGTATCTGCCAGATTGATTCAAGCTCATGCATTTCTGAAAGCGTCAGCCCTAAGATTTTCAGGCGCTTGATGAGCTTCAAGCGCCTGACATCATCATCAGTATAAATACGTCTACCGTTTTCAATACGCTTCACCGAGTTAAGCAGGCCAAGTTCCTCATAATAACGGATGGTGCGTGTACTCATCTCCAGAAGCTTTGCAAGTTCACCAATTGAATATGTTGTAATTTTTTCTTCTACCACGATTACCTTTAACTACTGTTTCTGAATTGCTTCAAACACTGAAGCTGTTTTACCATATTTACGGGCAAACATGTCTCTGAGCTTGTATTTCTGAATCTTGCCACTTGCAGTCATAGGGAACGTGTCCACAAACTCCCAGTATTTGGGAATCTTGTGGCGGGCAATTTTCCCTGTACAGAACTGCACCATTTCATCAGCAGTTGCACTCTGCCCATCTTTCAGCTGTATTACTGCCAGAACCTGTTCGCCATATTTTTCATCAGGTATTCCTACTACCTGTACATCCTTTACTTTTGGATTAGTCAACAAAAATTCTTCAATTTCGCGAGGATAGATATTTTCGCCACCTCGAATAATCATATCTTTGATGCGTCCGGTAACCTTGAAATAACCATTCTCATCCACCGAACCTAAATCCCCGGTGTGTAGCCAGCCATCCTTATCTATGGCATTTGCCGTTGCTTCGGGCATCTTATAATAGCCTTTCATCACACATGCGCTTCGGGTTACTATCTCACCCTGCGTGTTAGGCGGTAAATCCTCTCCCGTTTCAGGGTCAATTATCTTGCCTTCAATTCCTGGAAGCAATCGGCCAACCGTTGAAACACGCAGGTCAACCGGGTCATCACGACGTGTCATAGTCATTACCGGCGAGCACTCAGTCTGGCCAAACGCAATAACCACCTCAGGGCAATGCATACGTGTGCGCACCTGATTCATCGTTTCAACGGGGCACGGGGCGCCTGCCATAATGCCAGTCCGCAGTGATGACATATCATATTTATCAAAATCGGGATGATTGAGCATTGCAATAAACATAGTTGGCACACCATTTATTGCTGTACATTTTTCATTCTGAATTGCCTGCAGGGATTTAAGCGGGTCAAAGTATTCCATTACCACCATGGTTGAACCATGCGTTACGCAGTTTAATGTGCTCATAACACAGCCAAAGCAATGAAACAGCGGCACATGAATGAGCAATCTGTCATTGGCAGTCATTCCCATAACATCGCCCACCATAATAGCATTATTAACAATATTGTAGTGAGTCAGCATAACCCCCTTGGGGAACCCTGTGGTACCTGATGTGTATTGCATATTAATAACATCATGTACACCACACTCGTTAATCCTTTTATCCAGTTCCGCATCACTCAAAGAACTTCCCATAAGCACAATATCATCAAACGTGAACATGCCCGGCAGAGATTCCCTCTTTCCAATGAAAACAATATTTTTCAGCATTGGCAGATTAGCTGTATTAATAGTGCCAGGTTGTGTTTCATCTAAATTGGGGATAATGTTGCGTACTATCTCATAATAATTGCTATCACGGTATCCTTCAATCATGAATAATGTGGTTGAATCTGATTGTTTCAGCAGATACTCAAGTTCATGAGATTTGTAGTTTGTATTAACAGTAACCAGCACACTGCCAATCATTCCCAGTGAAAACTGCAAGTATACCCACTCAGGCACATTGGTTGCCCACAGGGAAACATGGTCGCCTTTCTGTATCCCAAGTGCAATTAATCCCTTTGCAACATCCCTGCATTTTTGATATAATTCAGAATACGTCATACGTATGCCAAACTCCGGACATACCAGTGCTTCATGGTCAGGATATTTTTCAACTGTATCATGAAGCGCCTGCCACATGGTTAATTCTTTGAAAGCTTGCATACCCATCGCTCCTTTCTTATATAAAAAATTATATTTTAATATAAATACACTATAATACTCATAATGATTCCAGTTAACGTAAACTGTAAAATCACCATTTTATATGTCAACATTTTATCATAAAAATGTAATATTTAATGATTAAATTCAAAAATCATAATTTTAATGCACTTCGTCAGCTTAAATGACACTGTTTGTTGATCCATTATAATGTGATAATTGTTTTGTCAATATTTAATTGGATGTCCAACCATTTTTTTTGTTAATTAAATCTTTTTAACAATTTTTACTCAAATAGAAATAATATGTATTATGAGATAGTTATGGATAATAGCACTTTAAAATTTTACATAACTAACAAACTATTCAAGATTATCGTTCCTTGAATATGCATTCTTCTAAGTGCAAGAAGGAAGCTTGCAAGAGCATATCGCCCGTCTTATGCAATCATTTCATTTAGGCAACAATGTGCACTTTTTCTTTTTAAAATGCTGGTGTGCATAGTACTAGTGGTATATGCAGACAGGTTGCGCATATAGATATGTGGGTTTTAAGATACGCTCTGTAATTATGCTATATATGGCCCAATTGTTTGGCTTTTTTTATGATTTTTGGGTCCGGGCCCCATAAAAATTTACAACATACTATACCATATACACGATATACGCTAAATGTGTAGCCTGAGTACCGATAGTTATCGGTATAATCATCTTCTCCCATGCTATCAAGCACTGCTAAAAATTCATCCAGTACATTATCCAAACAAAACGCAATAATCTTAGCAAGCGACATCTTCCACAGCTTCTTCACATCCATAAAAAACTCATACTCATCCTCAAATAATACCAGATGAAAGCGCTTCCAGTGTGTTCCTTTTTTACGATAGGAAAGCTGCTTGAATGATTTTACCTCCTCCTTTTCCAATTGCGCGGCAAAGCTCACAAGTCCGGATAAAAATGTGCGTTGCGAGATATTGTAGTGCTTGGAATAAAACTTCATCAGTTCTAA
>CALEUQ010000011.1 GCA_937920495.1 uncultured bacterium | reverse complement strand
CAAGCACTGCTAAAAATTCATCCAGCACATTATCCAAACAAAACGCAATAATCTTGGCAAGCGACATCTTCCACAGCTTCTTCACATCCATAAAAAACTCATACTCATCCTCAAACAATACCAGATGAAAGCGCTTCCAGTGTGTTCCTTTTTTACGATAGGAAAGCTGCTTGAATGATTTTACCTCCTCCTTTTCCAATTGTGCAGCAAAGCTCACACGTCCGGATAAAAATGTGCGTTGCGAGATATTGTAGTGCTTAGAATAAAACTTCATCAGTTCTAAATGTTCCACGGAAATACACGTAGTAGTTTCAATGTTCATGGTTTCCTCCCACAGTAGTATGTATGTGTAGGTGAAGCATAGTAGAATACTTTATATGGAGTAGGATATAAGAGTTGTCAAATAAAAAATCAGGCTCATTGTGTAATTTTGGGAAAAAAATACAAAATACAAAACAATGTAGATGCTTTTAATTCCAATGCAAAGATTAATAGTTAGAAAAGGTATTATACACGTGCCGTACAGGGATGTACGGCGTACTTCGACACGCTCAGCAATCATGCTTTTTTATATCATCACAGGTAGCCATAAATGATGTTATTTGAGAACGCCCGCCGCTAAAATAGGATGCTATCCGTGGGTAAAGGGGTAGTGTTAAGGTATGCGTGCACTTACAATGTGAAGCAGCATGTGATAAGAATTGTTTTATAAACCTTTGATTGACTGATGCATCCTTAAATCTCAGGTGATTTGTATTATTTAACCAATACTGTCATCCGCTGTGGGAGTTTTTTGTTTTTAGGAATACACATATTGTGCTATAGTAATGGTACCCGCTTTGCAGGTTTTTGATTACAACAATCTTTCTATGCAATACTATTATTCAAGATAAAGTTTTAAATGTATTAGGAATTTGCGCAAAAATGAAATTCTTTTTTTTAATGGATAATCTTATTTCCCAAAAATCCAGAAAGAAGCATCCTGGCTACGAATATTTTACTGTATCTATGGTATGGCTATGAATATCGTATGCGTACAACTTCCATTGCTTGATCACGGTTACAGCTACATTGCCGGCAACATAGCAAATGCCCCATCTACCTTACAGGCATTTTGCCTTACACACTACCCATCAAAGCTTACTGTTGTCCAATTACCGCCTGTTATACAAAACTTTGGCTCTGACCCCGTAATAGTTGAACACATACTCTCCCTGCAGCCAACGCATGTAGCCTTCACCTGTTATCTGTGGAATGTACAGCGCTCGCTTGCAATAGCCCAAAAAATTAAGGCCAGAGCCCCACATGTTACCATTTTTTTTGGTGGTGCTGAAATACAGCTTCAGGCTCATATACTTGCACACCATCATCCTGAAGTTGATATATTTATTATTGGTGAAGGTGAGTTTTTCTTTGAACAGTATATACACAACACGCACACTCACTACATACGTACCATACATGGCAATAGCGTGTTCATACAGCCTCCACACAGTGCCATCCCCTTACACAAAATGGTTGAACCCTACACACAGGGGTATCTTTCACCAATGTTTGACGGCAGTCTCAGTGTTGAAGTAATTCGAGGATGCCCATTTACATGCAACTATTGCCTGTACTCAAAAAATACCAGTACGGTAAGAGCACTTTCCCCGGATACTATCGCACACATACTACAAAAAGCAAAAAAAGAAAACATACAGGAGATATACTTACTTGCACCAACGTTTAATCAGTCAAAATATTTTAGCAATTACTGTAACGCTCTGATACAGTCACACAATACCATACCGCTACATACAGAAATACGTGCCGACCGTGTGACACCTGCAACTATTGAGCTTTTAAAAAAAGCTGGTTTTCACAGCCTTGAGGTAGGCCTGCAGACATTACACCAGGAATGCCTGCATCATGTTGGCCGTAAAACCAATGCACGCAAAGAGCTTGAAGGCATTGTACGCCTTAAAGATGCAGGATTCACACTGCAGGTAGGTATTATACCCGGACTACCAGGTGATACACCTGAATCATTTATGAAGACAATCGACACTCTTTTAGACTGCGGGCTTGGCAATGAAATTGAACTGTACCCATTAATGGTGTTGCCCGGCACATCTCTGTATGATGAAGCAATTCAGCACAACGCCACATTTATGGATAGTCCACCATACTATCTTATTGAAGGCTTCAACTTTACCCAAAACGACCTGACAGCTATCACACAGTATTTTGAAGATACTACCGGCTTTGTGTTTTACCCACCCTACATTCCGTCTTTCATAATGAATCAAACCGGCACGCTTACACACAGCGCCTTCATTAACCTTACACAGCATAACACCATACCTGCACAGGTATATGATGCTATGCACACCAACCATTTCATTTTTTATTTTATGTGCGATAGTAACCGTGAAATATACACCGCGCTGTCCACACTGTTACAAAAATTACACTACACTACCATGCTCTATTCTGTTGTGTGCATATACAACGATATACTGGATGACAGCGCTATTGCACGTACCCTTCTTGCAGCAACCAGCAACACCTTTTATTACCGGATGATGCACTTTGCCGATACTTTTGACAGGTTGCCCATACGTGTATTTCAGCTATTTGAATCATTGGAAAAGTTTACATACGCACAGCAGCATTATCAGTGTGTCAATCCCATACTGCTACTTTCGCCACACAACTATGCCATTATATCACAAAGCGATGCGGCATATCCTGTGCCAATTGTGGTACAGAAGGGCTTTGCACGGCATTGCATTCAGTGGCTAAAATCGCAGTACAGTGACAGCATAGAGCTTGTAAGCTTTCAGGATGAAGCCGACCAGAAATTTGTATATGCTGCAATGGGGCTATCGTACAGCAATCCCGTATCATTCAAAACATTATTTCTATAACATCTCTTTGAGTTGCAACACAAAGATGCTGATTCCAATACCCTTAAATTTTACCTTCAGTGTATTCAACTCCTGAGCTATTGCATCTTTTGCTTTATTATCCTTTAGCGCTATAATCATGCAGTTATTAAGACCCGGCCACACATGAGTACCAAGTTGCGGTTCTTTATTGCCTTCGCCCTGAACACCGGTAAATTTAGTATACCCATCAGCATATCTTTTTGCTATCTCCACAACCTCATTATCAACGGCATTGCTATACACAATGAATAACATTACCATACCTATCTCCTTATGAATGCACTACGTACTTTAGTACATCATTATGTAAATTGTAGAACGAATATCCCGCCCTATGTGGTAGCGGGATATACACAACCTGTCAGGAAACAATTTATTTATGCGTTGCTTCATACCGCTCACGCATACTTTCAAAAATCATGTACATCACCGGTATAAACACCAGTGTAAAGATAAATGCGGTGCTCATACCACCCATAACCGCACGTGCAAGTGGTGCAGAAAGCTCTGAGCCTTCACCCAATCCTGACGCCATGGGTATAAGCGACAGTATTGTAGTAAGTGTGGTCATCATAATGGGCCGCAATCTTTTTGTACCTGCCTCAACCAGTGCTTCCCGCACTCCATACCCACGCTTTCGCAGTATATCAGTATAATCCACAAGAACTATCGCATTATTTACTACAATACCAACAAGCATGATGACTCCCAGAAAGGTTATGACATTAAATGTGGTGCCGGTCAAAAACAAAAATAGTGATACACCAAAAATTACCGTTGGCACACTGAACATAACAATGAATGGCCGCAGCAAGGATTCAAACTGCGCAGCCATAATAACATAGGTAAGCACCATGGCTACCAGAAGTACCAGTATTAAATCCTGAAATGTTTCCTGCATATCCTGATACGCCCCTGCTACCACCACATCAAAGTTTGCTGGCTTTGGCAACTTACTTATAGCACTGTTAATATCACTCACCACAGCACTCAGTGCCCTTCCTTCTGCCTTGCAGTTAAGATATATCACACGTTCCTGTTTTTTGCGTTCAATAGTGGACGGTCCTGATTTTGTAACAATATCTATCAGGTTGCCAACAGGAACCCGTTTGCCAATTGGTGTATTTATTTCAATGGATTTGATGTGCTCAATAGTCTCCCTATCAGCTTCACGCAATCGCACATTAATGTCATACTCATCACCTTCAAATCTATAACGTGTTGCCGGGTATCCGGCAACATTGTTCTTGATGAGATTTGCTATCTGATACGCATTAACCCCCATCTTGGACGCTTTTTCACGGTTTACCACTATTACCTTTTCAGGCAATCCTTCTTCTCGGGATATATCAATATCCTTTAATCCGGGGATATTTTTAATAGCATTTCGGATATCTTCTGCATATTTGGAAGATTTTTCAAAATCATACCCATACACTTCAATTGTAATTGCAGCTCCTCCCATCCCCAGTATTCTGCTTCCGGTATCCCCCTGTAGTGAAAAGTTAAACGTAACCCCCGGTATGCCTTTGAATGCATCACGCAATGCCTGCCGTATCTCATTCTTTGAGCGTGTGCGCTTGCTTGGCTGTGTGAGTCGCATTTCAATTTTGCCGGTATAATCTGTTGTTTCACCAAATGCTGCGGTAAATCCTTCACCATATCCCGCGCGTATGGAAACAACTACATATTCTTCTTTTTTTAATACATCCAGTGCGCGTTTTTCAATCATCTTCATCACCGACTCAGTTGTTTCAAGGTTAGTCCCAACCGGCAATTTGGCAAGTATAGTAAGCTGTGCATCATCATATTCGGGCATAAACTCCATCCCTGCAACTGGTATCATGATCAATCCAATTATAAACGATATGGCCACATATCGTATAACCCTTTTTCGGTGATCCAGTGCCCAGTTGATAACCCTGCCATACAATGCTTCCAGTCGTGTAAAATATTGTTCACTTTTGTCAAACAGCGGCTGCAAAAATGAAAGTTTCCCTGTATAGCTATGTTCAATGCGTGGGATAAATTTTGCCGCAAGCATTGGCACCAGCGACAATGCTACAACCAGAGAACTGAGCATGGAAAACGTAATGGTAAGCACCATATCTTTAAAAAGCTGCACCGCCAACCCTGCACTGAACAAAAACGGAACAAACACAACAAGGTTAGTGAGTGTTGACGCGGTTATTGCCATACCCATCTCATCAGCACCAAGCTTTGATGCCTCATCTGGCCGTGCTCCTTTTTCACGATATCTGAATATGTTCTCCAGCACCACAATAGAGTTATCTATAAGCATGCCAACACCAATCGCAAGGCCACCCATCGACATCATGTTAAGCGATAGATCAAAGAAATACATCAGCACAAATGAAGTGATAATCGAAACCGGAATTGAGAGCCCCATAATAAGCGCCGCACGCATATTCCGTAAAATTACAAGCACCACCAGTATGGCTATGAGCGCTCCTTCAACAGCATTTTTTATCATGTTCTGAATTGAAAGCTCAATAAATTCCGCGGCATTAAAAAACGGCTGTATATCCATACCCTTTGGTAGAGTTTTGCGCACCTCATCCGCTTTTTTTAATATATTACGCGCAACGATTACGGTATTCTTATCCGACTGCTTCTGCACACGCAAGATTACACCATTTTCACCATTCAGGCGCACAATCTCTTTGACATCGGCAGGAGCCAGATACACCCTTGCAATATCCTTTACATACACGGGTGTGCCATTTTTAACAGTCACAACCACATTACGTATATCATCAAGTGATTTAAATTCACCCTGTGTTCGTAACGTATACTTCATATATGGTGTTTTTACATCACCGCCCGCGATGTTAAGGTTTTCAGCAGCTAAAAGCTGTATAATCTGGTCGATAGTTAATTTATATGCATCTATCCTGTTTTTTATAAGCTCAACTTTAACCTCATAGCTCTGACCACCACTCACATACGCTGCTGCCACTCCATCTGTCTGCTCAAACAGATTTTTAAGATTATCCTCTGCGTATTTTTTAACATACGCTAAATCTTTTGGACCCGTAACCGAAAGCATTACAACAGGCATCATCGATATGTCAAATTTCAATACAACAGGATTTTTGACTTCAGATGGCAAAAAGCGCTTCCGTATGTCAATGCGCTCACGCATATCGCTTACCGCAAGCCCCATATCAGTGCCCCAGGTAAACTTGGCAACAATCATCGAAAGCCCTTCTTTGGATGTTGATGTTATTGTATCTATGTTGTTGACAGAAGACAGTGCTTCTTCCAGTGGTCTGGTTACAGTACTCTCAATTTCCTTTGGCCCAACATTTGGATATTCTGTAAAGACCACTGCAACAGGGAATTCAATATCCGGAAATAAATCCAGTGGTATTTTTACGTAGCTTACTATCGCTACGACAATAATACCAATGTATAGCATTGTTATACTTATTGGCCGTTGAACGGATATATCGGTTAATTTCATAGTTACTATCTCCCTGCAAAATTACTGTGCAATCTCTTCCATATACACTAAAAGCTTATCACCATGCCCCACATTTTCCTTGCCAAGGGTTACCACCACATCTCCTTCGCTGATACCGGACAATACTTCTATTACATTTTTTAAGGAAAAGCCAGGTTTCACTGATTGTTTAAAAGCCCTGTTATCAATTACTTTATACACATAAAAATTGCCGGAGCTATCGCTCAACATACTATCCACCGGGATCACAACCGCATTATTTGCTGCACCAATCTGTATCTGTATATCAGCAAACATGCCATGACGCAGTTTCAGTTGTGGATTGTCTATGAGTATGCGAACTTCCTGCGTCCTGCTTGCTGCATCAAGTACCGCATTTTTGCGATACACGGTTCCATAAAAATATGTATTGGGAAATGCATCAACGCGCACCTTTGCTTTCATACCAATCTGCACCATATTAATCTGCTCTTCAATAAGCTGTGCCACTGCCTCAACCTGATTCATGGTAACAACCTGTGCCAGCGGTGTCTGGGGACTTATGGACATCCCGCGGTCAACCATAACAGTGCCCACATAACCTGAAAGCGGCGATTCCACCACCGCGGGCATATATTCCATACCAACGATATCACGATCAACCCTGAAGATCACCTGCCCTTTTTTTACAAACTGGCCTTCCTTCACCAGGATTTCCATAACCTTACCCGGCACCTGTGAAAAGACATGTACAACCTCTTTGCCAAGAATATCGCCACTTAAATTAAGGGTTTTTGTTATATTCATACGAATGGCCCTGGAAACCTTTACCGGGATTACTCGTTCTTCTTCCACTACTTTTTTAGGGTTAATTTTATTTCCTATAAAAACCACCAGCCTGTAGGTGGCTATAATTGCTATAGCAACTACGATTGCTACGACTATTGTTTTTGTTCCCCTTTTCATGCTCATTCTCCCAGAATAATTAATAAATCTTAAAATAATCTACACCAATTGATTTATTCAGTTCCGCCTGCGAAACCTTATAATCATACAACGCCTGTATGTATAAGGTTTTTGCTTGAATCAGCGCAACATTTGCTTCTAAAAATTTTGAGTTATCAATGATTCCATTCCTGAATTGCGCAGTTGCGGTCTTCAACGATTCTTCTGCGGTTTCAACATTGCCCTGCTGTGAGTATAATGAATTTGAAGCAGATTTTAGTTTTAAAAATCCACGCTGAATATCAAGACGCACACTCTTTACAAAATCCTCTAACTGCAAATCAAGCTGTTGAGCCTGGCTTTCCAGTTGCTTTGCTTTTGCATGCGATGGATTAATAGGTGACAGTGCCCCCCACTGGTAGGTTGCCCCAAAGGTTATCATCCAGTGGTCATTCCATCCTTTGGGTGCAAAGCTTTCACTCATCCCCTGGTTCATTGCCTGCAGTATTGGATCTATTGCTGGATTACCTGTAGGCTCAAATCCATTACCTTTTTTGGATATGCTTTTGCTGGTACCATAATTGCCACTCACAAACAAGCTTGGCCACAGATACACAGATGCTGCTGCATCTTTAGCATACTCTAAAGCTTTTTTGGTATGCGACAGTTGCAGTAACTCCGGCCTGTTTTTAAGTGAAAGTGCAACAAGCTCTTTGATTAAGGCTATCTCCTTTTCCTCTTCCAATGAAAGATACTGCAAATCATCAGTACTTACCACAAGCGCCCCTTCATCCAATTCCACGGGTTCATTAATTTCCCTGTTCAACTGTATATTGAATGTGGCACATACAGTTAAATAATCATTCTTTGCATTAATAAGCTGCGTTTTTTCATTATTGAAGGCAACCTTTGCACGCAGAAAATCCAGCTTTGAAAACGTGCCCTTTTGATATCCCACAGTTACAATACGCAGATTTTCCTCTAAGGATTTTAACGCTTCCTGGTGCATTGTTATTAATTCTTTTGTCAAAAGTATCTGGTAATATAACCTCATTGTGGTAATAATAGTGTGTGCCTTGATTGCACGCGCTTCATATTCACTGGCAATATACCCATTGCGTGAAGCCTGCAGGCTATTATACAATGCGCCGGGATTGACTGCTATCTGCCCGTTTATTATCTTTACATCGTACTGCCCCGCAATCTGGGATTGAAAGCCCGCTTCATACCACTGACGTGTGTAGGCAACATCTGTGGAAAGCTGCGGCCACAGCATACCCCAGCTTTCACGCACCTTATAGCGGTTTTCCTCAACTTTTAGAAGAGCAGCTTTATATGTGTTATTATTCTGTATAGCAGTGGCAATTGCATCTTTAAGTGTCAGTGGCTGCGCGTGTACCTGTGATACACTGAAAACAATAATCATCACTGCAATGACTAAAAAAACGTTAATTATGCACAAAGATAGTGTATACTTATTTTGACAATACATATCGTTCTCCCTGAGTGCTTTTAAGCATATCAATAATTGTATGCAATTTATGTTGTAATTCGTTGCTAATATGTGGTAACGCAAATAGCTTTCCTTGTGGGGTCAGAGCCTTAAATGTGGCAGTAAGTGTATACTCAAACAATCTTTTGCCATCATCGCCACCATAAAAGCGGCCATACCATGGTGTATCTTTTAAATACTGCTTGTTGTTTTCAAAGGATATAATAAAATTTACCATGTTAAATACAATAAGGAAGGGGTCGCTGGTTTCAAAATAACCCTGTTCAACACCCTGTTGTATTATAAATGTAATTCTATCTAACCGTGGGTAGAGATACTCAGTTAAAAGCTTTTTAAAATTTTGCCCGCCCTCTGCAATCTCCCATGATATTATCCTGTTTGTTTCAGGGTCAATAGCATCGTGATGGAGATACACCAGAATATATATTGCAACATATAACGCCTCAGGCGGTGTTAACCTGTCTTCTTTAAAATATTCCTCAATCTTTGTGGATTCCTCATGATGAAATAGAAATTGTAGCACTTCCTGATAGAGCTTTTCCTTACTTGAAAAATAATAGTGTATCAACGCCTGATTAACCCCTGCGCGCTTTGCTATGGAACTCATCCGTGCACCGCTGTACCCGCGATGGGCAAATTCTTTTTTTGCTGCATTAAGTATTACATCACGCGTTTCCCTGGAATATTTAAATGATTGCATTCTGTACCTTTATACATATATTTTATGAGCCACAGGTCATAATTAACTATTTGGTTTAACTAATAAGTTTAATTATTTAGTTAAAATACTGCATCAGCTTGCAATCGTCAATATTTTTTTGTAAAAAATTTACAAAATATTAAATGGACATTTCTTTTTGCTGAGGTTAACCAGGATCTCCACTACGCTACGTTTATGCAAAATTCTTTTTTTGTGTAAATAGATTGACACATAACTATATATATACTATTTTTAATTAATAAACTATGAGGGGATCATTATGCATAACTCTAATGGCATAATTTATGAATTTTTCTTGTTGTGTTTTAAATTAGCCTCCATTATAATGCGCCACAGGGCTCACCTCAAAGGTAAAGAATATCTAAAGCATATTCCCGAGCTTGTTATATTTGCACCAACGCATGACAGCTATTTTGAAGTTCCATCGCTTTCAAAAGTATATTACGCATTAAAACCCCGTCCACACTTTGTCATAATGGCTAAAAAGGATTTTTTAAGCGGTAACTATCTTTCATCAAACTTTGGCAGAAAAAATAAATTAGCCTATTATATATTCTATTTTCTGGACAGGACAGGACTCCCCAAGGCTTTTTTTAAGAAGATGAAACTGATTGATATACCGCGCCCTTTCATAGAAGATTTTACTAATAAAGAAGCAATGAAATCTGAGATATATGCCCAGATGGAAAAACTTAAACGCTCAATACATAATGGATTTTCCACACTCATCTTCCCTGAAGGTACCACATGGGGATTTGGTGGCCTTAAGAACTTGCGTAGCGGCATATTTCAGCTTGTTGACAGTACCTACCGACACTTTGCAAAAAAACTCTACATTCTTCCCATCAACGTCAAAGTTGACAGGTGCATGATAGGTAAGAAAGATATTTTTATTAATGTTGGCAAACCAGTATTCATCCTTGATGAAAAGGATAGATTTTTAGCAAAGGTTTCCGAAATATTAAAAGATCTGCATACCATAACCTTCAGCCAGATCGCGTCAGCCTATCTGCAGCGTATATCGGCTGCGGTTGAAGAGATTGATACAGCACTATCTCTCAAAAAAGAAGAAATAGCATCACAGCTGGATGCAATAATCAATGATATTATTGCACTGGTTAAGGAAGGCAGGCTTCCCAATATCGATGAGTATCTCATTGACAGTAACTATCGCCATAAAAAATTAAAACGCTTTTTAAAATTTTGCCTTAAAAAAGGATATATTTCCAGAATAAATGGCACTTATATCATTAATACTAAAAAAGTACTGGCATCGTTCCCCATAAAAACGTATCGCAAGGAAAATCCTATTGGTTTTTCAGCAAATGAATTATTATCAATCAATTACAACGTAGTCGCGCCACTATACGAAAGATATTGCACTATCATAAGGTCATTTGCTTCACACCATGTGTAAGAATATTAATGAATTGTACGTATTCCTTTTTTTACACCTTCCTTAATATTCTCTTGCACCTGGGGCGCAGAGAGTACATTTTTTACTAACTGCGGATCTATGCAGTAAAAAAGTGCAACAGATCCAATAAGTATAACAACAGCAAGCCATCGGGTATAGATACCAGCAGTTCTTCTAAACAAATACACAGCTATAATTACCAGCATCACCGGTGCAATGAGTCCTGCCGGTATTAGTGTAGCTGTTACCGGAATCTTGATAAATTTAGCAATAATGGGGATAATATCAATCATTATATTTTTATGGATAACATACAATGCAGCAATGGTAACAATAAGTGCTAACCACGATGCCATTTTTGTAAAAACACCTTCTGTCCTGTAGATTTCGTATACTATAGCGGGGATAATACTGACAGCTACAATGATTGGCATAGTTTTCCATATACCTGCAACACTACCTACAACTGCAATAAATGTTAAAATTCCACAAATCAGTGGTGCATGACGATATTCTTTAGCCACGGCAAACCTCCTTTTATTTTAAATTTAATTTTTATGGCATATATTACCTGTATAAACTAACACCTGCTCATTGCATACTACACGGAATACTGTAGATCTTCGATGCCCGGGCCGGCAACGGTCTACATTACATCATTTCTCATTTATCATGATTGATGGCTGACCTGTTGCATCAAGCACACTGCTGTAAAATCGTGAATGTGGATCAATACGCTTACGCTGTGATATTGCAACCTCTATCGGGACATGAGTATAGATATTACTCCACTGACCAATGACCATATCTGTTTTGCCTGCCATCCCGGCATGTACTGCATTCTGACCCAAAAGCGTACAGTAGATTGAATCATTTGGTACTGCGGGGGCACTGCGGATCATATAGCTTGGGTCAATATATTTCAGATTAATCTCAATCCCTTTTTTTTCAAAATATTCCTGTATCTTTTCTTTAAGATATATTCCTACATCTGCAAGCTTTACATTCCCTGATGCATCATATTTTTTCTCTGCATCTTTTTGTAAAATATCCTGCCCTGCACCTTCGGCCACACATATCACAGCATGCCCTCTTCTTCTTAAACGCTCTTCTAGATGAGCACATAAACCATTTGGCCCTTCCAGTTCAAAAGGCACCTCAGGCACCAAAACAAAATTAACATCGCTGCTTGCAAGCGCAGCATTTGCTGCTATAAATCCTGAGTGTCGTCCCATAAGCTTTACCAGTCCAATCCCATTTGGTGCACCTTCAGCCTCGGTATGGGCTGCGTAAATTGCTTCCACTGCAATTGAAAATGCTGTTTCAAATCCAAATGAACGCTGTATAAAGCTGATATCGTTATCGATAGTCTTTGGAATACCAACAACGGCCAATTTCAAACCCCTCTTTTCTGCAATCATTGCTATGTCATGAGCACCACGCAATGTGCCATCACCACCAATAGTATACAATATATTAACACCAAGTCTTTCTAAGGTATCCACAAGCCTGTCCATATCTTTGGTGCCACCACGTGAGGAACCCAATATACTCCCGCCCTGCATGTGTATCGATTTAACAAAATCCGGAGTTAATTGAACAGGCGTATAATTATAATCCGGATTTAGTCCATTATATCCATAGGGAATGCCAATGATATCCTTCACTCCATACCCATAATATGATTCCATAACCAACGAGCGTATAACATCATTTATTCCCGGGCACAACCCCCCACATGATGTGATAGCTACCCGTGTCTTTGCAGGATCAAAAAAAATTTTTTCACGCGGCCCGGCCGCTTCAAAACTATCTATATGTTCTCCTCCTCTTGGAGGATTTTTTCCTATAAATGCATTAAAGCGCACCCGTATCTCATCACTTACAAATGCTGCATCGCGCTGGCTGTATTTTCTTAGCAGTGGCGAATCAATGTTACAGGGTCCTAAATTTTTTATTGTTGTTGGCATACGCTGCTCCCAAAACTATTTTTTATGAATATATATCATCACTGTTACATCAGGCCAGCTTGTTGTATCAAGCGGATACACACCCTGTGGTGCAACTATCTTGGTTGTGAGTTTCACACTTTGTTGAATAGTATTAATATATATTGGCGTTGTAGTCAAATATATATTTTCCGGATTTTCCAGATCTGTTGTATATAGAATTGGTATCTTAGAAGGGTTAACATCAATTGAGGTAATTTCATAGCCAGGTGGTAAAGAACCCACTATTTGCGGTTTGATCTCCACATCACGCTGTTCCATTGTATGTAATACCAGCGGAATCTGAGGTGGTTCTATATCTACAATAGTAACTTCATCCGGCACATTAAAATTTTTTCTCTGTAAATTTACAAGGTGTTTGCCCGGTGATGTACCGGTCAGGTCAACAAAAGCTTTCAGCTCATAGGGATGAATGCTTTCCACACTACTGGCGCTTCCTGATACTGAAATGCGCACTGTGTGCGGCTTTTCACCTATTATAACCATCCCGGGTGGAAGATTGTACTGCACTGGTATGGTATACGTACGCTGAACCATCTGGCTTGCATTGATAACAATAGCAAGCCAGATGCAGCAACCCACAACCAGGCTTAACACTGCTTCAGCCAGACGAATGCTTTTAGATCTTCGTTTTGATGTTACAGGAAAAAGCATACTTACATTTTCCAGATGATTTTTTATCTCATTTTCCAATTTTTCTTCATTGTCAACCTGCATGTATGAACCGGAATGGAAAATCGACACAGTGCCTCGCTCTTCGGATACTGTAATGATCAGTGCATCGCACAGCTCAGATAATCCTAAAGACGCATGATGTCGTGTCCCAAAACGATAATCCAGCTTTTCTGATGAGGATAGTGGCAATCTATATCCAAAACCTACAATTTTCCCGCTTTCCACACGTATTGCACCATCATGCCCGGGTGAATGGGGATCAAATATACTTACGATAAGCGGCACGCTTACCTCTGCATTCAGTAACACTCCACCATTCATTTTGTTCCCGACATCATCTCTTCCAGGTATAACTATAATTGCACCCCAGCGCTGTCCTGCCAGAACAAATGCAGCTTTTGCTATCTCATTAATAAACCCGGATGATTCTTTAAGTAGTTTTTTAACTTTAAACGCAGATGCTGCTCGTTCAAATATCTTTCGGATCTCTGGCTGAAATATTACAATCAACGCTATTAACGCAATATTACTTACATTATCAAACACCCATTCAACACCGGGAAGCCGTATAAAACGGGCTATCAAATAAAATAGCAATGCAACGATTATACCCAGTCCTATACGCCATGAACCTGATGAGCGCAGTGTTGTGTAGAATAAAAATACTATAAAAGATAAAATGGGAATATCAATCAAACTGCGCCAGTCAAATAATGTTAATATTGTCTGTATATTCATGCTGATCCCTATTTAATTATAGAGTGTATACTTATAGATATAATATTTATGCAATTACTTTTTTTGCCACTATCTGTTCCTCAATGCTCATGTATAAACAAAATAACAAACTTTATACATATACCCATCGCCAGGTTGGCGCAGATATACTCTTTGTTAATCTTAACTATGATCCACATAACATTATTTTGTTACAGTAACTATCGCACAAATTTTTTTTATTGATTTTTAATAAAAAATATATTTACTAAAGTGCATCATCACGTATTTTTAATGCTATATGTGCGTACACGCCACCTAACGTGATGATATCATACTTTATTACTGTACAAAAGGAGACAGCCTATGCCATCAAAATCAAACGAAATAATTTTCCCTAAAGGTTTTTTATGGGGGACAGCAACTGCGGCACATCAAATAGAAGGAGGAAACACTAACAATAACTGGTGGCTTTTTGAAAAAAGCGGAAAGATAAAAAATAACGATACAGCCCTGGTTGCGTGCGATCACTGGAATAGATACAAACAGGATTTTGACCTTTTAAAAAAGCTCAACTGCAACGCCTATCGCATGTCCATTGAGTGGTCACGAATCTTCCCAAAGCCACACACACTGGACAAAAAGGCACTTGACCATTATCAGAAAATGATAGATGAGCTTTTAAAAAGAAAAGTGATACCATTTGTCACACTGCTTCATTTTACGTTACCTATATGGTGGTTCAACGAAGGCGGATTGCTCAATCGTGACAAAGAACATTTAGATCACTTTGCACAATTCTGCCGCATTCTGGCACAGACATTTAAGGGAAAAGTAAAATACTACAATACCATAAATGAACCAAGTATCGTGATGCTTGGCTACCTTACTGATATGTTTGCACCCGGCGAAAAAAATATATTCAAAGCAATAAAAGCGTTAGGAACGGTACTTTTGATGCATGGTATTGCATATCACGCAGTAAAATCCGTTGATCCTGATGCACAGGTTGGAATTGTCCATAACGTACAGATACCAAGGCCATACAACCCTCAAAGCCTCATGGACAGGCTCATGGCACAATGTGTTGATTATTTTTTTAATGGTGCAGTGATACGCGCGCTGCAAAAAGGAAAGCTACCTTTGCAGTGTATTTTTCATCACAAAGAATTGCTAAACACCAACGACTTTATTGGACTCAATTACTATAACTTTTTGCTGGTATCACCTAAACTCAAAGACCTTGCAACATCTGCAACAGATAATCCTTTATGCGGCAAGGATAAGCTCTGTGCCGGTCTTGGCTGGGAGCCATATCCAGAGGGATTTTATCTTGCAATCAAACGCATGCACAGGTCTTTCCCCCATCTGCCCATATACATTACCGAAAACGGTATTGGTACTGATAATGATGCCTGGCGCCAGAATGTGATGATTGACCATCTCAAGATGATGCACAAAGCATTGCAGGAAGGCATTGATATTAAAGGCTACTTCCACTGGTCACTTATTGACAATTTTGAATGGGCTCAAGGATATATGTCGCGCTTTGGGCTTGTTGCCGTTGACTTCAAAACACAAAAACGTACTGTAAAGAAAAGTGGTACACTGTACGCAACAATAGCAAAAGCAAATGCCATTCCTGCATCCATACTTAAAAAATTTCCCAAAGAAATTTATAAACCAAAATTTTAATATGTGCGATAGTTACAGATAAAAAAAGGCAGGTTTACCAACCTGCCTTTTTTGCTATTGCTAAAAAATATTAGTGTTATGCTTTCTTATCACTACCTGCAAGCGCTCTGGCGATAGTGTATGCCTTCTTTTGCAGATATGGGATACCCATGGTAAACACAGACAATGTGTGATAGATGCTGTTGATTGCATCGTAGTGTGACAGATCAATCTTCTGTGCATCTTTGCCAACGGGCAGTCCATATTTTTCAGGCTTATCGCGAAGAACAGTGATGACGCCAAGGCCACCAAACTCTTCCAAGCCATATACACTGGCATTGGGGAATTCTTTCTTGAGCTCTTTTACTCGCTGCATAGCTTTTTTTACTATAGCCGGTTTGTGCCCAAATTCCAGTGCACCTGATGGACAGGTTGTAACACACGCAGGTATATCACGTTTGTTCAGAGTACATGCATTACATTTGTGCGATTTACCCCTGTGGATGATATGCTGACCAACATCACTCTTGTGATCTATTTCGCTTAAACCGGGAACACCATACACACATGCGCTGACACATGCACCGCATCCAATGCATTTTTCCTGATCAATAACAACCCACCCGTCAACCTTTTTGATGGCCATCTGCGGGCACACTGCCATACAATTTGCCTCTGCGCAATGATTGCACTTAGTGTGCTTTATATTCCACACCGGACGCTCAGGCTTGCTTCTGTCCAGCGGATAGAACACTACATGATTCCATGTTATGGCTGATAGCTTTGCCGGATTGGTATACTCAGGTCCACCAAAGAAGGTGGTTTTTTCACCAGGCAACCCATTCCACTGCTTGCATGCAACCTGGCACGCTCTACAGCCCTGACATTTTGTTATATCAACTAAGAACGCTTTTTCTGACATAATTCCACCTCCTCATTTAAGCCTTTCGAATATCTACCAGGAATACTTTGAATTCCGGTATAAATGTATTAGGATCGCCGCACTGAGGTGTCAGGAAGTTACATATAGAACCCTGTGCATGCCCACTATACCCAAAATGCCACACCATACCTACCATTTCAACCATCTGTCCGTTTATTTTCAATGGTTGCACGCGTTCAGTGACAAGAGCAAATGTTTCAATTGATCCACGCTGCGACGTTATAACCACTTTATCACCGTTTTTAATTCCCTTTTTAGCTGCAAGGCTTGGACTGATTTCACAGAACATATCCGGTACCAGCTCGTCAAGCCAGGGAAGGTTACGGGTCATTGCTCCTGCCTGCCAGTGTTCAGTTAATCGGTAAGATGTACCAACATATGGGAACTGTGCAAAAGAACCAAATTCAGCTGGTGAACCGGGAAGCGTTACTGCCGGATTAAATTTCTGTGAGTTGAAAAGATTAGGCATTGGTGATTCAACTGCTTCATAATGTTCAGGGAATGGCCCATCGTTGAGGGTTGGGGTAAATAGCCGCGCAACACCTTCAGGCAACATGATGAAAGGCAACTTTTTGCCTGCAGGTGCAGGACCATCAGGAACATCTCCTTTCCATTCATCACCATCCCACCATATAACCGGCTTTTTGGGATTCCATGGTTCGCCTTTCATATTGACACTGGCACGGTTATAAATTATACGCCTGTTCATTGGCCATGCCCATGCCCAACCATGGTACATACCCATCTTGGTTTTATCCTTTTTACTTCTGCGAGCCATGTTGTTGCCATCTTCATTGTAGCTACCGCTGTAAATCCAGCAACCGCACGCTGTTTTCCCATCATCGGTTAATTTGGTAAAGTTCTCTACCTGATCACCATGCTCACCATTCTTCTTCCATTCAAAACCGTTAATCTCTTTGGCAACCATGTGTGGACTTGGCTCATGCTGGCCTTCTGGTGTAAAGTTCCAGTATGCTTTCAAAATTGGATCAGGGTTAGCCACTTTCTTGCCAGCTTTTACATCTTCTTCATACATTTTTCTTACTGTTCTGAAAAGCCTATCAGTAAAGTCTAAGTCCGATATTGCATCACCAGGAGCATTCTGTGCTTTATATCGCCACTGCGCCCAGCGTCCTGAGTTAGATATACTGCCTTCCTTTTCAACAGAAGAAGCCATTGGCAATAAGAATACTTCTGTTTTAATTGTCTTTGGATTAGCACCTGGGCGTTTCCAGAAAATAGAAGTTTCAGTTTCCCATAGATCAGCACATACCATCCAGTTAAGTTTTTCTAACCCTTTTAAGACTTTATTAACATTAGGACTGCCAACAACCGGGTTGGTGCCCATAAAGATGATTCCTTCTATTTTGCTCGTTCCATATAGTTCTTCATAAATATGCACATGAGAATGTGGTTTGGATGCTTTTGGTAGCCAGTCAAAACCAAAATCATTCTCTTTAGTGGCATTATCACCAAACCATGCTTTAAGTAAGTTTATCATGTATTTTGGCTTGTTCTGCCACCAGTTAACACTCATCGGATCTTTTGTGGTAGGTGTATTGTTGGCTATCCATGCCTGTAGATCAGTATCTTTCTTTGGACCAAATACCTTGGGAGCATCCAGGTATCCAGGCAATATATGCCATAGCAACGCATGGTCGGTTGAACCCTGTACATTTGATTCGCCACGCATTGCATTAATACCACCACCTGCCATACCCATATTACCCATGAGCATCTGTAAAATAGCATACGCACGAATATACTGAACACCAACTGTATGCTGAGTTGCACCCATTGCATACAGAATTGTTGCAACTCTATCAGGTTTGTGAGTACTTGTATACAGTTCAGCAACTTTAAGGAATGTATCTACAGGACATCCTGTGACTGCGGAAACTTTCTCAGGTGTATAGCGGGACATGTGTTTTTTAAGTAGCTGATACACACACTGAGGATTCTGTAATGATTCATCCTTTAATGGTATACCATCGGCATCAAGCTGATATTTCCAGGTCTTCTTATCATATTTGCGTTCAGCAAAGTTATAGCCGCTGAATATACCATCATTGAAGCTGTATGCTGGATCAATGAGATATGCTGCATTTGTATACTTCACTACATATTCTTTCTGGATCAGATCATTCTGCAATGCATAGTTGATGATACCGTTAATAAATGCAATATCGGTACCCGGTCGTATTGGCGCATAAAGGTCTGCAAGTGAGGATGTACGGGTAAAACGCGGATCAACGCTGATGAGCTTGCCACCTTTATCACGTGCACGCTGTACCCACTTAAATGAAATTGGATGGTTTTCAGCAGCATTGCTTCCTATAACCATGATTACATCAGCATGCTGAATATCAATCCAGTGATTTGTCATTGCACCACGCCCAAATGAAGCAGCCAGGCTTGCTACTGTAGAGCTATGACAGAGCCGTGCCTGATGTTCCAGTCGTGTAATTCCCAAAAGCCGTGCGCATTTTGACCATGCATAGCACTCTTCATTATCGAGCGCCGCACCACCAAAAGCTGCTAATCCTTCACAACGGTTAACGGTTATGCCATTTTCCTTTTCAACAAAGGTACGATCACGTGTTTCCTTTACCCGCTGGGCTATCATTTTAATTGCTTCGTCCCAGCTTAAGGTTTGCCATTCTTCACTATACGGTTTACGGTAATATACCTTATCCAACCTTCGTTTTACCGGATTGACTGCTACCTGATAAAGCGAATTACCTTTTGAACACAATGCACCTTCATTAATGGGATGATCAGGATCACCTTCAACGTTTATCACCTTACCATCACGAACAGAAACAATAATACCGCAGCCAACACCACAGTATGGGCATATGGTGGTAGTTTCTTTAGACCCTCTTAACTTATCAGTTGACTTGCATCCTGTTAAGAAGGTTACGCCACCTAAAAATGTACCTGCTGCAGTAACTCCTGTTAACTTAAACAAATCTCTTCTGGTAACCGGCATGAGTACCTCCTAAAATAATAAACTATAATACATATAATGTAACATTACACATTATTACTTTGTATGCTGATGGATACATTTTAAATTATTACTGAATTATTGTACAACCAGGAATGAAAACCCCCTGCTAAGAAGTAAACTTTAGGATATAAAAAGTAACTGTCCATGCGCATCAAAGGACTGTTCTCTTCTTTCCAAAGTCGGGAGGCAAAAAGATTTCTCTTTTTACCCTATCGATTCTGCATTCATAGCGTTGCAGATGCCGTAGAATACAGAATTCGAAGAGGTTATATGCAACAATAAATAATAAAGTTTTTTTGTCAAATATTATCGCCCCTATGAATATAAAAAATTAGATGATAGTGGGATGTAAATCATTGACAAATATGTTACCATTACCATTATAGCTAATCACCAATTAGAATATGGAAGTAAACGTATGACAATTATCAATCATAATGAACATCTTATTCAGTATAAAGATTTTGTATTTAAAAATGCTGCACTTTCAGAAGATCTGTTTTCATTTTATAGTTCGCTTTTTTCGTTACAATACGATAGTACCCAAATATTGAAATCAGCAATTACTGATACTACCCTTGTAGTGGATACCACACACTATCCTATGATACATCCACAGAATATGCAGTTTACCGAAGAAGTGATTGCACATATAAAAAAATTATTTAAAGAAATAGCTACACGCATTATACAGTTTCAACCAGGTTATTCATTTGACATATTGCTTTCAAACCTTGATACACGGCAGGAATTATATAAGGAAATAATTACAGCGTTATTGTTAAACGATAGTGCATTTGAGGCGATAGCTCGTGAGAATAACATTGATACTGATGAGCTTGTATTCCTTGCTATTAATGTATACAAACCGTTATTCGTTGCACTTCGAAGCGCAGTATTAGATGACAAGACGGATTTTCCCGAGCATTTTGACGCATTCTGTCCATTTTGCGGCTTTATTCCCGATATGGCTAAAATAGTCGAATCAAAGAATAACAAACGATTCCTTCACTGTGGACTATGTGAATGTGAATGGGAATTTAAACGTGTAAAATGTGTTGCGTGTGGGAATGAAAATGCTGAAACACTTGGATATTATAGCTGGGAGCTTGATGAAAAATATCGTTTTGATTATTGCAATAAATGTAACACATATATAAAAACTATTAGAATACCAAAGCAGCATGATGCAGCGCAGTTTGACCTTACTGTAGAAAATATCGTTACTACTTTTATTGATGCATCAGCACTCAAGATGGGATATTCGCGCCAGTAATTATGGAACCAGTAGAAGCCTTTATACTTGCAGGCGGCAAAAGCAGCCGTTTTGGAAGCGACAAAACATTACACCTATTTGGCGGCAAGCCACTGATTGAGCATGTGGTACGTTCACTGCAACCATTATTTCAATCCATTTCAATTATAGCCAATGATACTCATAAATATAACTATCTCACATTACCCGTATATCCTGATATAATACCCGCACTTGGACCATTAGGCGGTATTTACACTGCACTGCATCATGCAAAAACAGATTATATCTTTGTGTGTGCTGCCGATATGCCATTTTTAAATCAGGAATTTATTGCTTTTATGCTGCAAATTCCTCATATATATGACTGCATAATCCCCTGCTGGGAAGGTAAGACCGAGCCACTGCATGCTATATATTCAAAACGCTGCATTCCTCATATTGAAGAACTTATTAAAGACAAAAATTACAAAATCAGCGTACTTTTTGAAAAAGTTGAAATGCGCTATATTACGGATGACGAACTTATCTTTTATGCTGAAGATCCTTCACAGCTTTTTTACAATATCAACAGGCAAAGCGATATCCCGCCTTCGTTTCAATAATTCCAACCCAATATGCCAAATGCCAGTATATTCATTATGATAGGCACAGCATAGATGCATGTCACAGCAATTATCTTCTTTTTAATGGTTGTAAGTCCTATTACAATAATTGCAAATACGAAGAAGTGAAAGTACCCAAACAAAAAGATAAGCCATACTCCCTTGAAAGACAGGTTCCAGTATTCATATTCCCACACTAAATGGCCGCCGATGTTAAGCAGGCATTCTACAAACACACAGAATGCTGAATATAGTACAGCCCAGAACCACTTTTCAGGAATGCCAAGGATCTTGATGTTTTTCCCGCTGAGAGTATGATAGAAAATAATTCCCAAAAGGGTGAACATAAACATTATCTCGATATTCCAGCCAACCATGGTGCGCAATGCAGTATCACCGGGTGTTGTCCATACTGCAGAACGCTGAGTTATATGCATCACCCAGCCATTCCATGTTTCATTAAAAAAATCCACACCAAATATAGTTGCTCCTGCAAACACTGCATTCCAATCACCGGTTTTACGTGCTTCCTTGATTTCTCTTGTGTAGATGTAAAATACAATAGCAAGCAATGGTATAATATACCATTTAATCAAGGATAGATCACGCAAGCCCTGCAACGCCTCAATAGTAGCCTGTGTCACGGAAAACCTCCTGTATTAATGTTGACATACAATTTTCAGTGCATGATATGTCATTTATAATTTTTTGCAAATATTTTTTTATGTGGTTTAATTAAATGTCAAAATAGTAAATTCAAATAAAAATACTTAATGACATATGAAAATATTATTTATCTTTAAAGGAAGTTATATTCTATGAAACTTTTTATTCTCATATTTTACGGATTAATATTATTACTTTTATCAATTTTTGGTGCCCATCGCTACCATACATTGTACCTTTTTCTGAAATATTCCAAAAGGAAAATTCAACCAAAATCAATATTCAAAACCCTGCCTAAAGTTACAGTCCAGTTGCCCACTTTCAATGAACAATATGTTGTTGAACGCCTTATAAATACTATAACGCAACTGGATTACCCAAAAAAGAAGCTTGAAATACAGGTACTTGATGACTCAACGGATGAAACCTCTATTATTGCAGAACGTATATGCACACTCAAACGCAGGCAAGGATATAATATCAAGTATATTCACAGGAATGACAGAACCGGATTTAAGGCAGGTGCACTGGAAAACGGCCTTAAGTGTACCGATAGCGAATTTATAGCGGTCTTTGATGCAGATTTTTTGCCCACACCAGATTTTTTGCAAAAAACCATACATTATTTCACTGATCCTGAAATTGGGATGGTGCAGGCACGATGGGATCACATTAACCGTCATTATTCTCTTTTGACTGAATGCCAGAGTATTTTATTGGACGGCCATTTTATGATAGAGCATACAGCACGAAACCGTTCAGGCCGCTTCTTCAATTTTAACGGGACAGCAGGCATCTGGCGAAGACAGGCAATTATTGATGGTGGAGGCTGGCAGCACGATACTATTACTGAGGACCTTGATTTGAGTTATCGCTCCCAGATAAAAGGCTGGAAGTTTGTATATCTTCCTGACGTTACAGTACCTGCAGAACTTCCTATTGAAATTGCAGCATTTAAGGCTCAACAATTCAGATGGGCAAAGGGCTCAATACAGGTTTTCAAAAAATTATATAAAATTATTTTACATTCACAATTACCTTTAAAGGTTAAACTTGAATCTTTCCTGCACCTTGGTGCTAACTTTGCATATCTCTTAATGGTCTTTCTTACACTTCTTATGCCCGTTGCACTGTGGGTGCGTTACTGGGGTGGGTTTAAAAAATTTGCATATCTGGATATTCCAATTTTTCTTCTGGCAACTGTTTCAGTTATTATATTTTATTACTATACAGAGCTGGTTATTCTGTATCACAACAAAAATGTTTTTGCATCAAAGCTAAAACCTTTGCTATACCTACCAATGGTGCTTGCTGTAGGCATTGGTTTGTCCATTAACAATAGCAAAGCGGTAATAGAAGCATTGCTAAATAAAAAGAGCGACTTTAACAGAACCCCAAAATATAATGTGATAGCGAAAAGCAGAATCCATGCGCTTGAGCACTTAAAAAATATTCTGCAAAATAAATATAGCCTGCGTTCCACTAATATTGTATCAATTATTGAATTTATATTGGGATTGTATATGTCACTTGTTGTATATTTTGCCTTTGTTAAAAATCTTTATATCTCCATACCTTTGATTATGCTTTTTCAGATTGGCTATCTGTATACTTCGCTCTTTACTATCATCAATAGCATCACCCATCATGCTATGTTGTACATCAATAGTGTACGGCGTAGCCTTGCACAGGAATAATCTCTTACGTTTCTGCTCCAAGTACATAATTGGCTATTAAGTTTGATAGCTTCCGTGGCAAAATCCGTGGCAGGAAAAGATGAATACATGTGTTCATTACACCCGGGACGTACACTCTTTTCCCTTTTTTTACAGCTTTAATTGCTTTGCGCGCTATGTCTTGGGGCTTTGCCAATCCTGAAATACGGTACCACCAGATTTTATCAGGAAAATTATTTGTTTTAAGTAGTGGCGTATCTGTATATGAAGGGTTTATTGTATGTACGCTGACACCTGTTCCTCTGCATTCCTGATTTACAGCTTCACTTAAACTCTGCACAAATGCTTTAACTGCTCCATACACCGCATGGTGTGGTGTTGGCTGGAACGCGGATACAGAGGATATATTGATAATAACACCTTCTTTTTGTTGTATCATATCCTCAATAAACAAGCGCATAAGTGAAAAATATGCCATAAGGTTAATTGTAATTAATCTATGTTGTGTTTTGTGCGATAGTTCATGGAAATACCCATATGCAATAATTCCGGCATTATTCACAAGGCAATACACAGACTTTTGTAACTTTTTACATTGTCTATAAAATTTTACAGCACCATCCGTTTTTGCAAAATCCTGATACACTGTTGCTACTTCAATATGGTAGTGCTTTTGAAATTCACACTTTATATTTTCAAGTATGTGCTTCTCTTCTGGAAGCGCTCCTAATATAAGATGAGCCCCTTCTCTGGCAAAGCACTCTGCAAGTGCCTTCCCTATACCGGAAGAGGCTCCTGTGATAACTACCCACCTGTTGTTAAAATTAATTGCCATTAATATTTTATCAGTAACTATCGCACCTTTTCTAATATGTGAATACACATGGCAGCTTCTTCAACGCCTATGTTGCCACCCCCGTTTTCTGCCAGGCCCAAACGAGCGTTTTCAACCTGGCGTCCTCCTGCCTCACCGCGTAATTGCAGTACAAGCTCATGGATCTGTGCAAGGCCTGATGCTCCAATTGGATGTCCTCTGCACTCAAGTCCTCCACTGGTATTGATGGGTTTTTTTCCACCTAATGTTGTTGCTCCACTTTCAGCAAATGGCCCGCCTTCCCCTATTGGGCAAAAACCCATTGACTCTGTCTGGTGCAACTCTCCCCAGCTTGTGGCATCATGGAGTTCAGCTAAGCTTATATCATCAGGGCCTACACCAGCCTGATTATACGCTATCTGTGCCAGCCGCTGACCAATATCCGGTGCATCAAGGTCTCTGTCCTCACCCTGCCCCATGACCGATGCTATTATTTTAACCGGGCGTGCACTTAATTTTTTCAAAAATTTCTCTGAACACACAATTGCCGCAGCTGCTCCATCCCCTACAGGTGCACACATGGCACGCGTTAAGGGCCAGGCAACCAGCTTATCTGCTAATACTTCCTCAACAGTCATTCTATGCTGATACTGCGATAGCGGATTGAGTGAGCCATGAAAGTGATTTTTTGAGCAAATAATTGCCAGCTGACGCTGCGTTGAGCCAAAACGGTCCATATGCCACCGTGCTCCCACTGCATACGCATCCATAAAGACACTTCGTCCCTCTCCAGGTTTACTGCCATCATCCGGAATAGTAATAGTAAAAGATTTACTCACTTCAAGTATCATATTGATATGCTTTTCAAAATTTTCAACATCCATACACGACGCATACGCTCCAAGCGACAATGCCTTGTTTGGATTGGTAATTTTTTCTGAGCCCACCGCAATTGCCACATCATACATACCTGCTTTTATGCCAGTATACGCCAGATGTAGCGCTGACGAACCGCCTGCACATGCATTTTCTACATTCACCACTGGTATTTTATCAATTCCCATTCCTCTGAAAATAACCTGCCCACGTATTGAATGCTGCCCTGAGAACATCCCCCAGAAGGTATTGGAAAAAAAACCAGCTTGAAGATCTTTTTTATTTAAACCAGCATCCGCCAATGCAAGCTGTATTGCCTTCTCAGCCATTGTCCTGACCGTTTCATTGGGATACTTGTTAAATCTGATCATACCTGATCCGATTATATAGACATTACTCATCGCCTAATTTCTCCTTAATAATAATATTACCTGCTGTCATTGATAAAGTGTCATTGGAGCCATCCTCTATCATTCCGGCACGGGCATCACGGAACAGCTTTTCAATTGGAAATTCTTTTGAAAGCCCGTACCCACCAAAAAGTTGTATAGCATCACTTGTAACCTGAAATGCTGCTTCAGTACAGTACACTTTTGATGCAATTGAGTATTTTACATCTGGCGGCGTGGTATTCATATTGTATATCATCGCTGCGCGGGAAAATGCACGGGCAGTTTCAACTTTTACAAACATATCAAATAATTTTTTCTGAACCCACTGATGATCACACAAACGCTTCCCACCCTGTATACGTTCAGTGCAATACTGCAGTGTCATATCATAGGCTGCCTGAGCAAGACCGGTAAAATAGGCACCCATTGTTGCATTTGCATGCCCCAGGGTTAACTCCGTCATGGCCTCATAGCTTTCCGGGTCAACTATCATATATTCTTCGGGGCACACCACGTTATCGAAAAATATTTCACCCTGTGGCAGTTCACGCTGTCCCATTTTTTCCAAAGGCTTACCGCGTGTAATCCCATCCTGGTGTAAATCAATAAGGCATATACCGCCCCCGGACAAACCTTTTGAAGGATCCAGATTCAGAAACAATGCGCAGTTAGATGCAACCGGTCCATTTGAAATCCACGCGGATTTCTGCCCGCTAATTACCCATTCACCATTTTTCTTGTGTGCCTTTACCTGTTGTGTGAGTGACGCATCTTTGAAAAAGCTGCTTCGTGGTGCTAAATTATCACTTCCATGTTCAGGCTCCGTAATTCCCCAGCAGCTCATGACGCTTGCATCTTTGCAGTTTACAAAGGGAATTACAAACTTTTCAATGAGCCTGTCATCTGCAAGCATGGTAGCATAAAACGCAGCAAAACAGCTGCACCCCAGCGACACTGCAAATCCTACACTGCCGTATGCCAGCTCCTCCCAGAAGATATGAACTGCCAGCGGATCAAGTCCCAGTCCACCATATTCATCTGAAATCAATACCGTATGATACCCATTCTGATACATCTTTGCCATGCAATCCCAGTAAATTGAGCCTTTTTTCACCACTTCCTCTGCCGAAAGTTTATCCAGTTCCAGCGAAGCAGGGCGTAATACCTCCATTGAAAATCTGTGCACCTGCTCTTTAAGATGCTGATGTTCATCGGTTAGTTCTAAATTAAGCTCTGTATATAGCATACGAACCTCCATACTATATGTTTTTCAGTACATCACTACTTATAATCATCATATCTGTATATTGTTCCGGCCCCTTTTAAAAAGTCTTCTTTAAGAACCCTGGTTAATGCCTTCTCGGTAATGGTTTTTGGGATTTCTGGAACAACCTGCAAATATGAAGGAATAAAATTTGCTTCCAGGTTCTTTTTCAGATACGCATAAAATGCTTGTGGATCAATTGATTTCCCTTCAAAGCATGCGATAGCTGCCACTATATCGCTTTCACCAGGTGCACCGGAAGCAGCAGGAACACCATACACTGATACTTCAGATACATCCGGGTGTTTGCCTATGACTGTCTCTATATACTCAGGCTGTATAAAATCACCCGCTCTTCTTAGCTCTGACCCCTTACGGTAATCAAAATAGTACCACCCCTCAGCATCCCTGTGCACCATATCACCGGTTCTAAGCCAGCCACCACGTGTCTTTTCTTTGGACTCTTCGGGCTTGCCTAAATAATCAACCTTTGTTTCACCTTTTAATAATCTGCATATCAACTCACCTGTCTGCCCTACCGGAACTTCGTTGTCATTTTCATCCACTATCTTGAATTCCATCACTCCTGGTACAGGTTTCCCAAATGATCCTATGGGACCTTTTCCAATTGGCTTATACGCAAAGCCACCTTCAACTGATCCATACCATTCAAGTATTTTCACATTGAATCGCTTTTCAAATGCTTCCCATATTGTTGCAGGTGTTCCAGCACTGATAACCACTTTTACAGGATTATCAGCATCATTTGGCTTTTCCGGTTCATTGTAAATTCCTGCCATCATCCCACCTAAAAGGGAAAACGATGTGCACCCATACTTTCTACAGATATCCCATATTCGGCTTTTTGTAAACCGTGGGCTGAACACTGCCGTTATCCCCATCGAAAGAGCCGGAAAAAGGGTAACAGCCTGGGCATTGCCATGTGTCAGCGATAGTCCATTATATAAAATATCATCTTTCTGGTATTTCCATACTATGCTGTTTAAGATATTAAATAATCCTGTCCTGTTGTTTCTTATAGCCACTCCTTTTGGATCACCGGTAGTACCAGAAGTATAAATGATCTGCATTGGATGGCGTACATCCATAATCATTTGATCTACTGTGTGCCAGGTATTCTTTTCGATTACTTCATTCAATGCATGATACTTATCGGTAACTCCTATACTATGCCCTTTTTTATACACCACGCTGACTAATTTTATTGATGGTAGCTTTGGCAAAACTTCTTCAAGACTGCTGAGTAGCTCATCTTCAACTATCACCGCTTTAGCATTACAATTGTGTAAAAGAAACTGCAGCTTATCACCTTTGCTTCGTGGATCAATGGGCACCATGATAGCTCCTATGGTGGTTCCTGCAAGCAGTGCATAGACAAATTCAGGATAATTTTTCATAAAAACGGCAAATGTGTCACCTTTATCAAGCCCATTATCAAGTAACAGTCGTGCCACCTTATTTGAATTTTCATAAAGGTCTTTATATGTGCATCGTTCATCGCCCGTCTCACCTTGTTCAAAAATATAGATCAGAGTATCGGGATTTTCATCTGCCTTAATTTCAACCAGATGTGACGCAATAACAGGATTAAGATATGCTTTTGTTGCCATATTTCCTCCATCTTTTTATTCTTCGATAGCTCCTATAAATCCTCTTGTAAATGTTGGGAATTCCTTTTCAAAAATTTCATCCCAGTGCTCTTTTGTCCAATACTGATGCCGGTCAAAGAAAGGATCAACTTTTGCAGCACTCACAGCTACTGATGTTGCAATATCTATCCCTTCCAGCTTATTAAGCGCAAACGCGGCAAATGCTATGGTACTGAACACCCTGCAATGAAGCCCCAAGCGCCACGCCATCGATGCAGCAGCACCAGCGGCAATATTAATATTCAGGTTTTTAAACTGACAACTTGGCCCACGAGCTGTCAATGCCTCAACTTCTTCAGCTTTGTTTAATTCAGCACAGGTTCTGTAGCCGCAGGCTCCGCAATTATAATTAAAATCTGATTTTCGCTTATCTCCAATTAATAGCACTGCACAGGGCTCTTTTACCAGTTCCATCAAAAATCTACCATCCCGCGCAGCCAGTGGTGACATATCTCCCAGTGAATAGCAAAATTCAGCTATCTCCTTTAAATCTTCAATTGAAAGGCTTATCATTTTTATGGTATTGCGTTTGCCAAATCTAAACGAGTTATACGCGGCCAGAGCCATAAGCTCCACTGCTCTATGTAAGCCATTCTGTATGAGCTCATTCATTTCTATTGCTGGCATAAAAAACCTCCATGATATGTGTATGATACACACTTAGTATCATGGACTTATGGTATTGACAAAGTCCATGAAGCTGTGTCTAATTTTTTAACTGTAAATTGATCTGAACTGAGGCCATAAGCGCTTAATGATCCTGTCATTCATTGTTCTTTCATTTATCTCATCATACCGTAACGGGATATCCCTGAATGGGCTTTTCTCTGTCACTGATATCCCCACAGCCAGACAAAAACCCGTGTTCTTTGGCACCAAACCCATTCGCATGGCTGCTGCACCAGCTGACCAGAAAATTCCATAATCAATTCCTAAATTGCGTGCCAGCGACACGATACCGTCAATGGCGTAGGCGATATTATTTGCTCTGAATATACACAAAGGGCCTTTATAGGCAATACCCGGTTCATCTGGCAATTTTTCACTTTCTTTCAAATATTCGCAGGTAAGTTTGCCGCACATATTGCAGTTAGTATCCGCGGGGTCGGTATAACACCTGAGCGATGTTACAATCAGCACTGCATCTGCATCTCGAAGCATCATGGCGTCACGTGTAAAAAAGCCCCAGCGTTCATTTTCTTTTGCCATCTTTTCGGTCGCCTGGCATAGATCCTCAATTTTACATTCATCATCTATGATGTGAATAGTGCACTCTCCCACACCACCTACTCGTGGAGTGGTGGTTGCACTGGCCAAAAGCAGGTGTGCAGCGATTCTCACAGCAGCTTTTCTGTCATCCTCAAATTGCTTCATGCTTCGTTCCATACTCATGTGCTACCTCCTCTATATAAGGCCATGTTTTTTTGCAATTTCAGGATACGCCACATATGCAGGTTTTAATAGCGGTAAGAGTTTAATAACTTTTGGCATGGGGCCTTTTGCCTTTATGAGCCCTTTAGCTAGCGCAACAGGCATTGTTAACTCCTGCAGCCAGAATTTGTGACATGAATCTCCTGACAGCGTCATCTCAATAGTTGGCTTTAATTGTGTTGAGCCACATATAACCTTTCCACCATCCTCATTAGATATCCATATCTGCCCTGCAGGGTCATGAATATCAAACTTAATGATGATGTCAGATTCTAAAAATTTTTCTTTGGCTGTCGGATCACGTAATAACGCATTAAACAGCTCACCCAATACTTCATACATTGTTTCAGTGTTTGAAAAAACGGACATGGCTAACCTCCAGTATAGCTATTTGTTATTGTTATCTCTGAGCACTGAAAGCAGGTAGGCATATAAAAACACTTTGTTACTGGTTGATTGTACAACCAACAATAAATTTGTCAATTAAATTTTTCTATTATTTCTAATAACCTTTTATCACATTTGTTGTCTATAGATACATCTACTCTGCCACTAAATACTTAGATGTTGGATTATCCTGGCATATACTATCTCTTATAAATAAAAAAACGCATCAATATTTTATATTGCACATACTATGCAAAAAAGTTGAAAAATTACTTGCATAATATATTTTACACAGTCACTATTGGTATACTAATACACGGGGTCAGAGCATGAATAATGTAATACGTTTTGGCGTATCAATTGATGAAAAACTATTAGAGCGGTTTGATGTCCTGATTAATGAAAAGGGGTACGTCAATCGTTCCGAAGCTATTCGTGACCTTATTCGGGATATGCTGGTAAAAGAAGAAATTACCGACCCGGATGCAGAAGTTATAGGCACACTTACCCTTGTCTACAGCCATGATGTCAGGGAGATAGCTGATAAACTCAATGACATTCAGCATGATAATTATAAAAACATAATTTCATCGGTGCATGTACACCTGGATGCACATAATTGCCTTGAGGTATTGCTTCTTAAAGGCACATCATCACAGGTTAAAAAGATAGCTGATAACTTACTGGCTATTAAAAACGTGCGCCACGGTAAATTAACCATTACTACCACCGTTGATTATCATGAATAAAATTAATTAATTGCTCAACTATCCAGCGTATTATTCCGATAATCTGATAAGGGTATTTTTTACCTTCTGGTAAATGTGCGTTTAAACGGAACATAAGGAGATGTTCCATGTTTTCATGGATGAGTGCCAATTACATACGCTGTAGTATCATTCTATTGATATTTTATATTGGGTGTGTTCCACCTGCATACCGGCATCAAGAAAATACTCATAAAAAAAACAGTACACAAAAACCATATCAGTTCAATTATAATGATGACGAAAGTATCCCGCTAATCCAAAATGAAGATAATTATTACATTAAAAATGAATATTATACAACACAGCCTGTCTATTATTCTACACCACTAGTTCAGAATGATATCGATAACCAGAACAGTGAACTAAACGAAAAAAAATATAATAAAAAACTACAACCAAAAGGCACATGGCATAGTATAAGAAAGGGTGAAACCTTATACAGCCTGTCCCGACAGTATAATACTACTGTTGATGCAATCTGTAGTGCAAATAACATGAAAGATTCCACTACCATAAAGATTGGGCAAAAGATCTTTATACCTTCAGGCACAACCGATAATAGTATAGCAACAAAGAAAGCATACCCAGCTCAAACACACACAAAGAATCTTATCAAAGACATTTATTTTATGTGGCCGGTGCCATCAGTTATATCGTACTCGCGTGATCAGGGTGGAGTCCGCCCCTTAGGTATTATTATCACCAGCAGACCAAAAAGCAAGGTTGTTGCCAGTGCACAGGGAAAGGTTGCAAAAATTGGCACTATGCGGGGATTTGGTAATTTTGTAGTTATTATGCATCCAGAAAATGTGTACACTATATATTCCATGCTGGATGCAATTTCTGTAAAGGAAGGCCAGTTAGTTCCACAAGGCACAATAATTGGATTCTTAAGCGATAGTAACCCGTCACTTCACTTCCAGATAAACCACTCCGGCACGCCACAAGACCCGTTGCGCTACCTGGCACAGAAGTAGATTAAATTTTTCCTGCCTGAACCAATCGGGCGAAATGTTCAAAAGACCTGTCATAGGTCCTTTCAGCATCTTTGGGGAATGCACATCCGGGAAGTTGTCGATTTTTAAGATGGTATGCAATACAATCGCAGCATAATCCTTTACGTGAACAGGGATCATAACTACAGGTGCACCGTGACAGGTTTCGTTCTTTTTTACATTCCATGGCATTATCCTCCCTGTGATTTCAATATTCCAAAATGAGTTCCACCAAGATGGTGAATTAACTGAACTTTATTAATATCTATAACCCCATCCGGAGTAAAAAGGTGATTTTTTCCCATTGCTCCAGTAACGTTGCCCACCACAATGGTATGATCACCAGCTTCAAACATTGAATACAACTCACACTCAATGTGAGCAACACATTCGTCAATGAAAAATCCATGTATTGTTGAACATGGCACGGCAGTTAAATGTGCTTCACTACATTTATCAACTTTTCTTCCCGAATAGGTACCGCAGAAGACAACAGCATCAATAAGTGTAAATTCAGGGATATTGATGCAAAAACATCCTGATTCTTTAATTAATTCAAGGCCATAGCGTTTATTTGCCAGCGCACATGATATAAGTTTTGGCTGATTTGAAACCGGCATATGCCATGCAACAGTGGTTACAGTTCTTTTATCCTGGGATTGCACAGACAATAAAATAACATTCCCGGCATTAATCAAACGATGTGAATCCTGAATCGGAATTGGAATAAAATCACTCATTGCAGGATATCCCTTTCATTTGCTATAGTTTTTACCGCCAGATATGTATTAAACACAGCTTCTGCCAGAAATTTAAAGTTAATAGTCTGAAAGGTATCCCCTTCAGTATGGTAATTCTTATTTCTGTAAAACGCGGTATCGGTAATCATAATAGCAGGGAAATTATATTTATTGAATGAATAATGGTCGGACAGATTAATGCCAGGTATTGAAGCAGGGCCTATCATATCATACATTTTATTTTTTGCAAACCTGTTATATTCCCTTTTCCATTTATATGCATACGGAGCATAGCTTGGCAATGCAACCACTGCCAGAAAATTTCCATACGGTGGGTATTGTTTTTGCATGCTGCTCAACGGATAATCCTGATGCATTCTGCTGCCTGCATAGCCTATCATTTCCAGACATATCATAAGATCGATATGCTCGTCTCGTTCCTTGCAACCCTTTGCATGTACCATACTACCCATATAGGGACCGGAGAAAAAAGGGGGCTCTTCTAATGTAAATGCCACAAAACGCAATGTTTTTCTGAAGCTATAGTGCGATAGTAACCGGTGAAGCTCAAGTAATCCAGCAATTGCCGAACCGTTATCATCTGCTCCAGGAGTATCTTCAATGGTATCATAATGCGCGCCGATAATAATGGTTTCATTATTATCCTCAAAAGATGGAATTTCAGCAATAACGTTACCAACTTCCAGGCCATTAACAAGATATTTCTCTTCATACACTTTGTCATTGTATTTTTTAAAATAATCTTTGATGAACTGTCGCGTACGATTTAAATTATCATATTTTCTCAATGTACGTTCGCCAACCTCTTCTGCCAGAAAATGTACAATATACCTGGAATTTTCCTGCAACTCTTTTACATCATTATGCGTTGCATCTATGAATGATAGTAACCACATCCCACGACCTCTTGATATATCTCTCTATAGTAACAATATAAACCTGCTATTTACGTATCAGATGAGTAATACAAAAATACAAGATATTAATGCAAGCAAATTCAAAAAATTTTTCACTAATAATTCCTTAAAAATATTTTGTTAATAAAACGGTGTACACTATGTTTATTATGTTCACAAATTTTATTTAAAGAATAAATCGTGAAAAATTTTTATATTTTCACCCATATACGCCACTCACAAAAGTGTAATTCTGGATTTTATATTAATATTAGTAAAGCAAATAAATGTGCAGTAGTTTTATGTCTGATAAACTTTTTTTTATTTTATTAAAATATTAATTGACTAAAAATTAATTTATTATATTATGTTTATCAATTAATTTCATAGCTATAGTTACTCACACAATTCATTTTACTATCATATACTTTTGCCAGTAGATACATCTTACATTTCAATGGAGTTAACAGGAACAATGAAACATTCAGCTGATGTGACATCACATCGGTTCAGATCAACAATTAATAATCTGGCACTGTATGCAATTGAGAATGAGCTTACCAATGACCTGATTGCGCATGAAATTGAAAAACGGTTTTCAACTATAAACACAGGCAAAAAAGATAAGATTATGAAAGATGTTCTCCAATCATGTTATCGATTAGTATGGGATTCAACTATTCCCTGCAAAAATTCCATTATAATAAAAGAAATACAAGACGAGCACACATACACAATTGAAGCCACAACAGCTATGACACTGGCTACATGTGTCATAGAGACAATGAAACGCTTTGCCATGTATCCTGAAAAAAACAAACCACTACCCACAAATTTTTATTCTTTGTGTGTAGATACACTTTTAGATGGACCTTTACCCCAATTTGATCCGGATCTACTTATTATTTACTGCAAGCAAATTGTCATTATGCTTAAAGCCGCTGAAATGATTAATGAAAATTCTTTTGAAGCAATCGATACAGAAACACTCTATCGTAGGCTTTTTCTGGCATTCTGGAATAAATGTAACTGGAAAAATCTATTTCCTTCCGGTGGTTATATTTCAGATGATATTAAAAAAAACCGTCAGCTTTTACTTGATATCATACTTTCTGCAAACAAACCGGTTAAGTTAGATTCCATTGCCCATACGTTTTATGAATTGACCGGTATTGCAAACCCGTATGACCTTTTTGCCATATCCCTGCTTGATTTTTCTGTTATTACATGGCTATCCTTTTTTGGTATTATTGAGTATATTCATACTGCTGCTGATATGCCTGTAACTATAGCTATAACCGATAGTGCATATCACCTTATACATCTCTTATTTCAGTAAATACTATGGATTCAATAACTGATATTGTTGTTGCTCATCATCGGGAGCATTTTCCAAAATCATCTGATTGTGCAATATTTGCTTCCCCGGGTAGAATCAATATTATTGGCGAACATATTGACTATAACGGCGGAACTGTTTTTCCGGCTGCTATCGACAAACACATTTATATTTGTGTATCCCGTAATAATGACGGTATTATCCGCTTTGCCTCTTCAAACCATAAAGAAACAGGTGAAGTAGCTATTAAAAATCTGCACACCCCATACACACAGGAACATGCATTACGCATGTGGTGGGTGTATCCTTTTGGCGCCTGTGTGCTCAGCAACATTGAATTTGAATCAGGGTTGGATTTTAGTTTTTACAGCACCTTACCGGTTGGAGCAGGCATGTCAAGTTCAGCGTCTATTACGGTAGGTACTTTGTATGCACTGTATTCACTGTATGATAAAAAAATAAAAAATACTGATCTTGCGCTGCAAGCCCAGAGGGTGGAATGGGATTTTGCCGGGGTTAGATGTGGCATTATGGACCAGATGGCCATCATAAATGGTAAAAAAGGCCATGCACTCATGCTCAACACACAAAATTTAGAATGCAGGCTTATTCCGGTAGATACTGCAGCTGTTAGATTTGTGCTTGTCAACAGTGGAGTGAAACATAGTTTACGGGAATCAGGGTACAATGACCGCAGGCGCGAGTGTGAGAGAGCACTTATCATGTTACAAAAATCAGGGTTCTCTATTCAGCACCTCTGTGATTGTAGTATCGATGACCTTACAACAATACAGAATATCCTGCCACACACAGAATATAGACGTGCATATCATGTTATCTCAGAACATCACAGGGTGCTACAGTTTGCTGATGAAATTCAAAAGTATAATCTATCTAAAGCAGGGGAACTACTCTTCAAATCACATCAAAGTTTAAGTGCGTATTATGAGGTAAGCATTCCTCTCATAGATGAGATGGTAGAATGGGCATCTGAGATTGATGGGGTATATGGCTCACGGCTTATGGGAGGGGGATTTGGTGGATGTACTATTAGCATGGTGGCATTATACGCTGTAGAGCATTTTACGAAAACTATCGCCCAGAAATTTAAAAAGAAAGAAAACAGGATGCCTGAAATTTACGAATGCACTCTTGAAGACGGAACCCACCGTATTGAATAAAAATATTTGATAAATAATTTGATTTATATTATTGTGTGGTATACTGTTAGTGGTTGAACCACTGAACCACTAAAAAAGGCGGAGTTATGAAAAAACATACATTAGGGAAATTACACAAAAATACCCTTCACCAGCAAATTGTTTCACTGCTGGCTCAACGCATCATCAATACAATGCATCCTGGTGATAAATTGCCCTCAGAACGGGATATTGCTGCTGACTTAGATGTCAACAGGGCTACAGTCCGTGAAGCATTAAAGAAACTTGAGATGCTGGGGCTTATTGAAATCAGGCATGGAGAAGGAATTTTTATCAAGGACTATCTTACCAGCGGCAATCTTGAACTTTTCAAGATGATGATATATCTGAACGATACTATACCTTTTTCAATACTACAAAACCTTCTTGAGATACGAAAAATAATTGTACCCCAGATGGCAGCAATTGCTTCACAAAACATCAACAGGGAAGAAATTCAGCTTTTTGAATCAATAATAGAAAATAATGATACAATCCTTGAAAAAGACCTTGCTGTACATCAGCTCATTGCTAAAGCAAGCAAAAATTTGCTGTATATGTTTCTTTTAAATTTCTTTAACCAGATATTCAGGGACTTTGGGTATCTATATTTTGAAAATCCTGATAACCAGACGCGGTCCCAAAAGTTTCACCGTGAACTTCTGGAAGCCTTTAAGTCCGGAAACAGTAAAAAAGCGTTTAGTATAACGCAGAATGTATTGGAATACACTGAAAAAAGAATTTATGCGTACTATTCACAGATCTATCCTGATAGGGGGTAATGCTATGAAACGTTTTATTGAAGAAAATACTAATGAACAATTTGATTGCATAATCATTGGAGGTGGCATTACCGGCGCTGCAGTTGCCTATGAAGCTGCATCACGGGGATTAAAGGTTGTACTTCTTGAAAAAAATGACTTTGGATGGGCAACGTCTGCAGCAACCTCAAAACTTATCCATGGAGGGTTGCGATACCTTAATTATCTTGAATTTGGGCTTGTACGCGAATCACTGCGTGAGCGCAGGATTTTAGAGAATATTGCACCAAACCTTGTATACCCGTTCCCATTCATGATACCCAATTATAACAGGCTTGAAAACAATCGATGGGTGCTTAAAATCGGAATGATATTGTACGATATCCTTTCCTATGATAAATCCTTTACATGGGACAGATCAAAAAAAATTCCCATGCACTTTACGTTAAGTAAAGAAAAAGCGCTGAAAGAAGAGCCACTCATCCGTAAAGAAGGCTTAACCGCCGCAACAGTATACTATGATTGCCAGAGTATTTTCCCCGAACGCCTGACATTGGCTTTTGTTAAGTCAGCGGTGCAATACGGCGCTAAAGTGGCAAATTACGCTGAAGTGGTAAATTTTGTGTATAGCAATGGTTCAATTACAGGGGTTGTGGTTCATGACGTACTTGCTGACAGGGAAGTAATAATAAAAGGCAAACTTATCATTAACTGCGGTGGCCCGTGGGCTGATATCATATTAAAAAAAGCTGAAAATGGTAACTCTTCACACCAGATTCGGCGTTCAGAAGGAATACATATCATCACAAAACCAATGGTACATAAATATGCTGTGGCTCTTATGCCACGAAAGGGCAGGCATTTTTTCCTGATTCCCTGGAGAGGATATTCACTCATTGGAACTACCGATAAGGAATATATTGGTAACCCCGATGAGTACAAAGTGACAAAACAGAGTATTCAGGAACTGCTTGATGATGTGAACAGTGCATTTGGTGATGGCACACTTTCTTTTAAGGATATAAAATTTGTGTATGGCGGATTAAGGCCTCTTGTTGAAGACCAGGTTGAAGGTACGTATCAGTCATCACGCCGATATGAGATATACGATAACGCTATAGAAGGTGTGAATGGCCTGATCACCGTTGAAGGTGGCAAATACACAACAAGCCGTAACTTAGCCGTAAACGTCATGAAACTTGTTCAGAAAAAATTACAGCGTACTCTTCCACCTTCACTCACCCATACACGCTATTTAGCAGGATGCCAGATCAAAGATCTTGAAGCTTTCTTTACCAAAGTATATGCATCGTATCCAGATTTTGATACAAAGACACTTGAGGTATTAGCAAAATATTATGGGTCAGAGTTAGATGCATTAATGCAGATAGCTACTACCAATAAAAAATACCAACAGATAGTTACTCATGATGGGGAAATACTGGCAGAAGTTATCTATGCAATCCGACATGAGATGGCACGTACCTTATCAGATATCGTATTCAGGCGAACAGGTATCTGTACTGCAGGTAATCCGGGTAATGATGTACTCCAATTAGTGGCCGAAACTGCAGCAAAAGAGCTACAATGGGATCAGAAAGAATTGAAACGACAGCTCAATCATGTACAACAACAATTAGCGATTCCCAAATAATTATTGCACTTAGCAGCCACCGGTGCTATCTCTGGTATATAGCTTAAACTAATAAGGGATAGCACCAATGGTAGAAATACACCAGCTTAACGATTTCCCCCAATTTGCACCGGTGCTTGCATATTGGTCATATCACCAATGGTATAGCAAAAGGGATATACCTTTTACTGCACTGGTTCAATCATATATGGAACGCGCCCGCAATACCACTGTTCCGTTAGCATGGGTTGCAATTAACGAAAAAAAACTACCTGTTGGCATGGCATCACTTAAAAATAATGATCTGTGGTCACGTGCCGACCTTAATCCATGGCTTGCATCATTATACATTGTACCGGAATACCGATTTCAGGGAATTGGCGATAGGATAATCAGGGCAGTCATTGCTAAAACACGCGAATTGGGGTATAAAACGCTATACCTTTTTGAAGGGCACAATGATACTGTTAACCTTATACAATACTATACTAAAAGAGGTTTTGCAGTGCTTGAAGAAGCCATAGATAATGACGGATTTCCAACAACAATTATGTATATGAACGTGTAATATAGTATTGACAGGTATTTGCCTATGTCATACGTATAATTGAAAGGAACACGTGTATGAGTACAAAAATTGTATTTTTAGATGCATCAACGGTTGATTTTGGTGATATCGATTTAACACCACTATCATCACTGGGTACTTTCATTACCTATCCTGTCACAAAGCCTGAAGAAACCATTCCAAGAAGCAGGGATGCTGATATTATTATCACCAATAAAGTTGTGTTGTATGCTGATGAGATAGCTCAACTGGATAAGTGCGCACTGATTGCTGTTGCCGCAACAGGTTACAACACCGTTGATATACACGCTGCAAAGTATAAAAAGATTGCAGTTGCAAATGTTCCCGGCTATTCCCGTGATGCGGTTGCACAACTTACTCTATGTTTCATATTAGCACTTGCAACTAATCTCATTCAATATAATACTGCCACCCATGATGGGAGCTGGAGCCGTTCACCTATCTTTACCATGGGCACCTGGCCCACTATGTGTATCAATAATAAAGTGCTGGGCATTATGGGCTTTGGTGACATTGGGAAACGTGTGAGCACGTTAGCACACGCCTGTGGTATGAAGGTCATTGCATTACAACGAGAATCATCGTATACCGATAGCACAGTAGAACGATATCCTCTTCAAGAATTCTGCAAAAGGGCGGACTTTATATCTATCCACATGCCGCTGAATGAATCCACCTACCACATGGTGAATAAGGATTTTCTTTTGATGATGAAACCCACTGCGTATTTAATAAATATGGCTCGTGGTCCTATTGTAGATACTGGTGCATTGGCGTGGGCACTTCATAATAACGTGATTGCTGGAGCAGCTCTGGATGTACTTGAACATGAACCCCCCGACATACATGAACCCATACTTTCAGCACCCAATTGCATTATAACACCGCACATAGGCTGGGCTTCACGGGAAACCAGACAGGCCTTAATAAATGAGATTGCTGAAAACATAAAGGCATTTTTGCAAGGGGAAAAACGTAATATTGTGAACGATGCTTTATAATGGAGGTGTATATGTTAGTAGGTATTATTGGCGCAGGAACTATGGGTACAGACATTGCGCACTTAGTTATAGAAAATAATTATGACGTTATTCTTCATGACATTGATGAAGCACAATTAAAGCATGCGTATGAAACTATAACCGCTCGCCTTGACAGGTATGTTGCGGAAAAACGATTGGAGCAGTCAAAACGAGGTCAGATAATTTCACGGTTAAAATTGCATAAAAATATCAAGGACCTTCACAAAGCAGAGATCATCATTGAATGCATACCTGAAGATATTGCATTGAAAAAAAATATATTTAAATCACTGGATGCTATATGCAAAACAGGTGCAATACTGGCAAGCAATACATCTTCATTGCCCATTACCAGCATTGCAGCTGCAACACGACGCCCTGAATATGTTATTGGCATGCACTTCATGAATCCCGCGCGCGCCATGAGCCTGGTGGAGATAGTTGGTGGCATCGCAACAACACGTGAAACCATAGAATCTGCAAAAAGCTTTGTAAAATCGTTAGGAAAAACACCGGTTGAATCAAAGGATTATCCTGGTTTTGTGTTAAACAGGATCTTAATGCCAATGATTAATGAGGCAATCTTTACTCTCTATGAAGGAGCTGCTACGGCAGAAACTATCGACAAAACCATGAAGTTAGGATTAAATTTACCAATGGGCCCTCTGCAGCTTGCAGATTTAATAGGGCTTGATGTTGTTCTTGCAATTATAGAAGAATTATACAATGGCTTTGGAGATCCAAAATACAGGCCGTGCCCCCTTCTTAAAAAATATGTAGAGGCTGGCTATTTAGGAAAAAAGACAGGGCGGGGCTTCTATTCGTATTAAACTACAACAACCGCATTGAAAGGTCAAATGCCTTAACTGAATGCGTGAGTGCACCTATTGACACATAATCAACTGGTAAATCGCTGATCTCTTTTAATCTGTCCTCATCCATATTACCGGATACTTCAACTCTGGCTTTTCCGTTAATAATGGATAGCGCACGCACAATCCTATCTTTTGACATATTGTCCAGCATGATAATATCTGCACCTGCTTCAACCGCCTCCTGCACCTGATTGAGCGTTTCCACCTCAACTTCAATGACATAACGATTGCCATACGCCTTTTTAACCATAGCAACCGCCTGCATAATTCCACCTGCTGCTTTGATATGATTGTCCTTGATTAATACCATATCATACAGCCCCATCCGATGATTGGTGCCACCGCCACACCACACTGCATATTTATCAAGTAGCCTGAAACCCGGGAGCGTTTTCCGTGTATCAAGGATTTTTATATTTGTATCACGTACAATCGAAACCATCCTTGCTGTGCGGGTTGCTATTCCGCAGGTTCGCTGCAAAAAATTAAGTACTGTCCGCTCACCTGAAAGCAGCGTGCGAACATTGCCTTCAATATCTGCAACAACGTCATCTTCTTTTACCATTGCACCCTCACTGCGATACAGCGTCACAGATACCGAAGAGTCCATAGTATGATATATATACTCAATGAGAAAGCCGCCGCAAAACACGCCTGCACTTTTGGAATGAATTCGCGCGCGTGTAAAATGGTACTCATCAAAAATTGCATTGCTGGTAATATCACCGCTGCCGATATCTTCTTTCAATGCCATTGTGATAAGCGGCGATAGTTCATCATAAGAAGGTATTTGCATAAAAAGTTCCTCTATATAATATAACTATCATCGTGCTACTTTGCTGTAAAGTCCAATCTTCTTCTCAATATCATAAAGCTGGTCTCGCAGTAGTGCGGCTTTTTCAAATTCCAGATTGTCAGCTGCCGCAAGCATATCTTCCTTTATTCTGTCGCGAACCTTTTTTAATTCTTCAACATCATTGGTGCGATAGCTCTGGATATATTCTGATACAATGTCAGCAAAAACATCGTCAGAGTGATATTCTCGTTCAATAATGTCAACTATCTCTTTGGAAATGCTTTTGGGCGTAATATTATGTGTTGTGTTGAATTCCAGCTGAAGCTTTCGTCGCCTATTTGTTTCATCTATTGCTTCCTGCATTGAACGCGTGACAGTATCTGCATACATGATAACTTTGCCATTAATATTGCGCGCAGCCCTTCCAGCAGTCTGAATGAGAGAACGCGTTGAACGAAGAAACCCTTCCTTATCCGCATCAAGTATGGCAACAAGTGACACTTCAGGTATATCAAGTCCTTCGCGCAACAGGTTAATGCCAATGAGGCAGTCAAATACGCCTTTTCGTAAATCACGGATGATTTCAACACGCTCTATTGTTTCAATCTCAGAATGTAGATACCGCACCCGCAATCCAACTTCACCAAGGTATTCGGTAAGGTCTTCAGCCATCTTTTTAGTTAATGTTGTAACAAGCACTCGTTCGCCGGCAGCAACACGCTTTTTAATCTCGCCAATCAAATCATCAACCTGGTTTGTTGCAGGCCTTACTTCAATTTCAGGATCAAGTAAGCCTGTTGGCCGGATAACCTGTTCAACAACCTGCTGTGATTTTTCCATCTCATAGTCTGCCGGTGTTGCTGAAACAAATACTACCTGATCTATCATCTGCTCAAATTCGTGGAACTTCAGTGGCCTGTTATCAAGTGCTGATGGGAGTCTAAATCCGTACTCAACCAGGTTCACTTTTCGGGATCTATCGCCCTCATACATCCCCCTGACCTGGGGTATGGTTACGTGTGATTCATCAATGAACATCAGATAGCTCCCTTTAAAATAATGAAGCAGGCAATGTGGTGGCTGTCCTGGCTCTCTACGGTCAATGATGCGCGAATAATTTTCAATACCATTGCAATAACCAACAGTCTTCAGCATCTCAATATCATAACGGGTGCGCATCTCCAGCCTTTGAGCCTCAACAAGCTTGCCAGCATCCATAAATTCCTTTATTCTGTGTTCCAGCTCAATTTCAATCATCCGTATTGTTTCTTCCATTTCTTCTTTACTGGAAACATAGTGTTTGGCCGGGTATATATATGCCTTTTCAATTTTTTCAGTTCGAGCACCGGTTAAGGGATTTATTTTATATATAGCTTCTATCTCATCACCAAAAAAAACAATACGAAGTGCATCCTGCAGGTTTGCAGGGAACACCTCGACAGTATCACCGCGTACCCTGAATGTACCACGTGTAAATGCAATATCATTGCGGTCATAATGTATTGACACAAGCTTCATTAAAAGGTCCTGGCGGTCAACCATATCCCCCACAGAAAGCCGTATATGATTTTTTTCAAAGCTTTCAGGATTTCCAATACCATAAATACATGACACTGAGGAAACAATGATGACATCTTCCCGCTCAACAAGAGATGATGTAGCTTTGAGGCGCAGGCGGTCTATCTCATCATTTATGCTTGCATCCTTCTCTATATACAAATCCTGTGAAACGACGTAAGCTTCAGGCTGGTAATAATCATAATACGAAACAAAATACTCAACAGCATTATTGGGGAAGAATTCCTTAAACTCACGATAAAGCTGTGCTGCCAGTGTTTTATTATGGGTGAGCACCAGAGTAGGTTTCTGTACTTTTTCTATGACCTTTGCCATGGTATACGTTTTACCCGAGCCTGTAACGCCAAGCAATGTCTGGTATTTATACCCACGATCAATCCCTGCAGCTAATTTTTCTATGGCCTGTGCCTGATCACCTGAAGGTTTATACGCAGATACTACCTTAAATGGGGGCATGAGTCACCTTTTATAATTATACTAGTATATACAATGTAGCCATAACACATTGAAAATACAAGAAAATACTGCATCAGGGAATAATCAAGTTAAATTGTTGTAGATGTAAAAGGCTGTCCATCAAGTATAAAAAAGCCGTATTCTGCAAAAAGGTTGGGCATCATCGGGACAATCACCGAGCGTGATCTTATTGTTGAAAAATGCATTTCTTTTTTTACAGGGTATCCACAATCCCTGCAGTAATCTCTGAAGTCCTGTATTGTCAGAAGATGTATATTGGGTGTTTCATACCATTCATAAGGCAAAAGTTTGTTTTTTGGCATTCGCCCATATATAGAAAGGTATAGGCGCAATGAATAATGGGCAAAGTTAGGGAAACTGAATATTGCATTGAGTGAAATCCTCAGCGACTCGCGGATAACAACGTCCGGCTTCTTTGTACTCTGCAATGTCTGGTTAACTATAACATAATCAAAAGAATTATCTTTATAGTCCGATAGTCCTTCGTCAATGTCTCCCTGATAGCAATATAAGCCTTTTTCCACACACTGGCTTACTCCTTCCGGAGATATCTCTACACCAAAACCTTTCACATGCTTTTGTTCCTGCAGCAATTTTAACAAAAGGCCATCACCACATCCCAGGTCAAGGACACGAGAACCATCCGGAATTAAATCAAGTATGAGATCATACGCTACCCGGTATTCTTTCATTTTTTATGTGCCTTTTCAAACTCTCTCTTCAAAAAGTTAGCAATGTTATGTTCAAGCTGTTCATTTGGAAGTAAAAATGTATCGTGTCCCTTATCACTCTGGATTTCGGTAAACACAACGTTTTTGCTGTTCATACGCAATGCTCGTACAATCTCCCGTGACTGTGATGTTGGATACAGCCAGTCAGAGGAAAAGCTTATAATTAGATAATCCGAATTTACATGTACAAATGCATTAGCCAGATCACCACCAAAATCATTTTTTAAATCAAAATAGTCAATGGCTTTGGTAATATATAAATACGAATTTGCATCAAACCTCTGGACAAAATCATTTCCTTTATGGTGCAGGTATGATTCTACCTCAAACTCCAGGTCAAATTGAAACTTAAAAAAATCTGTTTGCTGAAGTCTTCTGCCAAATTTTTCATGCATGAGCTTTTCACTTAGGTATGTAATATGCCCAATCATTCGAGCAAGCGATAGTCCGTTGGAGGGATTGCTTACGTGGTAATAGTTCCCATTATTCCAGTGTGGATCGCGCATTATGGCTTGCCTGCCAACTTCATGAAATGCAATGCCCTGCGCAGAAAGTGAGGCTGCAGTTGCTATCGCTATAACTGATTGTACCCTCTCTGGATATGATATTGACCACTGTAATGCCTGCATGCCGCCCATTGAGCCACCAGCAACAGCTAAAAGCTTTTCAATCCCTAAATAATCTATCAAATGTCGCTGTGCATTTACCATGTCCTGAATAGTTACGATGGGAAAATCCAGTGCATATTCTTTACCCGTAACAGGATTTATGGATGAGGGGCCGGTGGAACCACTGCAGCCACCAATAACATTGGAACAGATGACAAAATATTTATTGGTATCAAACGCTTTTCCCGGTCCAATATAATGATCCCACCATCCAGGATAAGGATCATTGTCTGAATGGTATCCTGCTGCGTGGGCTGAACCTGAAAGGGCGTGTAAAATTAGTACTGCATTACTCTTGTTTTCATTTAGTGTGCCGTAGGTTTCATATGCCAGTGTAATGGGCCCTAGCTTTTTACCTGATACAAGCAGCATCTCATCAGGAGGCTCAGCAAAAGTATAATATTGCGTGTGAACATTACCCACGGATTTATCTATAGTCATTTCATTGTGCATTATATATTCAACTCCTTATACAAATAAAAAACGCTTACCGGAAGACAGTAAGCGATTACCTGTTGCCTATCTCATCTCCCGGAATTTCTTCCGCTGGAATTGGCACCGACTCATACTACCGCCGGTTGCCGTGGCTTCACAGGGCCAGTCCCTCCACCACTCTTGATAAGATAGTACGATTAAAAAATATAATCGTGCTATAATATGAACTCAAAATACAATATTAAATATATCATTATAATAATTCAACAAAAGTATAGCACATTATATGCTATGATAAAATAAATTTTAATACAGAACAATATAATCAACAATATGCCCTCAACAAAGGTAGGAAGGCAAAGATAATGCACATTTTTACATACATTATTACTCAGAAATTTATTATGCTATATATAAAATGTCTACTCACATAATTTTGCTCATTATATTAATTCAAACCTACCATGGAACCTGCTGTATATTCTTCAAAAACTTTGCAGAGCCGCTTCAACTGTAGTAAATACTTTTATCATTGAAGTAACTTTGGTTAACTCTAGCACTTTCTGTACTTCCTGCGTTGGACATGCCAATCTAAACTGCGATTTGAGATTCTGATTAATGTTTAAAAAAATTCCTATACCAGAGCTTGTGATCATTTTAACATCTGATAGATCAACAACCATCTTCTTTATACCCTTATTGACAATTGCCTGTTGAAGCTTCTCTTTAAGGTCCGGAACATCTAAGGTATGCACTTCTTGCATGATTATCTTGACAACGAATGTACCATTCCCTTTATCTGTTAATTCAATCATACTGCTCACCTTATTAACTAGTATATAAGAACGGTTGAAATAATACGCATAGTGATTTATTTAGTCAATAAAAAAATTGATTTCTTTCACTGTTAATTTTGCCCTTTCATGCATAACGTGCAAACTGCCATCGTAAGAATGGGGTTTGGTCCATCTATAATTACATTGACAATCATAACCGGTCATTGCAACTATTGATTAATCCTGACACATTTTCATAGAGGACAGCAGGGAATGATAGCTACGTTCATAACCTTTGGATTATATCTTGTCCTATTACTGGCAATTGGAGTATATTATTATAATAAATCACATGATATCTCCGATTTTATCTTAGGTGGCAGAAAGTTAGGCAAATTTGTCATGGCACTGTCAGCCCAGGCAAGTGACATGAGCGGATGGCTGCTCATGGGTTTACCCGGTGCCCTGTACGTAAGCGGAATGCCTGCCATATGGATTGCCGCTGGGCTTTTGATTGGAACCTACTGTAACTGGAAACTCATTGCAAAGCGTTTACGTGTGTACACCGAAATTACCGATTCCATAACCTTGCCAACATTCTTTGAGGACCGATTCAAAGACCCTACCGGACTTCTTCGTATCATTTCGGCTTTAATCATTCTTATTTTTTTCACCATATATCTTTCTTCTGGATTTGTTGCTTCAGGCAAACTTTTTGAGTCCATGGTAGGCATAGAATATCATATCGCAGTACTGATTGGTGCATGTATCATTCTTTTTTACACATCGTTAGGTGGCTTTTTTGCTGTAAGTATGACCGATGTTATACAGGGTTCACTCATGTTTTTTGCAATTATCATAGTCCCTATTGTTGCCTTGCAGCATATTGGTTCTTTACATGCCATCACGCATGCTATGCACAACGCGTCTTTACCGGTTAATCCTTTTACATCGGTTACGCTACTCTCAGTGGTATCCACTGCCTCATGGGGACTGGGCTATTTTGGTCAGCCACATATCTTAGCACGCTTTATGGGAATACATTCACATAACGATATTAACGGTGCTCGCCGCATTGCAATGACGTGGGTTAGCATCTCTTTATGTGGTGCTTCTTTCATTGGGATTGCAGCAGTGTATCTATTCCCGGAACTATCGCCACACAATGCCGAAAAGGTCTTCATCTTTATGATACAGAAATTTTTTTCGCCATGGATTGGAGGAATACTTCTTGCTGCAATACTTTCTGCAATCATGTCCACAGCTGATTCACAATTGCTGGTATGTTCAGCAGCATTAACCGAGGACTTTTACCAGCGTATCATAAAACGCGATGCATCCCAAAAAGAATTAATTCATATTGGCCGGGTAACCACAATGCTTGTAACAATTATTGCGGCACTGTTTGCCATGAATCCTGAAAATACTGTGCTTGGGCTTGTGGCCTATGCATGGGGTGGTTTTGGTGCTGCATTTGGACCTGTTGTGCTGTTTGCGCTTTTTTCAAAGACTACATCATGGCAATCCGTACTGGGCGGAATGCTTGCAGGGACAATTGCACTGGTTTCCTGGAAATTCTTAGGACTAAGTCATTATTGTTATGAGATAGTTCCCGGATTTATTGCCAATGCATTCACCATTACCGTACTTAACAGGATCTATCCTGCACAAGACGCAACAATACATAGTGAATTTTCAAAAATGAAAGACGAAGCGAAATCGCAATAATGCACAACTTCAGGGCTCTGTTGCCGAATGCAACGGAGTCTCACTTCATTAATTATGAAATAATTTTGATCAATACTTTGTCTTATAATTATAAAAATAATATCAAAATAACTATATTTTTTTTATTGATAAAAAAAGTATATTTTGTAAGTTGTCATACAAATGCTTTATCACTATGATTATTATGGAGCCATCTATGGATGCTTTTTTTAACCCTCGGTCAATTGCCATAATAGGTGCTTCTAACAAACCATTCAATTTAGGCGCAACTATCTGTGAATATCTTACTTTTTTGAAGTATGATGCAAAAATTTATGCAATAAACCGTAAAGGCGAAGATGTAAAAGGGTGCAAGGGTTTTCAGAATCTACATGAAATACCTCATGATATTGATTTAGCTATAATACTTACTCCTGCTGCCACCGTACCTGAAGTCATGGAGGAATGCGGAAAAAAAGGCATTAAAGCCGTTATCATTGAAACTGCAGGCTTTACCGAAGAAGGCGAATATGGAAAACAACTGCAAAGAGAAGTAAATGAGATCGCCAGGCAGTACAATATTCGTTTCATAGGCCCAAACTGTTTGGGCACATTAAATGCACATAACAGATTCTGTTGTTTTTTTGGGGCTCGCCCAGGTGAATACGATGGTGTGTTTGATCGCCCCGGTGACATCTCCTATGTTATCCAGAGTGGTGGAGTTGGTGTATTAATAATGGATTCATTGCGCAGCGATGTTGTCAACGTAAACAAGATGATGAGTATAGGTAACAAAGAAGATATTGATGAAGCAGACTGTATCGATTACTTCAACACTGATGGTACAAAGGTCATTGGTATGTATATTGAAAGCATCAAGAACGGCGCGCGCTTTCTGGATGCTGCAAAACGCTCATCAATACCCATCCTTGTATATAAAGTTGGCAGGACTAATGAAGGTGCAAAGGCTGCCATGTCACATACTGCTGGTATGGCAAATAACGATATTATCTTTGATGCAGCATGCAGGCAGGTGGGTATAATCCGCTGCAAAGCCATCAGTGAATTGTATTCCATGCCAAAGATTTTCACTACCATGCCTTTGCTCAAAGGCACACGTATTGCAATCTTTACCAATTCTGGTGCGTTTGGTGGTATAACCTCTGATCTTTTGGTGGAAGCTGGTTTTGAAATTCCCACCTTATCAGATGAACTGCAGCAAAAAATTGCACGGTGCGGAAAACTCTATAATGTTTCAAATCCTATTGATTTGGGACCAACATTATCGCTGCAGACATTCATTGACATTTTCACGCATCTGTTATCTTCAGATGAAATTGATGGTATCTGTGCAGTACCCAATGTATGGCAACAGGTTGTCATCGACGGTATCCAGGAATTAATCAAGTTATGCACACAATATGATAAACCTGCAAGTATATACATCCCCAATGCAATTGACCGTATATTGAAAATAAGAACTGCATATTCTATACCCAGTTTTGAATCACCTGAGGAAGCGGTGCGTGCATTACAGATTTCATACCAATACTTTTGCGCCAGTAAGAAAAAATCATTAACACAGGCAAAAACAATTGCAGGTGTGTAACAGGGTTACTTTGTAAGTTTTTCTTTTCTAATTTGTTGTGGTGATTTTTTATATTGTTTTACAAAATGCCTGTAGAATGTGGCTAAATTTTCATAGCCCACATCAAAAGCAACCTCAATTATCTTCTTATCAGAATATAATAATAAATGCCTGGCTTTTTCAAGACGTACAATCTGTATATATTTATTAATAGTCATTCCTTCTTCATTTTTGAAGACCTTAGAAATATAATCAGGATGCATTTCACATTGAAGTGCAATAGTATATTTATCAATTGGTGAATTGTAATATTCTTTCACATGCTCCTTAATTATTTTGATTAATGCATTATATTTCTCTCCTGTATATAATTGCTCGTCATTTATTTTTATGTAATCATACAGTGAATCATTACATATACAAATAAATATTTTTGCAATCAAACGTATAGTACATACAGTAAGCACGCTAAAAGCAATGAGTGAATGCAATGCCACAGAATTATCCATAATGACCATACAATAGCAAATGGTTGTTAATATCATGAACATTAATGACCCACGATGAGGAAAATGTATGGAATAACATGCTAAAATTTTTGGTTTTACAAAAAGCATACTTGAAGAAAGAATCATGTCAAAACCCGGGATTATAATCTTTTGATACACATCGATATCTTTTGAAAGAATCATAAAAAATAAGACTACCAGGCTTTTGGCAAAAACATGGTGTATGAAATCACGCAAAGAACTACCGCTTTCAAAATGAACCATTGCCAGTAATGCACAGTAAATGCCAATAAAAATTATTAAAAATATACACACATACTGTGGTCCATAAATATACATATTGATGGGATAAATATAAATTACAGAAATACCCGTTAGGGCTATACAATACAGTAAAACCGGTACAATAATTCTGGTTTTCTTTATCCTATATACAATAATCGCGATTATATCACAGCAGCAATAAGCGATGAAAATACCAATTGGGAGATAGTAAAAAATAATAATATCTTTAACCATGACAACAATTCCCTCCCTCTTTTTTATATTTGTTTTAAAATTATTTATGTATTGTTATATTTATTTTATTTTCACGATTTATTCCTTAAATAAAATTTGTGAACATAACAAACATATTGTACATCCCCGCCGCCGAAAGCGGCGGGGATGTACACCTTTTTATTAACAAAATATTTTCAAGGAATTATTAGTAATTTATTTTAAAAAAATCACATTTATGTATTTATTTGCGTAATACAAAATAAACTTTATGAAAAATGTCAAATTAATTTTGATAATTTTGAATGTTACAAGAATTAACAATGTGGCATAAAACGTCTGCTTACCATGTTTTTTAAATTAATGATTAGTAGTATAGAGATAACAAATAGTAAGCTTTTTTTGTTATTGTAATTAGAAAGATATCAACCGATTATTATATAAGATCTCTATTAAAATAAACCATAATGTACATGTATTGCAAATTTATGAAGATAAGAAACCTGTCTATACCTACAATTATATTAAATATTTTTTGCTTACTTTCCTGCAGCACATATACAACAACAAAGTCCGAAGAACGGTTAATATCATCTTTGTTTTCTCCATATATTAATGATATGAATAATGCAGTTGCAATAATACAAAAACATGAACTTATTGCCAATCTTACACATCTTATAAATATGGATAATGGTGGGCAAAAGTATTATCTGCTTGAATATGAACACATAAGTGAAATGATAGGTAATGTGACGGAGCGATTCTATGATGACCTCGTTGTGGTCAATAGCTCATATACAATACTATATTCCATGAAACATATAGACCTTTATGGTAAAAGATTATCCCACCTATCTCCAGTATTACACTATTTTATATCAAATCTTTCATTTGATGATATAGCTATTTATAAACCGTTTGAATATCCTCCCATGTCGGGCAATTATAGCTTCTGTATATGTTATCCTATCCAATTGAACGATAGAAATAAAGGATTCTGTATTGGTCTTATAAATCAGAATACGTTTTATGAGGTATTGCCCCCTGATGCAATAATTGCAGAAACAAACGGGGAGGTTATTTTTAATATAAAACAATCAGGAGCATTAAAGCTGGATGAAGAAAAGTTAAAAAAAGGATCAATACATATATCAGAAAGACATTACACTATCAGGCATTTCAAATTTAAAAACATAAACTGGTATATACTGTATCCGTAATGGTACATTACACTTTTTGTATTTCTTCTGTGATGCTGTACATGTTTTCAGCACTGTCAATATCAATTTGTGCGCCATTTAATGCTTTAGCTATTGAGATCAACACATCTTCGTTTAATAAATGCATCTGTTCTTTTAACATTTTTTGTGCCAAGCCAGGTAGTAACAGGTAAGAGTTTTCAGTATTGAGTAACTCATAATCTTTTATACCTCTTTCCTGAAATACCAGAGCATCAAAATTAATTTTAGGATTAATCAATACAATCTGTCCCTTACCTAACTTATAAAAATCCTTACTTGAACAACAATCAGATATAAACACAACCACATCCGCATTTTCAAACACATTATCAATATTTGTGGCAATACCCTTTTCCTTTTCAAAATGATAAAGATTTACTTCGTTTATATCATACCCTAACACCTTGCTGCATCCACTGCCGTACAATAATCGAGTAAAGCGCAGAGAAGTTGTAGTTATTCCAACAATACCTACCACTGAATCAGGCAGTGAAACATGATGCCGTTTTAAAATATTCATAACTTTAATAAGGCAATAGAGCGCCATCTCATCATATTCCCTGCTTATCACACCAGTTTTTATCTCATCCATACGTTGAAAGAGTGTCACTTCCTGCAATGTATCAGTCAAAGCAATACGCATCAAAGCATAATTACCTGAAACGGAATCCAGTATTTTCAATATATCATCTTTTGTTCTGTATCGCATTAAAAGAGGTTGAGGATTCATTGTGGTGCAATGGCTCAATAGAAGAGAGTCCCTTTCTATAAGAATATAATTGTATATCTCCTCAGGCTTTATCTCATTATTATCTTCTGTCAGAATTATCATACCACAATTGCTGGACATACCTGTATAGTTGAGTGTTTCTTCTGTTATAAGGTCGTCTTTTAGAATTTCAATATAGCCAAGAATCTTGCCCTCAAATTCACCAGCTGAATCAAACGGTATTTTACTATGTACTTTCAGCAATCCTCCTTCAATACCTCTGGACATGATATCACTGCAGTCAATTAACGTGGTTTCTCTGGATACCCAGCTTAACACTTTTTCTTTAAATATCTTTCTATCAGTATACATAAGATCAGCTTTATAGGTAGTATGACTTCCTTCCTGAGATATATAATTAATACTGCGAATTGAACATCCCGCCTCAACAACCTTCTTCACAAACAAAGACAAATCATCACTGGTGGAAGAAAAAGTCAGCGTTACATATAATTTCATACTTCCCTCTTGTTTATAACAATTTTTTTATATAGCGTGCAGCAGTTGCAATCTTTTTAGTAATATCGTCATTTTTTATATCTTTTTTGTTATTTATATCAGGTAATAGCACATATTTTTCTTCATCAAAACGATAGTTAAGTGAATTAAATAAATGCCGTAATGTCATCACAGATGGCATAAACATTGTGCTATAGTTACCTCCGCCAACAAGCAAAGCAAAGCCATACTGCTGCTGCCGCGGTGTATTTCCACGGTTGTAATATTCCCAGAAAACCTGGCATCGATCAATAATAGATTTTAATGGTGAAGGTAGGTGTGAAAAATATAATGGCGACGCAATAATAAGCATACGGGAATTCTGTAGCACATCATACAATTCATTCATTCCATCGTCAAAAATACACCCAAATTCTCTGCTGCAGAATCCACATCCTGTGCACGGATGCACTGCCAGTTCATAGGCAAAATATATTTTTTTTGATATGCCCGTAAGTTCATTAAAAAGCAACCGTAGCGCAGTAGCAGTATTGCCATTTGTATGCGGACTTCCACACAGCGCAACTATTGCTGCATTAGTCTTCTTTGATCCTGGCAAATATCATTCTCCCTGCTGTCGTCTGTAAAACTGATGTTACTATGACATCAACATTGGAATTAAGCCGCGACCTTCCATTTTCAACAACAACCATTGTTCCATCATCCAGGTAGCCAATAGCCTGATTGGGGTCTTTGCCTTCTTTAATAAGGGAAACCGCCATTTCTTCACCAGGCAGCACCACAGGTTTGAGTGCATTTGAAAGCTGATTTATATTCAACACTTTCACTCCGTGAAATTCAGCTACCTTATTAAGATTAAAATCATTGGTTATAATTTTAGCATTCATCAACTTAGCTAATTTTACCAATTTTGCATCAACCTCATTAACTTCAGGGAAATCCACATCAGATATCTTCACAAGGATACGCTGATCTTTTTGCATTTTATTTAAAATATCAAGACCCCTCCTTCCGCGGTTACGCTTGATAGAATCAGCCGAATCCGCTATCATCTGCAATTCATTCAACACAAAGTTAGGAATGACCAGAATGCCTTCAATAAAGCCTGTATCGCATATATCCGAGATCCTGCCATCTATAATGACGCTGGTATCAAGTATTTTGTACGCAGCCCCATCATGGCTTTCCTCACGTTTCACAGGAACTATCGCATCAAAAATTGCAATATCATCACAATTAATGACAAAAAATAAAACAGTAGCATATCCCACTATATGGTATATTAAGGCACTGATAAGTTTAACTGTTGAAACCTCTAGATTAAGCGGAATGGAAACAAAAGCTATTACCAGAAGGTGAGCAAAGATAAGCCCAATGAACACACCAACCAGTGCAGCAATCACCATGCGTGTAGATATGGTATGTGAAATATACTCAACTGCTATAATAAATACCAAAGCTGCCACTGAAGCAATAATTGCAGCAATGATTGCTGCCTGCAGTGAATATTGGAAAAAAAACAAGCCTGAAAATAGTGCCGACGTAATGATGAATAACATTCGTATAATAGCTATCATAGTACCTTAACTCCTTTATTTTTTTCTAAAAAAGAATACTACACCACTTTCATTAATAATATAATAGGTATAGAATACAATAAAACTAAATATTTTTGAGAATACTTAAAGGTTATATCACAGCAGGCAGATTATGAGGATAATGCTTCTGATACCAGATTGCCAGCTTCATCCACATCAATATCCTTTGCCAGGGCTATCTCGTGTATCATAAGCTGGTAGGCATTTTCATATAGTTTTCGTTCCATTATAGAAAGCTCCTTGTCCTTTCCCCGTTTATACAGGTCCCGGGCAACTTCAGCTACTGCAAATATGGACCCGCTTTTGATCTTATCAACATTATTCTGATACCTGATCTTCCAGTCATCTTCAGTTTCAACATCTGATTTCTTAAGCAGGTTCAATACCCTGGTCACATCCTTTTTGGCAATAACCTTACGCAATCCTATTGATTCAGCTTTCTCAGTGGGAATCATTACCTTCATTCCACTGTTAATAATGGTTATGATATAAAATTCATTCCTTTTACTTAATACTACTTTTTTTTCGATAGCCTCTATAATGCCAACCCCATGCAAAGGATATACAATTTTATCACCTACTTTAAACATAGGATACCCTCTTATGTGAATTAACCCGCAATAATATAACCTACAAGCTATTAATATTAGCACATAAAAATAATAAAATCAAGAATAAAATATTTATATTTTTTGGCGATAGGCAGGAGCATTGTTGCCTTTATAGAAAATTTATTCTTCGTATTTCAAGCCCTCTTTTTCCATGTATCGCTCAAACACTGATTTCATCTTGTAATGCACCCCATTGCACACGCAATGCGGAGTACCGCCAGGGATCATCAAATCACCTATCAGCTCATGACAATTTGGGCCCGGCGCACATCCCGAATACTTACAGGTTGCTCCATGAAAGACATCCTTAGGCATGGAAGGCCATGTGGGATCAGGCATACCATTATATACCTCTCGCATATAATGTCCCCATATTGGCGCTGCCACGGCTGCACCAGCCTGATGCCTGCCCAGTGACATAAAAGGCTTATCATACCCAACCCATACCACTGCGGCAATATCAGGTGTAAATCCACAGAACCATGCATCCGTCCAGTTTTGAGTGGTACCGGTTTTCCCGGCACATTTTTTATCAAATTTTGCTATCACCCGCAAGGCCTCTGTAGGTGTACCGCTTTCAGCAACACTCTGCAAAAGCGATGTCATGACATAATTAACATTTTCAGGTATTATTTGTATGGACCCGTCTGCTTCTTTTGCTGCAATAATATTGCCGATTTCCTCTTCAATATTTTCTATCTCATTACCATCCCTGTCAGTGATATACCGTATTGCAAACGGTATAACATCTCGGCCACGATTAGCGTATATTGCATAACCCGTAACCATCTCAAATGGAGTAAGTTCTGAACTGCCCAATGCCAGTGAAGGCCCTGGATAGAACCGCGTTGGCGAAACCTTTAATACCTTTGAAGCAAAATCTATGATGGTATCTGCACCAATGATATCATAAATACGTACCGATATAACATTAATAGATGCTGCCAGAGCCCTTCTCAAATGGACCATTCCGGAAAATTCGCCTTCATAATTGTCCGGTCTCCAGGTACTTCCCTGTGCATCAATATCTACTATAGGAGCATCCGGCAATGCCATGGCTGCATTTATAAGTTTTGACTCAATGCCAGCTCCATACACAAAAGGCTTAAATGCTGAACCTGGCTGACGCCGTGCCTGAATTGCTCGGTTATACTGATTGCTGACTGCAAATTCAGAACCACCAATCATCGTAGTTATATAGCCAGTCTTTGGTTCCACTGCAATTAAGGCACCTTCCACTTTTAATGAAGTAGATATGCCGCTGGTTACTACATGAAATTTTTCTATATCATTATGGATTGCATCTGCATTGCATAACAATGATACAAGCTCCATTTCATCCAGAAGGTTGTCTACCATAAATTTTTTAAATATAGTTTCGGTATCACTCTTCACTATCACTCTTGGCAGGTTGAAAAGTAATCCAAGCTGCTGATATACTGAGAACAATCCCCTGTCAACAGCTCCTGACATATACTGGTTTGCTTTTGCTGAAATCTCATTCTGTTTCATTAATCCTTCTGTTAAATATTTTTCACCTGCGCGCTGGCGCTTAAGATTCAGCGTGGTATATACCTGAAGCCCTTCATTATACACTACGTCCTTGCCATAGCGGGAAATCAGAATCTGACGCACATAATCGGTAAAAAAAGGAGCGTTATCTATTATTCTGGAATACGCTGTTTTTGTAGGAAACTCTGTTTTGATTGCATCGACATATTGTGGCCAGAATGATGTATAGACTGCTTCTGCTTTCTGCTTTGTTAAAAAGCCACAATCAACCATCCTGTTCAGGATATCCCAGTTTTTATAATATGCATTCCTTGTATTCATAAAAGGGGAATACCTTCCAGGAGCAGAAGGCAACGCTGCCAGAACACTTCCTTCAGCTAAGCTCAAGAACCTCACTTCTTTATTAAAAAATAATTCTGCAGCGGATGCAATGCCATAACACCCATGTCCTAAATATATCTGATTAAAATACATCTCTAAAATTTCATCTTTGGTGAAGCGCTTTTCTATTTGCAGTGTTAACACCAATTCCAGCGCTTTTCGTGTAAATGTTCTTTCCCCGGAAGTAAAGATCCGCTTTGCAAGTTGCTGAGTAATGGTTGAACCACCCTGTACAATTTTTAAGGAAATAATATTTTTTACCATTGCCCGTGCCATAGCCATGGGGCTAATACCAATATGCGCATAAAAGTCCTGATCTTCAGTTGCAACAAATGCCTTTATAAGCGTTTTAGGAAGCTCATCAAACGACACTAAATCTCTTTTCTCCTGAAAAAGTTCGGCAATGAGTTCGCCGTTGACATCATACAATTTAGTTGGAACACTTGGCTGGAAACGTTTCAGGTTATCTATCCCCACGCAATTCTGCACCTGAGCAACAATATATCCAAACAAAAGGCCACCGATGATTGATACCGCAATAATACCATAGAACCATGTACGCACATCATTGATATACATAATGAAAAGTTCCCTGGCTTTTTGCATCCAGATTTTTATTTGCTCTTTCACAGCCAATGCTTCCTCTATAAAAAATATATATTATGCAATTGGAGTCATTACAACACCACTGCCTGCATTATCACGATTCTTTAAAAAGAATCCACTCTATTGGTAGTATCATTACATGAACACAATACTAAAACAATCTCATATCAACAAACTGGATACTACTTCATCGCTTGGATCCAGTTTCCATTATATAGGCACTACTACAACTATGTAAAAATACGAATAGATGTTATATGTAGCTTTTTACGTCAATCATTTTTACAGATTATGACTTCTATAGATACGTGCTATATAGCCAATTATAAGGATCACTATTGCGATAGCTATCGCCACTGCAATAGTGTAGGCAACAAAGCTAACAATAATGCCAAATAATTTCAATAATAGCGGGATAATATAGCGAAATAGAATATACACTACCGCCATTATCCCTGCTATTATTAGTATGAAACGATATCTTTCTTCCATGATTTAAGCACTATCTCATATCTTTTAGTGTAATATTGTGTACCTGTTATGGCCTTTCTTTAACGGTTACAAAAAGATATATTTTTGCTTTGTTACGCCATACACCAATTTTTAAGGTTTTGCCAATTGGCGTTTTGCTTACAATATCTGCCAGATCTTCATACGATTTTATTGTTTTTTCATCAACACTGAGTATGACATCTCCCGGCTGGATACCTGCTTTTTCTGCAGGGCTGTCTTCCATAATACCACCAACCAGTGCTCCTTCAGTATTTTTGAGTCCCAATTCCTTTGCATACTCTTCTGTCAATGGCACAATCTGTACACCTATGTAGCCGGTTTTGACCTTCTTATATTTTTTAAGCTGTTCAAGCACTGCCTTAGCAGTATTAATTGGAATGGCAAATCCAATCCCCATATACCCGCCACTTTGCGAATAGATCATCCTGTTGATTCCTATAACCTCACCATTAATGTTTACCAGTGGACCTCCGGAATTACCCGGATTAATGGCTGCATCCGTCTGTATATGCGACTGTGACCCACCCATCATATCAACATCTTTACGGCTTGTTGCACTGATAACACCAACAGTAAATGTTCTGTCAAGACCAAAGGGGTTACCTATCGCAATAGCCCAGTCACCAACCTTCACCTGATCAGAATCACCCAGAAATACAGGATCCAATTTTTCATCAGGATTAATCTTCAGTAATGCTAAATCTGTTCGCTGGTCATATCCAACGACTGTTGCTTTATAATCCTTATTTTTTACTTTGACTTTTACCGAATCAACATTGGCTATCACATGATAGTTGGTACATATATACCCATCACTGGAAAGGACAAACCCACTGCCAAGGCCACTTCGCCTTTTCTTTCGAGACTTCTGCTCAGGCATACCAAAAAATTGTCTAAAAAACGGGTCATCAAAAAAAGGATTGGGGGGCAACTCAACAACCTGCTCAGTGGTGATAAATACCACTCTGTCCTTGTACAGATCATAGATCTTTCTAAAAGTATCCTGAATCTCAATAGCCCGTGCAGTTTCCTGATCACCTTTCAGCGGTGAACTGATGTTATTGCCAAATACTGATGGACCGCTATTGGAGCAGGAAAAATTATTAAACACAAAGACTACTACACCTGTTAGGATTAACACCGGGATAATCTGTAAGGTTCTTCTTTTCATAGCATTCTCCTTTTTATTAGTAACTATCGCTTACAATATATATAAAAATAAATGAAGTATGGTTATGGTAAAAAACTCATTATCAATCCATTAGTATTCATAATAGTAAAATTGCTACAAAAAAGTGCATGTTTTTTTATCTATCATTATCATACTACAAAAATCTCCTTTAACAGAGTATAGTGAGCATTAATTTCCTTAATCATTGCTGTATCACCATGATAATGATCAGGATGATATTTCTTAACAAGCTCACGATATCGTTTTTGCAATTGCGCCTTATTACAATGTTCAATGGTACTAAACGAAAAAAAAGCAAGCGCCTTTTCAACCTTCCTGCGGTTAATAATATATTTTGTAAAACCATTATACACTTTTTTCAATTCTTCCGAATATTCATAATTGATATTGTATGGATCACTATAAAACTCATTGAGCGGATCATATAATATATTCCCTCTGAACGGAGCATATAAATTATAGTGGAACTCACAATATGTCCCGTCTATAGTCTGATTTTCACAAAAACTATCTGTCCAGGGATTATAGTCAATACATTTATTATATGCAGGATAGTGCCTTATAACAATATTCATGGGATGGATATGTACCATATACGCATAATACGCAGGGTCATTCTTTATACTGTATAACGCATGAAAAAGTGAAAAATGCTTTTGAAACAATGTAACGGTATTCCCATTGCATAAAGGATTCACAACTTCCCTGATAATAACTGATTCCATCACAGGTCTGGGTACATGCACACAATAGGCAAGTAAATCAATCCTGGGAATTTCAATAAGCTTATTCATCAAATGGTCCTTTTTTATATCGTTGTGCATCTTTTTTCTCTTTCTCTATGATATCTTTAAATATCACTGAATAATCGTGCGCCCCATCAATCTGAATTTGCTCACGGGGAACTCTGTTTTCTTCCTTTTTTTTACATGAAATAGTGCCCATCATACACACGCAACAGATAATCCATACTATCTTTTTCATACAATTTTTACCATATTCATAATTCATGAAATATTTTTTTAACCAGATACTTACTATTAACAATACTATACAACAATCACATAATTTTCAATACTGTTTTTATAAATCTATTTCACCATTTATTCCTTAAATAAAATTTGTGAACATAATAAATTGTCAGTTGTTTCTTCACGATGACCTTCCGTAAAAATATGTTTGTACAATAGCATGTTTGCCTGCAAGACATATCCAATAACACTGAAAAGTTCCTTTCTATTGGATAGAGCATACAGAATAAATACTTGTTGACATTATTGTACACATACTATATTTTTTATCTGATCGGGGGGATCATGAAAATAACAAATACAATACCAGTAGTAACACATATTCCATTTAATACTCACATAAAAGCCGGTGTTACAATACAACACCAGATGGAATCTACACAAGTGTATCCGTCGCTAAAAAAAGCTATTGCAGCATACACTATAGTAAGCCAGGCACATCAGCTTGTAACCATGGCTATAAATATATCCTATGAACTTCTTCAGAAAGCATTTTCATATCAAGACCACACTGATATCATGGCAAAGATTTCCACCATTAATAATTATTTTACCCGTCTTTCGCCGGGTACTGGCTCTATCCCAAACATCCCTCATCCTGAAACATTCCAGGAATCAACAAAACTTATTGAACAATTGGGAAATGCCATACAAAATAATGATACCGAAACAGTTAAAGAAATACATGACAGGCTACTCAAAGAGGCACACATTCTTGACAATACACATAAACAATTATACATGGCTTTGAATCAGGCCGGGAGTAATACTCCTGACATTACGAATATAACAACTGCTATAAAAGAACATCAGGATAAAGCATTTTATGCTCATACACCTTTTCAGTATGAACACATTCTAAAACTCTTATCCTGAAAATTTATGATAGCATAAGGTGATATATGGAATTATTTGATGGATTTATTGCAGCAATTGCATCCGAATTCAAATTGAAATTTCACAAAACAAAAGAAGGCGCATATACCACAACCATTGAGTTTGAGGATGACAGATCCCAGGAGATTTTAATAACTCTTAATAAAGATGAGTCCGGTGACAGGATTGTAAATTATTATTCAGTCATAGGGACTATAAAGAATGAATCATTTGAACTCTATAAATTTGCCCTAAAGCTTAACAGTACACTGGATTATGGCGCACTGGCACTGCTTAATGACACTTTAATTCTCAGGAATTCCCTTTTACTGAAAGATTGCGATCCACAGCGTTTCATGAAATCATTATTTTACATTGCTGCAAAAGCAGATGAACTTGAAGAAATGCTGATCTCAAAAAACATTTATTAGTTGAGTCTTTCCTGCAGTTTCCGGCCCAACTCTGCAATATATTTATAATTATCAACATCATCAGCAAACAGCAGTAAGGCGATGGTATCTTTTGTAATAAGGACTATTCTGTCTTTATTATACTGATAATAGTCCTGAAGCTTTTTTATTTCAACTGAAGCTGATTTACTGTCTTTAAATACTAAAAGATAGTACACCAGATCGTCCCCGTATGGCCTGGCTTCAGTAGCCATGATTGCAACATATATGCTCTTAATATTATTAGCATTGCCTTCAGGATATAGTCTGGAAGCTAAAAACCGTATTCCGTCCGGGCTCACCACACATGGATTGGCAGTGAATACCTTTTTTGCAAAATTTGGTATCGTACCAAATACAAAGCCCTGGGGCACATCTTCAGGGGCTATCGCTAGAATTTTAAAAAGTGAAGTGTCATCTGAATATACCATCCCCATAGCAATACCCAATGTCAGTATGACACTTACATATATAACTATCGATCCATTCTTCATTTTCATAGCGGTACCTTATATTCTTCTTAATATTATCTTACTATACTATCGGAAAAATAATAAAAAATCAAAATCCATTTTTTCTTGACACGAAATACCTAACATAGTTATACTAACATATGTAATGTACAATTATTTTTGTTATGTCACATAAAATGTATTTGACTTTTTTGTTTCAGTTTATCATTGTTTTGTAAAAATACCTATAGCAATCAATTCCATTGCATAGCACATTAATTCAATACCATTCATACCATTTCACCGTTTACGGAGTTTTAATATGTCAGTTACAAAAGCAAGCCCTCAGTTTATCAGAAAGCGTGATGGCAGGATAGTTCCATTCAATATAGAAAAGATTACTGAAGCCATTTTTAAGGCTGCCCGCGCTGTTGGCGGTACGGACAGAAATACCGCAGCTTCAGTTGCCAACGCGGTTGTTGATATATTGTCCTTATTATATAAAGGCGAGCATATTCCTACTGTTGAAAATGTTCAGGATTTAGTCGAGAAGATGCTCATAGAAAAAGGGCATGCTAAGGTTGCAAAAGCATATATTCTTTATCGTGAGCAGCACCGTAAAATTCGCGAAGGGAAAAGCCTTTTAAACGAAGGCATTCAGCTTATAGAGGATTATCTTGACAGATCTGACTGGCGTGTGAATGAAAACAGCAATATGAGTTATTCCTTGCAGGGGTTAAATAACCATATTGCATCTGCAATCACCGCTAAATACTGGCTTGAACGCATCTACCCACCTGAGATCAGGGATGCACATATCAACTGTGATTTCCATCTTCACGATTTAGGTCTTCTTTCCGCATATTGTGTGGGCTGGGATTTACGCGACCTTTTGCTTACTGGTTTTGGCGGGGTACCGGGCAAGGTTGAAAGCAGGCCCGCAAAACATTTCAGAAGCGCATTGGGGCAGATAGTTAATTTTTTCTACACCCTGCAGGGTGAATCAGCCGGCGCACAGGCATTTGCCAACTTTGATACATACTTAGCTCCATTTATACGCTACGATAACCTGGATTATGCTGGTGTAAAACAGTGCCTGCAGGAATTTATTTTCAATATGAACATACCAACCCGTGTTGGATTTCAGACCCCCTTTACCAATGTTACTCTTGACCTCACTGTTCCATGCTCTATAGCCAATGAGCATGTAATTATTGGCGGACAATTTATGGACCAGACGTATAGTCAATTCCAGAAAGAGATGGATATCTTCAATACTGCATTCGCTGAATGCATGCTTGAAGGTGATGCTCGTCACAGAATCTTCACATTTCCTATACCCACCTATAATATTTCCAAGGATTTTGACTGGGATAATCCCTCTTTAAACCTGCTATGGGAGATTACTGCAAAATACGGTATACCCTACTTTGCAAACTTTGTCAATTCTGACATGGATCCTGATGATGCGCGTTCCATGTGCTGTCGTTTACGGCTTGACAATCGCGAGTTGCGCAAACGTGGTGGTGGTCTTTTTGGTGCAAATCCTCTCACCGGTAGTATTGGCGTTGTGACTATTAATATGCCCAGACTTGGATACCTTTGTAAAACAAAAGATGAGTTTTTTGATAGATTATCTCACCTAATGGATCTTGCACGCAATTCATTAGAGATAAAACGCAAAGTTCTGGAAAATTTTACTGCTAATAATCTTTATCCTTATACTAAGTTCTATTTGCGTGATGTATATAAAAGATTTAAAAAATACTGGATAAATCATTTTTCAACTATAGGCCTTGTTGGGATGAATGAAGCCTGTCTTAATCTTTTAGGGCAGGATATCACAACTGATGAAGGGAAAGAATTCACTGCGCAGGTACTTGATTTTATGCGCGATAAAATTGCCACATATCAGCATGAAACAGGCAATTTATATAATCTGGAAGCCACCCCCGCCGAAGGTGTGAGCTACCGGTTTGCGCGTCATGACAGGAACAGATTTCCGGATATCATAACTTCAGGTAAAAATGAACCATATTATACCAACTCTATTCATCCTCCTGTAGGATTTGCTCATGATATATTTGATCTTTTAGACCATCAGGACCAATTACAGTCAAAATTTACTGGTGGCACGGTAGTACATTGTTTTATCGGTGAAAAGATTGATGATCCACAGATGGTCAAACTTCTGGTTAAGACAATTGCTTATAACTATCATATACCATATTTCACCATTACTCCAACATTCAGCATTTGTCCCGTTCATGGCTATATACCGGGCAATCATAAATTCTGTCCTTACGAGCATACAAAAGAAGAACTTGAGATGTTTGGTATAGATGTCGAAATTGAAGATAGTACACCATTGCATATGGAAGCACATGTTCAGCAGTAATAAATTTATAATTTTATACTATTAAATGGGGGTTACGTAATGCAAAAGCATCATGAAAAAAAGATACCTGTTGAAGTATATTCAAGGGTTGTTGGGTATTTCAGACCGGTAAATCAGTGGAATAAAGGCAAACAGGAAGAGTTCCATGAAAGAAAAGAGTTTATGAAAGAAGAATTATTTAAGGTAGCTTCACATGAATATTCGGGGTATTCAGAAAACCTCACTCATTGACTATCCACAGACTATCAGCACTGTTCTTTTTACCGGGGGGTGCAATTTGCGATGTCTTTACTGCCATAATGCATCCCTGGCATGCAACGATTGTAATTTACAAAAATATTCAAATGATGAAGTGCTGGATCTATTACAAAAACGGAAGCACCTTATAGGTGGAGTAGTTATTACCGGTGGTGAACCAACACTTGCTCACGGCATAGTTGGCTTTTTAAAAAAGGTAAAGGATATTGGATTAAAAGTCAAGCTGGACACTAACGGATTCCAGCCTGATGTTTTAAAAAAATTAGTATCAGATAGGCTTCTGGATTATGTGGCAATAGATATTAAAACCTCTCCTGAAAAATATCATGCATTAACAAAAACCAAACTGCCATTTGATTTAATCATCCAATCTATTACATTGCTCAAAGAATACCGTATTCCGTTTGAGCTCAGGACAACCTGTGTGCCGGGGTTTGTTACTATTGAAGATTTCCATAGCATAAGAGATCGTGTTGGCAACGTCGTGTATTATTATCTGCAGCAATTTCACAACCATCACACACTGGATGAAACACTACATACACTTAAACCGTATCCTAAAGAAGTATTATTTTCATTCCAGCAGTTTGTAAAAACATTTGCTACCTGTTGCGAAATCAGAGGAATATAAAAAATCTATTGACATTCCTTTATATCATTTTTTCTGTGTTATGTAATAACTTCAGGGAGGACAAATAGTCTATGAGCAAGCAGTATAATCCGCGTATTAAGCGCAAACGTGCAAAGCGTCGGCTTAAAAGAAAGAAAAAATTACTGGCAAAAAAGTTATCCAAGTAGTATCACTTTTTGTTAGTTTTTTTCAATAATCTCATCTCCAACAACAACCAGAATATTATCAATCTTGAGATCATCCAAGGAGGGATATGTACCATCATTGGTCAACCATATCCCTTTTTCAGCTGTAAGCGGTATATACAGAAACACTGTATCAAAACATATCGTATTATTCTTACATGGCATATCGATATCGTTGTGTGAACAGCCAACAGAAATAAATGACATTATACCCTTTTTTGCCAGAGTGTATCGTGCATACAGCATTGCATCAAGCAATGTACCTTTCCTTGAGCTGGTAAACTGTACAAGCGACGTGGCTGTATAGGGATTCTGTAGTATGGTATGATGTCTCAATATACGTACTATCTCGGATGCAGTTTCCTCTATGGTTGTAGTATCTATTTTTGAATCATTCACACAATAATCTGCTATTCTAAACCGTATACCCTGTTCATTAATCCATTGAGTAAGGTTTTCAGGCGTAATTGCTATCAACACAAAATCTCTGGTTTTATGTGCCGATAGTTCATGGGCATTAAATCTAAAGTGTTGTATCTTATGCTCCTCTTTTGATGCATCCCCCCGCAGTGATGAGATTATATACGGCTCGGCATGCGGATGCATAACAATGATATCCATATCAAATTGCGACAGATTATAATTCTGCTGTATGTGCACTACCGGGATATCCTTTTGTACAATAAATGATATTTCCACCAGAGCATACGTATTCAGGTTTTCTTTTATGCATTCTTTGATTTCTTTTTGAATTGAGCTATGTGTATATTTTATTTTCTTTTTTGTAAGCTTGCCATCCTTATTAACCAGGTGGATGGTACATCCTGTTATTGTCACATCTTTACCAAAAGCATACTCGTTTACCAGTGATTCACTATGTACATAATATAAATCATACAAAGTAGAGTATGCATTGTTATCGATAATCCTCAATGCATAACATGAGTACAAAAGACCGTCACCATGGGGTTGTATAGTTTCAAAGGCCAATCGTGAAAAAACTTTTTTTTGCACGTAATTATCAAACGCAACCTTCATATAATCACTATGCCACGGTATGCCAGAAACTATCGCCTCATGTTTTTGGCGGTACATACTACCATCAGAGTCTTCAAGATCAGCTATTGTTGCCAATAATGTATATGCATGTGAATCAGAACCCTGTGCTATCTTTTTGAACAATGCACTCTTTGCTTCATTGTATCTTTTTAACGCAATGAGTGCTTGTATATATGTATCAAAATATCTATTGGTAGTATGTTTTTCAAGGATTGATACCATCTGTTCAAACTGTCCATCCTGCTCATAGCATTGTAGCAAGAAAGCCATTTCTTTATCATTTGGTGTTGGTATTGATTCTAATAATCCAATAGCTTTTTTAATATCAAAGTGTGCAGTAATATCCGCAGCTATATAGTACAGTTCATCGCTGAAAGGATAACGCTTAAGCAACAGGTCAAGGTTTTCTTTTTTATTTACAAGCTCTTCTTTTTCTTTATACAATAGATGTATTATTATTGGGAAATAAAGTAACTTTGTAGCATCATAGAATTTGTGGTTGTATACATAATCTGAGAAGTATTGCCATAACACCGAACTGTAATTTTCATTCTCTTTAAGGATACCGCGCATTATAAATTCAGATCCCGGTATATTTTTATTTTGTAGCAATAAGGATAAAAATCTGCAGGTAATAAACTCGTTGTGTGTTGCTAAAGCTTCTTTGTAATATCGTAAAGCCTCTGTGCATTGTAATGATTCATAAAAAAGCGCTAACTGGAAAGCCGCCTGTGCTGAACGCTGTGCAGTATACTGCGTGAGCAATAACATTTCATAGTCATAGAATGATTCATACCATTGTACATCATGAAAATATGAACGTGCAGCATCAGGTAAATGTACAATTTTATTGGTATCATCATAATATTGTACTTTTAAAAACATGTTATCAATTGGTTTGTAATAAATAGCAACAGTAAATCCGCCTTCCGGTTCTATACGGAACATTCGCACCAGCTTTTTTTTATCTGTTAAAGAGTTTACACAAATTTTTTTCCCATTAATGTAACACACATAATCCATATTAGAATAAATCTTAATCGTAACGGGCATATTGGCCTGGAATGAAGCACTGCAAAGACCAATTCTATTATAATCCTGAGTGTTTCTTTGAACAGGTATAAAACCATTTTGATATTGAGTTGCACTGATCTTATTTTTACCTGATAAAAATAAAGTGCTGTGTGTAGATTGCAGCACTTCAATGCTTTTTGGCATTCTTTCTTTTATATTGTCATATATATCCCACCTGTTATTACCCTTGGTGTTGTCTTGAAGTTTTAATTCTTGAAATATCTGTACGATGTCGTGAACATAAAGCTTTTCTGCGTCTGTACTGGCACTTCTTATTAATTCCTTTATTAGCGATAATGTTTTGCTTTCTCCTGCAACTTGCAGTATATGGTGTATATCAGCAAGAATTAAAGTTGGATGTGCTTCTTGTGCCACTATTTCTTTTTCGTACTGCTCTATTATTTTCTGAGAATTCCCATTGCAATATATATGCATTGTCTCATCACTGATGAAGGGGAGTACATTTACCGGAGCTATCGCTAAAAATAAAATAACCAGTATTATTCTGAATAATGTATTCATACATTATACACTTCACTTGCCAATGCAGAATCGTGAAAAAATTGAATTCAATACATCATCTACAGTTATTTCGCCGGTAACTGCACCAATTGTATCGATAACATTTTGAAGAGCCGATGCAATAATTTCATGGGGACTTTCAACATAAATCTGATTACGCGCTTCACGGGCATATTCTAAGGACTGCTCAAGTAACTGTATCATTCTAATATCGGCAATGAAGGAATTTTTATACTCAACATATTGTGATGTAATGAATTGATATATTGCATCCTCAAGCGCAGGTAGACCATACCCGGTTTTTGCAGAAAACAGCACCCCTTGTTTCTTGATAGTACCTTGAATTAATGCAACTGATTCTTGTGTTGCAATATCAACCTTGTTGATGACCGGTATATACGGTTTAGTATCAATCATTGTTACAATGTGTTCATCATCGGATGTAAATCCCGCAACCGCATCAATGATAAAAATAATTAATGATGCTTCTTCAATAAGTTTATAACTGCGCTGTATCCCTAAACGTTCAATTCCATCCGCATGTGCATGTATTCCAGCAGTATCAAGCAGATTACATTGAATACCTTTAATTGAAACAGATTCCTTTATCACATCACGTGTTGTACCAGGCGTATCCGAGACAATTGCCCGTTCATGATTTAGTATGCAGTTTAAAAAGCTGGATTTACCTGCATTAGGCTTCCCCACAATTGCAATATCAATACCACCACACAGGCGCTGCCCAATTTTACATCTATTAAGTATGTCTTCTATCTTATTTATAATAGCGTGTATCCTTTTCAATGCATCCTCATGCGATACAATCTCAATATCCTCTTCCACAAAGTCAATTGCGCATTCAACATCTGCTTTCAATTCTATTATATTTTGTTTAATATCACTGATGGCGTTTTTAAGTGACCCATGCTTTTGCTGCATTGCAGTTGCTATCTCCCATTCACTGCGTGCAGCAATAATATGGTTTATAGCTTCAGCTTCAGTGAGATCCATCTTACCATTTAAAAACGCACGTCGGGTAAATTCACCAGGCTGGGCTATACGCACGTTGTGTGCAGTAATGGAATTTATTATTTTATTCACTATAATTGGATTGCCATGACAGAATATCTCCACCATATCTTCGCCTGTATAGCTATATGGGCGTTTATAGTATATGAGAATACAATCATCTATTTCTTCATTACTATCATGAATGATTCCATAATACGCGTACCGTGGAGTAAATTGTGAAGCTTGATTTTTTCCCGTAAATATAGAAGAAGCGACCCGCAATGAATCAGGGCCGCTTACTCGTATTATCGCTATTGGTGAATGTACTGGCGCAGTTGCCGGAGCACATATTGTATCATCCATCTGTATTACCTTTTTTCCACAGGCATTATCTTTACCTTTCTGTAAATGCCCTGTCCTTCACTCCTGGTAGTAACCTTTGAGTCATTTTGCAATGTCAAATGGATAAGTCGTCGTTCAAATGGATTCATGGGCTCTAACGTCCATGGCTTACCAGTTCGGGCAACTTTCAATGCAATTTCTTTTGATAACTTGCGTAATGCTTTCTCTCTTTTTGCCCTGTATGATTCAATATCAAGTATTATCTTTTTTTCTGAATTGGTCATTTTATTGACCAGAAGATTAACCATAAACTGCAACGCTTCCAGGGTTTTTCCTTTTTTACCTATAATAAGCCCCGAACTGGAGCTTTCTAATTCAACATATACCTTATTTTCGCTTTCCTTATAATCCTTAACCCTGGCTTCAACTTCCATCAGCATTAAAATTTTTTCAATGATTTCTTTTGCCTGTTGACCAATATCATCTTCCTGTTGGTAATACACTCGTATTTTAGCAGGGCGTGATATGCCAAAACCAAAGATCCCGCTTTTCCCTTCATCAAGCACTTCAATATTGATTTTGTTCATATCATTAATTTTTAATAACGATAAGGCTTTTTTCGTTGCATCTTCAACAGTTTTTCCTTCAATATCTAACACCTTCATGTTCACGCCTCCTACGAAACTTAGATAATAATAGTTCAATATTTTTTTTAATTGTATTACCCTCCTTCCATCAAAAAATAGATTATTACGTAACGCTATTGCAATCCTGACAATTGAATAAGTGATTTCCACACTTTTATAACAATTATTGACTTTAGCCATTTACGCTTATAATGAAATCCATACATCTTGTCCTTTTCCTATTAATGCCAGTATCTGAATATTTATCCCCCATAATAATGTACTAAGATTAAATTCATATTTCACTTAAAATATTTCCCTCATTTTACTTTTTGGCTCTTTTGTTAATAATCATCTGATGACCTATCTGAAGCACATTTTGCATAATCCAGTACAGTACCAATCCTGATGGCATATTCCAGAAGATAACAATGAATATTAAAGGCATAAACATTAACATCTTCTGTTGTTGCGTGACCTCTCCTGATGACATCTTTTGTTGCAAATATGTTGTACCTGTCATAATTAGAGGAAGTATATTAATATTAAATCCTGATATCTGGAAAATTGTATCAGGCAATGATAAGTCCTTTATCCACAGGATAAATGGCGCCTGCCATAAATCTACAGAATTTACTAAAGCGCTGTACAGAGCAAAGAAAAACGGCATCTGCAAAAGAAGCGGCAAACAGCCCCCCATCGGATTTACTTTATTTTTCTTATACACCTCCATTATCTTTTTATTCAAAACATCGGGCTTATCCTTATACTTTTCACGCAATTCCTGAATCACAGGATTCAATTCCTGCATCTTCTTCATAGATTCAGTAGAGCGCTGAGTTAATGGCAAAAACATTATCTTTGTAATAACTGAAAATATCACCAGTGACCATCCCAGATTCCCAACCAGTTTATTTATTTCCAGCAGGCACCACATCATAAAGTCCCTGATGGGTTCAATCCATTTACTTACATCTGCAGCATCACCAATGGATTTATCAACAGCCAGCAGCTTATCTTTATTTTTTGGTCCAACATATATCTTAAATTCGTGTGTTACTGTTTCACCGGGTTGCAATGGTTTTGCGGGTACTACAATACCTGTTCTGAAACCAGTGTTATTCCTATTATCGTATATTACCCCGGAGCCTGCAAATCCTTGCGGAATCATAATCAAAAGATAGTATCTGCTCATTATGCCAGCCCATTTTACTACGCCATTTTCCCGTTTGAGTTCTTCTGGTGCAGAAAAGAATCCTCCTCCCTTGCGAGCTTTTTCAAAGCTATCATTGATATAATAGATGCTGTGTAACTCATTATATGAGTTATCAAAGTCCATTGAAGGTCCCAAAAAATCAGATGGGGAATATATCACTACTCCTTCAGGGAATGCAAATTCATTGCGCCCTTTATTGGTGATAGTATACGATACTGTAAAATATTGCCCTCTCTCATTATATGTAAATTTTTTTGCAATCTCCAATGGATTTTTTTGTACGATAGCAACTGTGGAAAAGCGCACTGCCGATGCATCCTTCTGCATTTTCCATAACGCAGGTTGCATATCCTTTGTGTGTAAAAACTCACCCGTTGAAAAATGAAGAGGGAAATCAAAGAAACCTTTGGCATCAAATTTTGATTTAGTTACAATCAATTCTATGTTTCGCACTTTATCAATAAATGATGTACATTGCCCATCTTCATTGGAAAGTACTGCTGTATAATATTTTGTATCGATAGTAACTTCTTCTTTTTTTGAATACGCTTGCTGAAGTTGTGTAACAACTGAAATCTCAAGATCTTGTATTTTTTCAGTGTGTACTGTTTCAGTTTCAGTACTCTTATCCGGCACTGGAGGTGTTGTTTCCTGCGGCGGGAACAAGTAAAACCATAGGATCCAGATCCCCAGTGATAATATTACTGCAATCAAAGCCCTTTTTTCCATGACAACCTCTTGATGTAATTTTTACTATGGTTACGCAACATTACCCATGCGTAATATTATACTACGTGGAAAGGAGATAGAAGGAAGGAAAAATCTTTAAAGCATCTAAAACATACAATCAGGGGACAGGGTCATACCCACCATCACACAATGGATGACAGCGAAGTATCCGTTTGACTGATAGAAAACCACCTTTAAAAAGCCCGTGTTTTGTCAATGCCTCAATAGCATACTGTGAACATGTTGGATAAAACCTGCATGCATTGGGCAACACCGGCGAAATCACAAGTTTATATAATTTTATCAACACTACCGGTATGGTAACCAAATGTATCTTCACTGTTTCAGTACTCCTGATTTACGCAAAACATGTGTAATTGATTCAACCAGATTATTATATCCCAAAGCCTTACTGGAGGCGTCAGGAAATATAATAACATCAAAACCCTGTCGCATACGGGGCATAAGACCTACCAGTATGTAACGGATTTGCCTCTTAATTTTATTCCTCTCAACTGCATTTCCAAAGCTCCTGTTAACTACTATGGCAAAACAGGATTGTAATCTATTTTTCATGTGCTCTTCTACCTGTACTGGTTTCATATACACTATCATCCTGATCCCTTTGCCATATACTCTCTTTCCGTTAGCAATGACTTCTTTAAATCGGTTGAGCCCCTTTAATGAATATCTCCTTTTCACGCAATATTGACATTACACATAATTACTTTGAATTTCGCTTTTCGTCAGAAACGGTTAATTTGTATCTGCCCTTTTGTCTTCTTCTGCGTAATACTTCCTGCCCAGCTTTGGTGCTCATTCGTGCTCTGAATCCATGTGTCCGCAATCGCTTGATAACACTTGGCTGAAATGTCCTTTTCATCATCCCACCTCATTTTTAAGAATATTAGTTCAATGAAGCAATAAAAAACTTTATGATTATATTATAATTTATCTTGTACGCTTTATATACATCACATGTAATTTTCACCATAGCACAACTTTTACATAATACACAACAAAAATGCTATTTTAAACGCATTGCGTTATGTGTCAAGAATTTATTAGAAGGATTTTACCGCTATCACCAGTATAGTATCTGAAAAACACAATATATTGCTGAGTTTAACATACAAATTTTTATGTTTTTGTGCGATAGCTCCGAAACGTTCAGGATGATAACCAGAGGGAAAACACCTGACATAAGAAAAACCTATGCGCTTTAAAAGCTTTTTAATACTCCACGGTGCTACATCTATACGGTGATCTTGTGGATGCGTATTTATCCATTGTTTTCTGTGGCAATAAAACAATGGACCAAAATACGATGGCAAAGTACAGGCAAAAATGCCCCTGTCTTGTAGCATGTCATATATTTTTGATAGCATAGCATATGGTTTGGCAAAATGTTCTATCACAAACCATGCTGTTATCACATCATATTTCCTGTTGGCAGCAAATTGTTCAAATCCGGCAACATGGACAGGGATGTTGAATTGTTGTTTACAGTAATCGGCAGCATAGTGTGATATCTCCAGACCTTCAACAACACCAAAGCCAGCGTCTCTGGCAGCTTTGCAAAAAAATCCCAGAGCACAGCCAATATCAAGAAGGCTTTTGCCTGAAAGGTTGTTGCCTGAAAGATTTTGTATTATTTTTAATCGAAAAAGCGAAGCAGCATATATTGACTCAAAATCTTCCTCATACGTCTTCCCATACTGTGCATGATATTCCTTGCCAAAATAATCATCGCAGTATACAGCAGGAGCATATCCGGCATTATACACGGTACTGCATACTTTGCATAATAAGAGCGTATCCGATATTTTTTTAAATGATGATGATGTACAGATAGGGCACTGTGTATCTATCATTATCTCATAGTTTCTTTTTCTTTTTTGCCGGCTCAACTACAATAGGGACACCTTTTATCCGTGCTTTATCCAGCGACACTAACACCAGCTCGGCATATTGTTCTGGTATTTCAATAAATGAATACGTAGAATGGATATCAATCTTTCCAACAAGCTTTCCGTCTATACCTGAACGCTTTGATATTTCTCGAATAAGGTCGCCCGGCGTTATCTTGTGATTTTTGCCTATGTTGATAAAAATTCTTGCTTTGCCGTCCTTGATATCTTCAAATACAATAGTCCCGTCAGAAGATTTTGTAAAGTTTAATGCAGCAACGTCCGCTATATCCAATTTGGAGATATCCCCAATATATTCTTTAAGTAATGCAGCAGTAATGCGTTTTGTAGAACCAAACAACGGCAAATGCTTCCGCATTGCTTTTACCAGAGCAAAGTATGGTGTGAGATCTTCATGTAAGGCTGATTCCAGCACTTTTTCAATCTTTTTTACCTGATTCATGACAACTCCATTCAATCTTTATTAAATGTAAATTATTACTTTTTTTCTTTTTTCACCATTTATCCCTCAAGGATAATTTTTGAAGAAAAATTGTTCATTGTGAACTGCATTATTCATATAATAATTTTAAAGAATAAATAGCGACATTTTTTAACATTAATTACGCAATTTACATATTGGCAAGCATATTTCTAAGATTATTCTTTACACTTATACCCAACATTTCGTATTGTTTCTATAATATTATTGAATTCATCCCCTAATTTCATCCTTAATCTTCTAATATGTACATCTACCGTCCGTGTACCCCCAATATATTCCACTCCCCAGATCTGGGATAGTAATTCCTGGCGTGTAAACACAATACCTTTATTTTCTACTAATAATTTTAGCAATTCAAACTCTTTGAATGTTAAAAATATTTTCTCATCGTTCACTATTACTGTGTATTTTTCGGGCTCAATTATTACATTCCCAACCTTAATTACCGATTCCTTTAATTCAATTTCAGCACCTATCAAACGGTTAATACGTGTTTTCAATTCACCTTTTCTGAATGGGAACACAATAAAATCATCAAAGAACCAGTCCCTGTGAATCGACTCTAGAAACCCCGCACGTACAATAAGAATTACCGGTAACCGCTGAAACCGTTTCCGCAATTTTGAAAGGTAAAATTGTGCATCACTTATGTCTATCTGTTCCGTATCAAATAGTGCGATATCAAATCCTTCGTCTTTAAGGGTATTAATGGTACCATGCACACTTACATCCAAAAGCTCAAGCATTCTTACTTCCAGAACTAATTCCTTGTTTTGAGTGATGAGTGCTGTTTTAATTTTCATTTTTTATTGACTAATTGTAAAAAAATATTCATATACCGCCCTGCTACATTCTCGGCAAAAAAGTTTGTAATCTTTTTTTTATTATTTACTGAACAGCGTGAATAAAGCCTTTTATCACTGTAAAACTTCATAATACTTTCAGCACATCCTTTTGTATCACCAACATTAATTAACAATGCATTGTCGCCATGGGTAAGGAAATCAACCTGACCGCCATGGTTGGTTGCAACAATCGGCAATCCGCAATACATAGCTTCCATAAATACAATGCCAAATCCTTCATGCATTGATGTAAGCACAAATAAATCAGATTGCGAAAGATAGGCAAATTTCTCTTCATCGGCAACAAAACCCAGAAATTTTACTCTGTCCTGTAATGACAATTCTTCTACCAGTGATTCCAGATATTCTCGCTCGGGACCATCTCCCATGATGAGAAGTTTCACGTTAGGTTTATTAATAAGGGCTATTGCCCTTATTAGCACATCAATAGATTTGCGTTTTATTAATCTTCCTATTGTTATGCAGATAAAATCCTTTTCCTTAAGTCCCAGCCTTTTTGGTGATGTTTTTGGCAGTACTGGTGGGTGAAACGCTAATGGAATAATCTCTATCTCTTTTTTTGGAGCATAGTATTCTATTGCATTAGTTTTAGTATTTGACGATTGGGCCACAACTATGTCAGCCCTGTTAAGCAGGAAACGCACAACAGCCTTAAAAAAACGATTACGGTGTGGCGAAAGCGTTTTACTTGGATCATAGATATCGCCACCATGCAATGATAACACATTGGGAATGCCAAACAATTTTGAAATGACATACCCCAAGGGGCCTGATGGTACCACAAAATGAGTATTGATGACGTCAAACTTATATTTCAGTGCAAGCGATAGTGCCTTTATAAAACCGGCAGGTAAGTAGCTAAACATTGAAATAAATGTTGCCGCATCCCTGGATTTTCTGAATAAGATCTTTACCCGGTGTACATGAATCCCATTAACATTTTCATATGATGGTAACCCCTTGAACGATGAAGTGATGACGTGCACATCTGCTGTTTTTACCCACTCCAATGCAAGATCATACGTGGCAACTCCTCCACCACCTCCTAACGGCGGAAATTCATAATTTATAATTAATATATTAATTTTTTTTTCATTCATGCACAATGCTCCATCAAAACAGAAATGGTTAAAATTGTTCTCACACTACAATATGCCTTTTATATTTCAAATATAATTTATCCTGTCTTAAGCCAAAACATTAATTTTTAAAAAAATTCCAAGGAATAATGAATATACTTATAAGATATTTCATGTACAATAAAAAATATAGTCATGGTAAAAATAATATTTGTCAAAATACGTTATATAATGGTATTATACTATAAAAGCACTAATATATTCAGTACACATTTGATTATATATACCGTAAACCAGTAGTAAGAAAATTACTATAATGCTGAATATTACAGAGAGCAAAATTTATATTTTATGGCAGGAGCAATACATTATGAAATTCTTTAAAATGTTAGGGGTTCTTATTACTGTATCTTCACTATGTACCTGTTCAACCATCGATGTAGCATATACCAACAAACAGGCAATACAAAAAAGAATGAAGCGGGTTGCTGTTTTCCCCTTTGACATAAAAGGTGCTGGCTGGGGTGATGAATTTGCTGATGCTATCTCACATCAGTTTTTCAAAAGCGGTAAAGTTACCACCATTGAACGTGAAGCCATACAAAAAATTTTGCAAGAACAACAGCTTTCTGCATCTGGTTTGATTGACGATAAACAGGCTGTTAAAATTGGGAAATTGTTAGGTGCTGATGTTATCATTATTGGCCGTGGCTCTGCGTTACAGGCATACAGGAATAACAAACACGAACCAAACTGTATTGATACATTTACATTAAAAGCTATAAATACTGAAAATGGCGAGATACTCTTAACTGTCCGTAAAGAACCTGGAAGGGCATGGGACTGGCGTTATAGAGCAAAATATTGCTGTGGTTTATCATTAATATGGGATCTTAATGATATTTTAATAGATAGCTCCCAGTATGATGACATTGCAAAACAGGTGGTAAAACAAATCTTAGCTATCGTACAAGAAGATAATAAAAAATGAAATGGAAATGGAACACATGTATCAAACTTTTGATCACAATATATGTTGTTGGAATTTCTTTTGTTTCCTATGCTTCGGAATTTGACGAACTGGATAAGCCTCCTGAAGGTATTCACAAAGATCAGATTATGCTTACAGCCTCAGTTTCTATTGGTCTTCCGTATGGTGACCTCATTGCAGCAGAAGAAAAATTTACTAAAACCTCTACGTATACATTTGAAAATGAAATAACCAAACTCATTTATCTGTCACATTTAGCGTTTGGAATAACGATAAGCGGAGAATACATGCCCATTGATTATATTGGTATACGATCAAAAATACGACGAAGTGTAATAATACAGAATACAAATTTTGGCGCAGATTATCAATCCTGGAAAAAAACATTGTACAGCGATTATTCCGTATATTTTGGCCCATCATTTCACGTCTCAAATAGAAAACCCTTGGACATTGCTGTATCACCTATGGTTGGCTACGCATTTGCTACCTATAATCCAACCCCTATTGCGGGCATACTTATTAATGGGTATACCCCACCACCAACACAGGAGTTTTCAACTATTACGTATGGCATAGACGCAATGCTTAGCATATTTTTTAGTGGCGGTCTTGTTGTACAAATTGGCGCAGAATGGATTCGCAATAATGTTGTATTTTCATCCACACCAGAAGCTGTGAATCCACAAACAAGTCAAATATTTTATACAAAACAAAGCGCTACTATTGATTCTATTTTATTCTGTGTTTCAGCAGGATACGCGTTTTATAATTAATATTATTCCATAATTGCATTACCTGTACCAAGCAACATGGATAATAGACGGATTGTTGTCAGTTTATCCCGTTCCCCTCTTTTTACAGGTAATTGCAAAAAATCATGCATGCAACCTCTTCGTCTGTGCTCTAACGGGAAACTTCCATCATCAAATTGTTTTTTTATACACTGATTGAATAACCGTATCCGCAACGACAAAGCTTTTTCACCCAAAAGAAGTGAAAAATGAATAGCATCAATACTATCATAATCTAAATAAAACGGGTATCCTAACAATTCATGATTATAGGCAACTCTGCATCGGCATCCTGTTTCTTTAAACATGGCATCATTACGTAATATATAGGCGATAGCTCTTTGTACACTGTCATTGCTGTTTTGTTTATTTATTTTCATTAAAGCCCTGGCACACATGACAGTTGCAACAGCACAACTTGGAACATCAGTATGTTCTAATCTAATTCCTTCCCCGGCACGTTTAAACAACAAATATTTCAGTGCATCACCAAATGAAGCAACAGGACAGTGAAGCCAGCCACCATCATGTCTTTGATGATCTAAAATCCATGTAATACCATTCTCCAGTTCTTTTCCCTGATATCCACTTTCAATCAAGCTATACACTATCTGACCGGTAATGCAGGCTGTTGAACAGAAAGGTTTCCAGTTTAATGTAAATCCACCATCATCCTGCTGATATGTAAGGATTTCTTTAAGAACTCTGTACACCGCATTATCACTTGCCTTAAATCCAATTTCCACTAGGGATGAAAAAAACCACATAATCCCAATACCGGGCGTATCAAAATACTTATAGGCTTTTTTATGTGCTGAATATAAAGCTGAATGTAACGTTGGATTGATTTCTTTGTGTATATCATGCCCTTTAAAACCAGGAATGATTTTCAATAAAAAATATAATGATACTTCATCATCCAGCAACCACTGGATAATGTCACCACGTAAATATTTGGATTTAATTTTCACCGGGAGTATGTTACTTATCTTTTAAGCTGACAATTCGATTATAATTTTCCACAATGACAGTGTTATCAGGTGCACGCTTTCTTGCCTTTTCTATGATTTCAGCGGCTTTTTTGACATCACCCGCCTGAACATAACTCATGGCTAAATTATTGCATATAAATGCGTGTGAAGGTGCCAATGCATATGCAGCTGAATATGCAGTCTGTGCCTGTGTGATTCTGCCTAAAAACATCAGCACGTTACCCAATTCATTATATGCATAGTACATCTCCGGATCAAGTGAGATAGCTTTTTCAAGATATTCTTTTGCCTGCCAATATGATCCAATACCGGCATAGGACACCCCCAAAATATAATATGCAACCGGTGCCTGCTTTAGCTGCAATGCCTTTCGAGCCCATGCCATTGCATCGGTATAGCGCTTTTGATCTATATACACAAACGCGATATCTATGAGTGGATTAATACTGTCTTTCTGAATTTCCGCACACCGCTTTAAATGGGTAAGGGCTGATTCATAATTGCCTTTCTTAACATGGATATGGCCGGCTAGATATCGAAGATTATAATTTGGCGAATTTGGTTCAAAATCTTTTGAAACATCCAGGACTGAGGCTATTTCCGTTAATGCATCATCATATTTTCCCTGTTCAAACAGTTTCAACGCTTTATCATAGTCTGCAAACAGCACCATGGGGAGTAGAATAAAAAAAGAAATAAACAATAATTTAATCTTCACTGTTATATCCCCCAAAAATTTAATATAATCTTTATAGGTGGCCACTGTTATGGCCACCCGATGCCAAGTATATTCAAAAGTCTTTGAATGATTTGTCCTTCTTACCGGGGAAACCGTATTGCTGCCTGCGCTGCAGCCAATCGTGCAATAGGAACTCTAAATGGTGAGCAGCTTACATAATCAAGCCCCACTATATGACAAAACTCAACCGAACTTGGCTCTCCACCGTGCTCACCACAAATACCCAATTTTAATTTTGGATTAACCGAACGCCCTTTCTCATACGCCATTTTAATGAGCTGTCCTACACCATCCCTGTCCAGTATCCTGAACGGGTCATTTGGCAAAATTTTCTTATCGACATACTCTTTCAGGAATTTGCCTGCATCATCACGGCTAAAACCAAATGTCATCTGAGTAAGGTCATTTGTTCCAAAAGAGAAAAACTCAGCAACTTTTGCAATCTCATCAGCTGTGACTGCAGCCCTTGGTACTTCAATCATTGTACCAACCATGTACTCAACTTTCACTCCCATCTCTTTCATGACAGCTTCAGCAGTTTTCACAATGATTTCCTTCTGCATGATAAGTTCCTTGACATGGCCAACTAATGGAACCATAACCTCAGGTTTAACATCAACACCTTCTTTTATAAGCTGGCACGCTGCTTCAAATATTGCACGGGCTTGCATCTCTGTAATTTCAGGATACGTAATACCCAGACGGCAACCCCTGTGCCCTAACATAGGGTTGAACTCATGAAGTTCTTCAACCTTTGCCTTTACATCTTCAACCGTTATGTTTAATTCTTTTGCCATCTCCTTTTGTGATTCCAGATCATGTGGCAAAAATTCATGTAATGGTGGATCAAGTAGCCTGATGGTTACTCCTAAGCCTTCCATAGCCTTAAATATGCCGTAAAAATCCTCCCTTTGCATAGGCAGCAATTTATCAAGCGCCTTCTTCCTTCCCTCATACGTATCTGCCAGAATCATTTCACGTACAGCTTTTATCCTGTCACCTTCAAAGAACATGTGCTCGGTTCTGCAGAGCCCTATCCCTTCGGCTCCAAAATTTCGTGCTACCTTTGCATCATGTGGGGTATCAGCATTGGTCCTTACTTTAAGCTTTCTTATTTCATCAGCCCACTGCATAATTGTGCCAAATTTACCAGTAACTTCAGGTTCAACCGTCGCAACTTTACCAAGCATTACCTCTCCCGTTGAACCATCTATTGATATATAATCCCCTTCTTTTAATACAATAGTATCAACTTTGAGTGTTCGCTTGGCATAGTCTATCTCTAAAGCTCCACATCCTGATACACAGCATTTCCCCATTCCTCTGGCAACAACAGCTGCATGCGATGTCATACCACCACGTGCAGTAAGAATACCTTCAGCAGCATTCATTCCTTTTAAATCCTCGGGAGATGTTTCGATTCTAACAAGAATTACCTTCTCACCACGTTCTTTCCATTCATGGGCATCATCAGCATTAAATACAATTTTCCCCGTAGCTGCACCCGGTGAAGCAGGAAGACCCTTTGCAATAACCTTGCGTTGTGCTTTTGGATCAAATGTTGGATGAAGCAGCTGATCAAGCGATTGTGGATCTACTCTCAAAACAGCATCTTCTTTTGTTATAAGACCTTCTTCAACCATATCCACAGCGATATTTATTGCTGCACGGGCAGTTCGTTTACCATTTCGTGTCTGTAGCATCCATAACTTCTTATTTTGTATGGTAAACTCTATATCCTGCATGTCGCGGTAATGTTTTTCAAGAGTCTTATACACATCTACTAATTGCTTATATGCTTCTGGCATATATTCTTCCAGCGATGGGTATTTCTGTTTACGTTCTTCTTCCGATACGCCATTTTCTCTTGCCCATCGTCGAGAACCTTCAAGGGTAATCTGTTGGGGTGTTCTGATTCCTGCAACCACATCCTCGCCCTGTGCGTTAATCAGGTATTCACCAAAGAACTCCTTTGCGCCTGTAGCAGGATCTCTGGTAAAGGCAACACCAGTTGCACAGTCATTGCCCATATTACCAAATACCATAGCCTGAACATTTACTGCTGTTCCCCAGCTATCATCAATATTATTCATCTTTCTGTAAAGTATTGCTCGTTCATTATTCCATGACCTGAAAACAGCACCAATAGCTCCCCATAACTGCTCATAAGGATCATCTGGGAACAATACATTGAGTTTCTCTTTAATAATTTTTTTGAACCGCGCTACCAGTTCTTTTAAATCATCTACAGTAAGCTCAAGGTCATTTTTAACCTTTCGTTTTTCCTTCAGTTCATCCATGATTACTTCAAATGGATCGTGCTCATCCTTGCTTTCAGGCTTTAATCCCAGTACCACATCACCATACATCTGGATGAAACGGCGGTATGAATCCCATGCAAACCGCTCATTCCCTGTTTTTGTTATGAGCCCTTTGACCACATCTTCATTTATTCCTAAATTAAGGATTGTATCCATCATTCCCGGCATTGATGCCCGTGCACCTGATCTAACAGACACAAGTAAGGGATTGGATGGGTCACCAAACTTAGTACCCATAATTTCTTCCACCTTGTGTAATGCAGCGACAACTTCTTCTTTTAGCCCATCGGGCATTTTCTGATTATTTTTATAATATTCATTACATACGTCTGTTGTAATAGTAAAGCCAGCAGGAACTGGAATGCCAATACGTGCCATTTCTGCCAGATTAGCACCTTTACCGCCTAAAAGGTTCTTCATATCAGCAGTTCCCTCTGTAACGTTACCACCAAACAGATACACACGCTTTGCCATTGTTGTTCTCCCTTCTTTTTAAATTTATTATATTGTAGCTATAACAACTATAATCATTCTCTTTTCTAATTAAAAATAGCTCAATAAACAATTGTAATATCATTTCCTAACAGTATAACATCCTTACATTACCACAATTCTATTGTAAAGATTAATTTCACATTACTATCGCTATTTATTTTATAAAGTTAATGATTCATGCTACCATTCAAGCAAATTCTTCACAATTTTTACAAAACACGCATCTCTATCAATACAATTTTCACAACTATCTGACTCAAATATAGTAATGTCGCAATTGATAGCTTTTGTTTCAAGCATAATTTCCTTATACCGTATATACTGTATTTCATCATCGGTTAACGCGTCCTCACCCTGAGTGCGTAATTTTTGTACGATAGTTTTCTGCAATTCAATCTCCTTTGTATCGACTTGATGGTTGGCTGGAATAGCTTCTTTTTTCTTTTTTAACGCAACAAATCCTCTCGTTTTATATCTTATAGCATGTTTGCGAGTAATGATAAAATATAATATTCCGGTGGCCAATCCACCCAAATGCCCAATATGTGAAATATTATCAAATCCACCGGAGAACTCCAGAAATAGTTCCAGCGCACCATATAATATCACCAGTGTTCGTGCTTTTATCGGTATGACAAAAAAAAGTAAAATCTCAACATCCGGGAATAATATGCCAAATGCCAGAAGTAGCCCAAAAACTGCCCCTGATGCACCAATAGTAGGTATATAATATCCCATCCCACCTGATAATAGCGATATCACAAAAATTGCCACCCCTGCGCCAATACCACATGTAAAATAATATAAAAGAAATTTTTTGCTCCCCCATAATCGTTCTACTGGCATGCCAAAGATAAAAAGTGCATACATATTAAATATAATATGTGCAAAACCTGAAGTGCTGTGAAGGAACATATACGAAAATATCTGCCATACATAAACTTTATCAATCACAAGATTCGGAATTAAACCAAAGTAATACGTAACAATATCTATAGATACAACATTGTTGGCAAACGTATAAGGGACAACTGTATTACTCAACAAAAGTTGGATCAGAAAAATTATACCATTTATTATTATAAGAGTAACAGCCCGGTTCTTATACATTATACCATCCTATTATTTATTATTGATCCTCATATTGAGGACACATCCTTGAAACGCCTGGCTCAAAATTTCTGCACACTGACGGTCGTGTGTCATAAATGGTACAACTATAAAGGCCATTATCATCCATAATTAAAAATGGACATCGCTCTATCGAATGCCCATTACGAGAAGAAACTAAATGATCACCCGCCCAGATGCTGCCTTCATTTTCAATTATATGCAAAATATCATGACGATCTTCTGCACGCCAGCGTATGAGATCCTCCTCAGTTGCGTATGCAATCATATTCACAAAGCAACAGGCACCGCATCGCTTGCATTCTTTTTTCTGCATATTGTTAAAACTACTAGCAATTTTCTTATGATAATCCTTTTAATGCAAACTGGAAGATAAATTCAATTAAATCATCAATGGTCATCCACTCCTGGGGGGAAAACCATAACCTGGTTCTGACAATCATTGAAGCGATAAGATGTAATGCAACTTTCTCATCAATTTTTCTGAATAATCCCTTTTCAATCCCACGCCTGAGTATGGAATATCCTATCCTATTATATTCATCCCTTAGATCCAGAATAACTTTTCTTCTCTCAGGAGAAAGATTCCTGAGTTCTGTATCAAACAGTAATTTTGACGCTCGTTTTTCCCCTAAAGTAATTTTAACATGAGTTTCTATTAAAAATCTCAATTGCTGTAATGGATCTCCATCTTCCTTTTCCATATATCTGATTGGATTAACAATCTCTTCCATTTCTTCTTTTAAGATTGAGAACAATATCTCTTCTTTACTTTCAAAAAAATTATAGATATTGGCAGGTCTGAAACCACATTCGTTGGCTATATCCTTCATACTGGTTTCAGCATATCCTTTTTCCCAAAACAGCACCTGTGATTTTTGCATTATCAGTGTTTTCTGTTTGCTGTTTTCTTTACTTAATACGTGAGGCATTCCCAACTCCAAAACAATAATTATATTGCCATCATTTTAATTCAGTTTTATTTTACTTTACATCATCCCGAACAATCCAGTATTTACTTTTGCCACAGTAAAACAATATAATTCTAAATACAAGAAAAAAACCTCGTATAGACAATACGAGGTTTATATACAAAGCAGGAGGTTCTTTACAGCTATATATTTATTCACCTTTAAATTCAGGTTTTCGCTTTTGTGCAAATGCCATCATTCCTTCCATACAATCCTTAGTAGTAAATAATTTAGCCAGTTCTTCTCGCTCCATCTTTAAATGCATCTCAGGCGACATTGAAGGCCCTGCCGACATAACTTTTAAGATTGCCTTAACTGATAAAGGTGGTCTGCTTGCTAATTCTTCAGCAAATTTCAGTACCTGGCCCATAAAATCCTGTTCTTCAAATACTCTATTAACAAGACCTAATTCTAATGCCTCATCTGCTTCCAATTGTCTACCAAATAGCATCAATTCTAATGCTTTTGCTCTTCCCACTAATCGCGGCAGTCGCAACGTGCCACCATATCCTGGCATTATACCTAAATTTGTTTCGGTTAAACCAATACGAGCACCTTTTTTCATAAGCCGTATATGGCATGCCATTGCTAATTCACATCCACCACCCAGTGCATGACCGTTCAGTGCAGCAATAACAGGTTTGGGATAATCTTCTATCTTGTTCCATACATCCTGTCCACGCTTTAAAAAATCAACAGCACTAAAATCTCCAAAACCCTGTGAAAGATCAGCACCAGCACAGAAAATCTTATCCCCAGATCCTGTTATTACTAATACCCGTATATTTTTATCTATTTCCAGTGTATCCAGCAATTTCCTCATCGTTTCAAACACGTCATGGCTTAGCTGATTTGCTTTAGGCTTGTTTATGGTTAATATACCAATCATTCCTTTTTGTTCAAACAATACCGCATCTGACATACCAGACCTCCTATCTTCCTATTGTTTTAAAAGAACCATCTATGATTTCCGGTTCGGGTTTTACAATGTCCAATTTATATCGCTCTGCTAAATAATGTAAACAATCAGCCAATTGTTGCGGTTGAACCCCTGATGCAAGTGCAAATGGACCCGCAAATGCATTCATTCCATATTTTACACCATCATCAATGTCCTGGACACTTGCTGCAATACCTTCTTTGAATACTTTTACTGCTTCATTAACCTGTACTGCCATAAAATGCAATGGTGTGATTTCATCAGTATCTGGCATATCCGGTATGATAGCCTTACCATCTTTCCACTCATAGATCCCTTTTCCACTTTTCATCCCTAACTGACCTTTTTCCAGACATCCTAATAAAAATTTTCCGGGTTTATACTGTGGCGATAGTGTCTGAGCATAATATTCCAGTGTGTGACAAAAAACATCCAATCCAACAAAATCAGCTGTTTCAAAAGGAGCCATCTTCACACCCATTTTCTTCATTTTACCATCAATTTGTGCCGGATTGATCGTACCTTCATCCAAAATAGCGCTTAGCAATGCCTGGTTTGGCGCACTTATTCTGTTAACAATAAATCCCGGACGATCTTTTAAAACTTTAACCGGGTATTTATCTATCTTCTTTGTTAATTCATATAAAATATTAATCGTGCTCTCAGATGTTTTTGCACCATATATTAATTCAACTAATTTCATTCTGGTGACAGGATTGAAAAAATGCATTCCTGCAAATCGTTCAGGGTTTGTTACAGCAGTTGCTATCTCAGTTATACTCATCGTAGAAGTGTTTGTGGCCAATATAGCATCTTTAGAACACGATGAAGAAGCTTTTGAAAATACATCTTTTTTAAGTTGCATATTTTCCGGCACTGCTTCTATTATTATCTGAGCATCAGATACACCTTTTTGTAAATCAGTTGTAACACTTATTTTGCCTAAAACTTCGTCAACTGTGCCCTGCAATTTCCCTTTTGATGCAAGAAAATCCAGACCGTCTCTCACTTTTTTCAACGCATTATCCAGAAATTCCTGCTTAATATCTATCATGGTAACCATTAACCCACTTTGTGCACACACCTGCGCAATCCCGTGACCCATTGCTCCTGAACCTATAACTGCAATCTTCTTAACATCACTTACATTTTGCATGATAACCTCCTAAAAAATGTATATTTATTCTATTTAAGTTCTTTACTTGACATCTCCAGTACATTGCGCGCAATAATCAGATGCTGTATCTGTCCAGTACCTTCAAAAATGTCCATAATCTTGCTGTCTCTCATCCACTTCTCTGCAAGATAATGAGTAGAATACCCTACCGGTCCAAGTAATTCACAGCATCGTTGCGTTATTAATGTTCCATATCGCCCCGCTTTTGCTTTGGCCATCGAAGCTTCCAGATTATTAAACTGACCATTATCTGCCATCCATGCTGCGCGCCATGTTAAAAGTCGCATAGCTTCTACATTTGCTTCCATAAGATACAATTCTCGTTCAGCAGCAGAAACATTGGATAAATTCTTCTTATAATCAAACACATATCCTTTTTGTTCATATTGTTCTTTGGTAAATTCTACGGCAGCACGCGCAATACCTGTAGCCATGGAAGCAACCAGTGGTCTGGTATTATCAAATGTTTTCATTACGCCCTTAAAGCCTTCAGTTGACATCTTCACTTCAGGATCACCCAAAATATTATTGTAGGGTATCCTGCAATCGCTGAGAACAAAGGTTCCTGTATCAGATGCTCTAATTCCTAATTTGTGCTCCAGATGTTCCAGTGTAAAACCTGGAGTACCTTTTTCTACAACAAATGATTTTATACCGGCTTTTCCTGCTTTTTTATCAACTGTCGCCCACACCACTACCACTTCACTTCTATCCGCACATGTTACAAATATTTTTTCACCGTTAAGCACCCAATAATCACCATCGCGAGTTGCTGTTGTTGTAATGGCACCTGAATCAGAACCCGCACCTGGTTCAGTAATTGCCATAGCTGCCCATTTATTGCCAAACCTTTCCAGTTGTTCATCATTAGCAACAGCTAAAATAGCAGCATTCCCCAGACCTGCATTAGGAAATGACAATAACAGTGCAGCATCTCCCCAACACATCTCTTCGATAGTTACTACCATTCCTAAATTTGCCCCACGCTTGGGTTTCTTTTCATCATTAGAAGCACTCTCCCCTTCCTTTTTCTTTTTTGGCCTTGCCATTACTTTTATCCCCCTGAACATATCAAGTTCTTTGGGATATTCATGTTCGGCTTCATCGTATTTCCTTGAAATTGGACGCAATACACCTTCAGCTAACTTGTGCATATTATCCTGTAATGTTTTTATATAATCCGGTGTTGCTAATTGTATCATCATTATCCTCCTCTCTTAAATAATTGACATAGCTTCACAAAGCGCAATACTACGCCCATTTCGATAGTATCGCTCTACAGGATGATCTCTGATATATCCATGGCCACCAAGAATCTGAACACCATAATCAGTTATTTTCATTGTCATTTCACCTGCATATATTTTTGCAAGGAATGATTCACGGTTTGCATCGATACCTAATTCTATGGTTGATGCAGCTTTCCATGTTAACAAACGCATTGCATCTACTTCGTATGCCATTTCAGCTATCATGAAGGCTATGGATTGTCGGCTAGCTATAGGTTCTCCAAATTGCTGCCGTTCTTTTGCATATTTCTTTGCATATTCATATGAAGAACGTGAAATTCCTGTACCAATTGCAGCCATTGCTGTTCTTGTTCTTTGCAAAAGCCAATAAATGGCGGTTTTATCTCCTAAGATATTATTCTCAGGAATGGCACAATTTTCAAAAGATACTTCATACGTTGGTAATGCCCACCAGCCGCAGTTTTTCTCTCTTTCTCCAACAATTACTCCTTCTATACCATTCTCTACTATAAACAAATGCGGATTACTTTCATAGTTTGCCACAACAATCATATACTTTGCTTCATTTGCCAGAGGAACAAAACATTTTTTCCCATTTAAAATATACGAATTACCTTTCTTTTCAACTTTAGTTTCGCAATTCCAGATGTCAAAACCAACACTAAGTTCATTAACCGCTAATGTTGCAGGAACAAATGATTCATTACAAAATTCAGGGAGATATTTTTCTTTTTGTTCCACACTACCCAAACTAACTACCGGTAATACAAAAAGTGCAGGTAACATTGCATGCACTGCAAAACTCATGTCACCAGAAGCCAATTCTTCTAAAACCAGGGTATGCAATACTGGTGAAGATCCCATACCATACCCACCAAACTCTTCTGGAATCATTGACTGTATTATACCTAACTCCCAAAATTTTTGCACTGCTTGTTTGTCAAGTAATCGATTTTCATCCCATTGATGGATATTATCAATAACCTGTGCTTGTACAAGTTGTCTAACGGTATCCTGCATCATCTGTTGTTCTTCAGACAATGCAAAACTAATTTCTTCTACCATATAATAACCTCCTCAATAAATATAAGTACTGACATGTCAGTACTTATATGGACACTTAAAATAGTCAACTATTTTTTATTAAAAATCCCTTTCCCTATAATTTTTGCAGCCATGTCTGAAAGCATGTTTATATCATTAAGTAATTTTTCGTCATTCTTCTGGATAGTAAGATAATAATGTGCAATTCTAAACACGCCGCCAGCAACTAAATTTGCTGTGAAAGTTAGATCAGTATCCTTTAATATATGGCCATATTCTACCGCTATTTTTAGATCTTTGATTATTAAGCTAATAAGTTTATTTTCAAAATGTTCTATTTTTTGCTCAAAATGTTCAGGCAATCCCAATCCCACTCTTAAAATTATGTTAGCTCTATCTCTATCACTAAAAAAAAATCTGAACGCCTGCATGATCCTGCTTTTAAGATATACATGATGTGAAATAGTGCTCAAATCTTCATGAATAGATAACTCTTTTAAATAATCTTCCCATTCCATTAAGAATCTTTCCAAAAGAGATATGAAAAGGTGCTCTTTATTTGAAAAATATTGATATACCGTTCCTCGTCCAATTTTAGCGGATTCAATTATATCTGAAATTTGAGTAGTATAATATCCCTTGTCAGAAAATAATTTTTTTGCATGCTGCAGGATCTTCTCACGTGTTTCATCAGATCTAGCCATTATCACCATCCTTTCATTTTTTAATCGATATTTATAAATATATATCGCATCGTCAATGATTTAAAATGTTAGTTTATCTCTCATAATATTTGCTTCATACTATCTTGATATCTCTAACGCATCTAAAATAAAAAAAATAAAAAATTTTAAAAATCCACTTGACAAATTTAATAAATACTGACATGTCAGTATTACAAGCAAAAAATTACTTTTGCATAAAATTTTCACTCAATTCATTTTATAGGAGGAGCTTTATGGTAATTGCACCAAATACTTCTGTTGAACAATTTCTTACCGAATTAATGCCAAAAGTAGCTACTGAAATGCTTCAAAATTCTAATGCTCCAAAAGAATTAGGTGGGACCGAAATCACTATGGTTGTTGAGGTTAATGGCAAATCCTACGGATTTAAAGTCAAAGATGGGAAGGATATTTCCACTTGTGGTGACATTCCCAACGCAATGCTTAGATTAAAAATATCAGAAGCAGATCTAAAGAAAATGATTGAAACTAATAATCTTGATATGCTTTTAGGTATGCAAAAAGATCTGACACGTGCTCGTTATAACGCATTGTCATCCTTAAAGGGAAGTTTTATCGCTAAACTTAAAAATGATGATGGCTCTGAATTTACAATCGAAGCAATTTTGAATGGAGCCACAACACCACAATCTATTTTCCGTATGACAACAAAGGATTCAGCTGCCCTAATGAAAAAGGAAACAAATCCAGTTAATCTCTTTATGTCAGGTGCAATGAAAATTGAAGGCGATATGAGTTTTGCAATGGCAACCCAACCCCTATTCACTTGATAGATATGTGTTACATCTCAACCACATTTTCTACTGTGGTTGAGATGTCTTTTTCTGTTAGATTGGAGGTTATATATGCAATCTTTTCCCTGGTACAAAGAATATAGAGTTTTAGGTATACCAAAAACTTTTAAACCTTATCCAGACAAACCCGTGTACGATATTCTGGAAATAGCAGCAAAGAAATATAAAAATAACGGACTTCTACAAAAAGATTTTTTTATTACATACCCGCAACTTCTTGATTATGTGAACAGGTTGGCTTCACAACTTCAATCGTTTGGTTTAGTCAAAAATGATATTATTGCCACAATCTTACCAACTTCTACAGAGTTTATTATTGCTGATTACGCGATTTCAAAGGCAGGTCTTATTCATCTACCATGTAGTTCACTTGAACCCTCAGAAGCCATGGAACACAAATTTAGTGAAGGAAAACCTAAGGCCATCATTTGTACCGATAGTGATATAAGGATATTCCACAGCTTAATAAAAAAGTCTAATATCAGAATAATAATCATAGCCAATACTCGTACTGATACTTCCATACCAACTATCGAAGTAGATTCAAAAAAAGTTTCAGGTGGTCAACTTTATGAACTATATTCACTAATACAGAGTTCCAGTGGAGATGTTGCGCCAGTATCAATTGATGTTGAAAAGGATATTGAAACGTTAATATTTACAGGTGGCACCACAGGTATTCCAAAAGGATGCATGCTCACACATAGAAATATATATGCTAATTGTATCCAGAACCTTCATGCACTGGGTGCTGGTGGACTTACTTTTAAAGGAGCAATCTCTGTTATCTTAGGATTACCATTTTTTCATACTTACGGTCATTGCCTTATGCATACTATGATGCTTTTTGGATTTAATATTATTGTCATTAACGATCCTCGGGATACTAAAACGATGGTTGAAAATATAAAAAAGTATTATCCGGTTATGCAGATAGGTGTGCCTGCTCAGTTCATGAAATTAGCAAAAGAAGATTTAAGTGGCATTGGCATTATTGGTCTTTCAGGATCAGCGCCTCTATCTGAATCAACACAGGAAGAATTTGAAAAACGGTCAAATAGCGGCATCATGGAAGGTTATGGTCTATCTGAAATGTCACCAGTTACACATCTTAACCCTTCTGTAATCTATCGCATTTTAGGTGGGCGTATTGGCGTTCAACTTGTTTCTCTGTTATCTTCAATTCCCGGAAACAGTTATTTGACTAATAAATTATTCAGAATGTTAGGTCCAAGAAACTTTGGTTGGATTTTTACTAAAATTATTGCGTATCGCATGAAAAAGACAGGTCAAAAAGCACATAAGAAATCCATTGAAAAAAGGAGAACTATTGGAATTCCTTTCCCTGACACCGAAATCCGTTTTCTTGATTTTGAAACTGGTAATATTCTAACAATCGATGATATGTTAGCTGGTAAGAAGGCTGAAATGCTTTTAAAAGGACCCCAGCGTATGTTAGGATACTGGCCTAAACCCAATAGTGGTTGTGATGCTGATGGATTCATTCATACCGGGGATGTTGTACAGATAGACTCCAGTGGCTATTTTTACATTGTTGACCGCACAAAAGATATGATAAATGTTTCAGGTTTTAAGGTTTATTCAAAAGAAATAGATGATATTGCAAGTGAACATCCACATATTGAAGCAGCGGCCACCATTGGTATACCAAATCCTGAAAAAGACGGTAGCGAATTAGTTGTCCTTTTTGTTCAGTTATATCCTCAATTCAAAAATAAAACAAAAGAACAGGACATATTAAAATATATGCAATCAAAAGTTGCAAAATATGCTGTACCAAAATTCATCAGGATAGTTGATGAACTTCCGCGAACAGCAGTACAAAAAGTCGATAAAAAAATATTACGGCAAATGGCCATCGATCAATTCTTACGATCAAAAAAGAAACTTAAAATCAAAAATAAATAATACTTAATAAAGAAGAGAGGTACAAATGAGAGAATGTGTGTTCATTGATGGTGTAAGAACACCAAATGGGAGAGCTCATCGTGAAAAAGGTTGGTTTAGACATTTGCGACCTGATGAGCTGTTGACACCAGTGTATAATGCATTATTTGAGCGCAATAACAAGGTCGCGCCTGATATGGTGGATGCTGTTTTTGTAGGATGTGCCAATCCATCCGGCATGCAAAATGATATTGGAAGGTTAGCCTGGCTTGCATCCGGACTACCAGAATCAGTGCCAACTAATACATTGACCAATCAATGTCCATCGGGTATGTCAGCAACTATGCATGCAGCTCGTGCTATTATGACTGGTGAAGCTGATATAATAATTGCTGCTGGCGTAGAAGATATGGAAAAAGTCCCCATGGGGGCCAATATGGACTTCCCACCAAGACTATTAAAGTATTACAATGGTGCAGATCTTTTAATGGGTGCAACGGCAGAAAAAGTTGCCGAACAGTGGAAAATATCACGTGAAGATATGGAAAACATGGCTGTGTGGTCAAATAAAAAGGCTTGGGAAGCTACAGTTTCTGGTAAGTTTAAAAAGGAGATAGTTCCTATAAAAGGACTGGATGATAATGGGAATGAATTTCTTGTTGATAGAGATCAGTGGGTTAGAGAAAAAGTAGATGAAGATAAAATGAAAACTATGATGTCCCCATTTAAACCTAATGGCGTAGTAACTGCAGCTACATCATCTCCTCTTACTCAGGGAGCCTGTGCTTTGCTTCTCATGAGTCGTGAAAAGGCTGATAAATTAGGATTGCCATACAGGTACAAGTATTCTTATGGTGTATTAGCTGGATGCGACCCTACAATCATGGGAATCGGTCCAATTCCTGCCATCAAAAAGCTAATTGCTCGGACTGGACTTAATTTAGACGAAGTTGGAGCTATAGAACTCAATGAAGCTTTTGCCAGTCAGTCATTAGCATGTATACGTGAATTAAAGCTTGATAATGAAAATGCACCTTTCAAGCGTGTAAATGTGTGGGGTGGAGCTATAGCATTGGGACATCCTTTAGGTGAATCCGGTGCACGTATTATCATTACATTGCTCAATATTTTAAGTACTGAGTTCCCCGATGCAAAATATGGACTTGCTTCATTATGTGGTGCATTTGGGAATGCCGGTGCATTACTGGTTGAAAAGGTACAATAATTTTAATCACTAAAGTCAAATTAAATTTGGAGGTTCGCTATGAAGCGTTTATTATTGTTTATAATGTGTGTCTTTTTGATTGCATTCTCAATTACAGGCTTTTCCCAAACTAATGTATGGAAACTTGTTTATGAAGGTACCGAAGATCAAGCTACTTTAAAAATTTACACACGCGACATACCTGGCTCACCATATAAAGAATTTAAAGGTGTAAGTTACTCGGATATACCATTTGATATAGCATTAAAAGTAATCCAGGATTATAATAATTATCACAAATGGTATGGAATGTGCAATCAGTTGGAGGCAATCAACGTAAGAAATCCAAAAGATATTGACATGTATTTTGTACTTGATCTGCCTGTTGTAACAGACCGTGATGTTGTTGTAAAAGTTGAAAGCGGCTGGGATGAAACTAAAGGCACTGCATGGGTCACTTTGACATCTATTAATGATAGTTCATATAAAAAAGATAGTGGTTTGGTACGAATGACTTCTCTGAAAGGCAGATGGGATATAATCAAAAAGGACGATAATCACGTAGAAGTCATTTATCAGGTACATGCTGAACTTGGAGGATCACTTCCCGCATGGGTAGTCAATATTGCTGCAAAAGATCAACCTTTAAAGACTTTAAAAGGCGTTTATAAATATAGTAAAAGGATTAGAGACAAAAAATAACAAATTCAATAAATATATTCCTATAAAGGATGCATACTTAATGCATCCTTTTTATTTTGAATTAACTTGACACACAATGCAGTGCTATTTTTTAGAATATATACAATTATTTTATCTGATTTTTAGTCAAATTAGGCTATTTTATGTTAACATTATATTTATGTTTTTTTGGCATATACCTTATATCAATTGGGCTATTAGAACTTATAATTCCCAGGTACATGCTACAACTATGGATAAAATTTTCTTCCAGCAGGTTATATTTTCTTTATGGAATTGCTTTAATAATAGCTGGCTTTCCGTTAACACAAGTCCCATCATCCAATCCTTTATCAACGCCACTATTTATTATAGGATTGATAGTTGTATTTTCAGGGCCCTTTATTTTAATTTATCCAGAAAAGATACGAAATGTATTTTTACAGGGACTAGAAGAACTGGGACAAACAGGAAGCCGTTTTGCCCTTATTGTTGATGCAATAGCCCGAATAGCAACAGGCATATTATGTATAGCGGCGTATATACTCCATTAAGTTAACCTAAAGTACAATATTAACCAGTTTTCCAGGTACCACAATTACTTTCTTTACTGTTTTCCCTGCTATCATCCCTTTAATCCTGTCATCATCAAGCGCTGCCTTTTCCATTTCTTCTTTTGTAATATCAGCAGGGACATTCCGTTTAGATCTAATCTTCCCGTTGATCTGGAACACAACTTCTATTTCATCCTTTGCAGTCAGTTCATCCTTGAAATCTGGCCATGGCTCATCTACAATAAAATTAGTATGCCCAAGCATTTCCCATAATTCTTCAGCAACATGAGGTACAAATGGCCCTAACATCGGCAACAGTTTATCGAATAGTTCGGACACCACCATTTTCCCGGCATCTGTCCGTATCAATTTTTCATCTACCTGATACAAAGCGTTTACCAGCTCCATCATTCGGGCTATTGCTGTATTAAACTGCATCCTGTTTTCAATATCATGAGTTACGGCTTGTACAGTTCTGTGTATCTCCCCTCTAAGGTTCTTCAACACCGTATCTAATTCAATAGCATTATAATTATAAGTAGTATAACAATCGCTGTATTTTACAACTATACGCCATACACGATTAATAAAGCGATAGCACCCTTCAACCCCCTTGTCTGACCAGTCAAGATCCTTTTCTGGTGGCGCAGCAAAAAGCATGAATAACCTCACCGTATCAGCACCATATTTGTCTATGATGTCATCAGGGTCAACGATGTTGCCTTTGGATTTGCTCATCTTTGACCCATCTTTTATTACCATGCCCTGCGTCAATAATCGGGTAAAAGGTTCACGGTATTGTAAAATTCCAAGATCATTTAAAACCATGGTAAAAAAACGTGCATACAGCAAATGCATACAAGCATGTTCTATTCCACCAATATATTGGTCAACCGGAGTCCAGTAATTAACCTCATCAAAATCAAATATACCCTGTGAATGTGGAGATGTAAACTTTGCAAAATACCATGAAGAATCAACAAATGTATCCATAGTATCAGTTTCTCGTCTGGCTTTTGAACCACAGTGCGGACATGTAGTTTCATAAAATTGGGGCATCATCGTAAGCGGCGAACGTGAATCCCCATGAAAATCAACATCAACTGGTAACACTACCGGCAGCTTTTCATACGGTACAGGCTGAGCTCCACACTTCTCACAATACACAATGGGTATAGGGCATCCCCAGTATCTCTGGCGTGATATCAACCAGTCTTTAAGACGGTAATTTACTTTTCTGTAGCCAATACCTTCCTTCTCCGCATAATCTGATATTGCTTCAATAGCCTGCTTGTTACTAATACCAGTAAATGGCCCGGAATTAACACATATACCATCCTCTACATACGCATCCTTCATTGCTGCAACATCGATAGGTTGTGATGGATTATCAATCACCAGTTTTATGGGAATACCATATTTTTTTGCAAACGCAAAGTCACGGGTATCATGTGCAGGAACTGCCATAATAGCACCGGTACCATATTCCATAAGAACAAAATTGCCAACATACAGAGGCACAATGTCGCCATTAAAGGGATTTATAATTTTTATTCCGGTATCTATGCCTTCCTTTTCCTTTTCTTCTGAAAGTCTGTCAACAAGTGACTGTTCTTTGATCCTTTTAATAAATGCTTTTACTTTTGAGTCCTGTATTCTTTCCAGAAATGGATGCTCTGGAGCTATGACCATAAATGTTACCCCATAAATTGTGTCAGGACGTGTGGTAAAAATAGGAAAATCTTCACCGGTATCGGCAACCTTAAAATTTACCACCAATCCCGTGGAGCGGCCTATCCAGTTTCTTTGCATCACAATAACGCGCTCTGGCCACCCTTCTTTCAGTATATCGTGCCCTCCTAAAAGATCCTCGGCATAATCGGTTATCTTAAAAAACCATTGCTCCAGTTCACGCTGTGTTACCTGCGATTCACAACGCCAGCATACACCATTTTCAACCTGTTCATTAGCAAGTACGGTGTTACAGGTGGGACACCAATTGACAGGGGCTTTCCGCTTGTACGCCAATCCTTTCTCATACATCTTAATAAATACATATTGATTCCATTTATAATATTCGGGTGTATGAGTTGCTATCTCCCTTTCCCAATCGTATGAGTATCCTAACATCTGAAATTGCTTTTTCATATATGCAATGTTGTCATCTGTCCATTTTTTAGGGGGGATATTATGCTTGATGGCAGCATTTTCTGCCGGTAAGCCAAATGCATCCCATCCCATGGGATGAAATACGTTAAAGCCCTGCATCCGTTTATAGCGTGCAACCACATCCCCAATAGAATAATTGCGCACATGTCCCATGTGTATTCTGCCGGATGGATACGGAAACATCTCCAATATATAATATTTCTTCTTGTTATTATCACGTTTAGATACAAAAACCTTATCCTGATTCCAGCGTTCCTGCCACTTTTTCTCAATCTGCTTTGGTCTGTATTCCTTATCCTGCATACATCATCCTCCAATAATACATTTTACACTCGTGACATTACATGTGTGCATGGTTTTATGCACTTCATACACGATTTATTCTTTAAATAAAATTTGTGAACATAATAAACATAGTGTACACCCCCGCCGCCGAAGAGGGCGAGGGTGTACACCTTTTTATTAACAAAATATTTTTAAAGAATTATTAGTGCATTTCTTATACAAATGCACATTATTCATAATGGCTTTAGCGTCAAGTATTTTGTTGCCATGTTACTATCGCCACATTATAAACCAAAATGTCCATACTGCTTTTCTTCCATCTGCACTACAATTTTATTGTAACTGCTTATTATATCCCGGTACAATACTATAGCTTTGACCTTATTATCTTCTATTACAGGCAAAAAATCTATTCCATATTCGTCCATTCGTTTTAATGCCACTGCTGCAGAATCATTGATGCTGCAGGGATCAGCATGCAACACTATATCACGACATATCAGCAATTCAACAACCTCACTGGAAAGCAAAGCTTGCCGCACCTCATTTAAGGATAATATTCCCGTATAATCTCCTTTATCATCAACCACAATAAGCCCCGTTTCCGCATCTATCAATTTATTTATTGCAGCTTTGAGCGGTGATCTTGCCGTAATAGTATGAAAATCTTTTCTGGCTATAGATTGAACACTAACTGATTCAAGAATATTAATTCGGCTTTTGCGCACATCTATGCCTTCTTCCAGCAACTCTAATTCATAGATAGTCCCTTTATTATAGTACGTAACAGTCAGGTGAGCGATAACCGAAGCAAGCATGACAGGAAGAATAATTCTATAATCATTGGTTAATTCAAATACCATCAATATAGCAGTAATCGGTATGGAATTTAATCCGGCAAGCATCCCACCCATCCCGATAAGTGCATAGGTAACAGGGTCCAGTGTTACCCCAAAAAAAGAAAGCAATGATGTAAACAAAAATCCAACAAGTATACCTATACATAATGATGGAGCAAATAAACCTCCATACGCTCCCGTTTGAAAATATAATGCTATAAATATAATTTTTAGTGCAAACAAAATAATGAGCATATTTACAGGAAATTCTTTTGCCAGGACTTTATTTATTAATTCATACCCTATTCCATATATATCTGTATACAACATTACTGCAACGGCAAAAATCATAGATACAGGTAGCAATATGGCTATAGTGTCACCTTTACTGATTTTTTTAAAAAATATTTTAATTATGTGCGATAGTTCCATAAATAAAAGTGCAACTATACCACACACTATTGCCAGCAAAATAAAATAAGTGACTTCATATGTATTGACCTGAAATCCGGGAATCTGTAACAATGAAACGTTTCCCAGATATGCCTTTGAAACAATATCCGCTGATACAGAAGCTATCACCAACGCACTCAATGATTCATTTTTTAAGTCATTAAGCAATATGACCTCTATACCAAAAAACACACCGGCTATGGGGGCATTGAATATCGCAGAAATTGCAGCACCGGCACCTGCAACTGTATAGGTGGTCATTTTTCGTATATGCAATCCCAACAGCGACGATAGATATGACCCCATGCCGGCACCTATTTTAGCAGATGGGCCTTCTGGACCTAGCGGGGCACCGGTTCCTAATGTTACTGCAGAAGCAATAAGATGAAACAGCGTGGTGAAAAATGGTATTGGCATCTTTTGCAGCAGAACTGATTTAATAACACTTTTCACTCCTCGTTCAGACGCCTGCTCCGGGAATAATCGGGTCAGGCCAATAATGAGCAAGGCTCCAATAACAGGAACTATCGCCATAATGAATGATGGAATTTCAAGATACCGTGCAAAACGTGAAGGGTTGATGGCAAACCGCATCCACTCAATAAGCGTATGGAACACCATAGATCCAAGTCCGGCAGTAGCACCAATAACAAGCGAGATTCCAATCTGTAATATATATTCTTTTAAGTCGTATCTAGTTGTAAAAAATACTTTTATACTATTATAATATTGCTGCAAGAAATGTAGCGGTTTATCCATGTATCCAGAAATTACTTAGCATTACGAAGAATTTCAATAATATCCTTTGTGTTTTTTGCCTGTATCATTTCATTTCGTATAACATCGTTTTTCAGAACTGACATGATTTTTGATAATAATTTTAAATATTCTTTATGTTGGCGTTCACCTGCAGCTACCAGTACCACAAGATGAACCGGCTTGCCATCAATGGAATTAAAGTCAATGCCTTTTTTTGAAATACCGATAGCAAACGCAATTCTTTGAACTGATTCAAGTTTGGCATGGGGAACTGCAATCCCAAAACCAATGCCTGTTGTCATTATTTCCTCACGCTCTTTCAATGCATTGATGAATGCTTTGATATCAGAGCACACATCGGTGCCTTTAAATACACCAGCAAGCTCTTCAATGGCCGCATATTTATTCCTGGCTTTCAGAAATTTTATGTACTTGCTGTCGGTAAATTCAAGTAGTGAACTCACATGTATCTCCAGATTTTTATGTTATAAGATATATTTAATTATCGTACCTAAAAATATTCATGATAATCAATTTTCAGTATGAACAAACATTACATCTACAATTATTCCTTATAGGTGCTCTCTCAATACCGTAATATACACTCTCATAGCACAATACAGTGAACGCATGCAGTATATAAAAACCTGGTACTATTTATTCCTAATTGAAAATTCAAGAACAAAATATGGAATAGTGTACACTACATTATACTGCATTATACGCAACGCAATCGTACAAAAATAAGGTGACTGATTTTACTATCATAAATTTATACTTAGATGTATATTGCAAATAATAAATGTCAATGACATAATTGTAAAAACCTGGATTTCTATGAACCTCCACAGCAAAAAGTTATGATTGTTGCATATATCAGTTTTACATTGTGACAGTAACATCATAAAAAAATTCCAATTAATTAAAGAATTTTTATTGACTTATCTTAATATTTATACGTAAAATTTTTAATGAACAATCACTCATATAATTTTAAACAACATTATATATAAAAGAGGTAGGGATATGGGATACACACATTATTCTCAGGTATTCTGGGATCAGGTTAAAAAATACGGCGACAGAGTTGCAATGCGGTATAAGCCAAAGGACAGCTGGGAAGAGTTTACCTGGAAACAATTTGGTGACATGGTACACAATACCAGTAAGGCATTGATTGAATGTGGTATAGGCGAACAGGAAACAGTGGGAATATTTTCGCAGAATATGCCGCAATGGTCAATCGCAGATATTGGCTCACTATGTATACGGGCAATTCCTGTCCCTATTTATGCAACCAATACCGCAAAACAGGCAGAGTATATCATCAACCATGCTGAAATTAAAGTAATATTTGTTGGTGATGCAGAACAATACTCCAAGGTTATGCAGATTCTACCTGAAAACAAATTTCTGCAAAAAGTTGTTGTATTTAAAGAATCAGTACCTATTCAAAAGTCTGACAAAATCATGTATTTCAGTGATTTTTTAAAGATTGGAGAGCAATCTAATAAGGACGATGAAGTCAAAGAGAGGATGAGTAGAGGAAAACTTGACGATCTTTTAACACTCATCTATACATCAGGTACAACAGGTGAGCCCAAAGGTGTTATGCTCACACATTCCAATGCTTTATTTCAAAAAGAACAGCATGATCTGCGACTCATAGACCCCAATGAAAATGATGTCTCGCTAGCATTTTTACCATTAAGCCACGTATTTGAGCGTATATGGACATACTATGTCTTTGCAAAAGGTATGACCAATAATTATCTGGAAGATCCAGCAAAGATTGTTGAATTCATCCAGGAAGTGAAACCAACTATTATGTGTGCTGTTCCAAGGTTCTATGAAAAGATTTATGCAACGGTATTCAACAGGCTGGAAAGCGCTCCTCCTGCCAAGCAAAAACTTTTTAAATGGGCAGTTAAAGTTGGAGCACAACATAATAACAAAAAGAAAGACCAGCTTTTTATATCACCAATCTTGCGGTTGAAATACAAAATTGCTGATGCACTGGTATTAAAAAAGATACGGGATGTAGTGGGTGGCAGAATAAAATTCTTCCCCTGTGCAGGAGCTCCTCTTTCACAGGAAATTGAAGAATTCTTCTATGCCTGTGGCATATTCATCTGCTATGGGTACGGATTAACCGAGACCACTGCAACCGTTACCTGCCATGAGCAGTACAATTTTAAATTTGGTGCAGTAGGCAAACCGCTTCCAAATGTTGAGGTTAAGATTGATCCAAACAATGGTGAGATCTTAGTACGCGGAGGCAATGTCATGAAAGGCTATTACAAAAAGCCTGAAGCAACTGCCGAAGTGCTCTCGCCAGATGGCTGGTTCAGGACAGGTGATGCCGGATATTTTGAAGAAAATGGTGAGCTTCGTATAACCGAACGTATCAAAGATCTCATGAAAACTTCCGGTGGTAAATATATTGCTCCGCAGATGATAGAAAGTACCATTGGCGCTGATCATTTTATAGAACAGATAGCCGTTATTGGTGATCAGCGAAAGTATGTGACTGCACTGGTGGTACCTTCATTCCTTGCACTGGAAGAATATGCAAAAACACATAACATATCCTATACAAGCAAAGGAGACCTGATCTCTAAACCTGAGATTGTTGAATTCTACCGGCAACGCATTGAGGAAGCACAGAAGGAATTTGCCCGCTTTGAAAAGATTAAGAAGTTTACTCTTCTGCCGCAGGAATTCACTGTTGAATCAGGCGAGATAACACCAACCTTAAAACTCAAACGCAAAGTTATTGCCGAAAAGTATAAAGATATCATTGAGGCAATGTACAGGGATGATAAGGGAGAATAAAAAAAAACGGCGCTTTTACAAGCGCCGTTTTTTTATATCTTTTGTTACACCTTTGCTACGTGCTCTAAGTTAGCTATCGCTAAAAATGCTTCATGAATGGCATCATTTATCTTTCCTATCTTTTTGCAATCCCCTATGACAGTGTGTGCAATGCCAGCTTTCTGTAATTCATCTCCCAGTGGATTAACAGGCTTAGAGCCCACTGCTATCACTACATTATCAAATTCCCGTGCTACTGCTGTATCTTCCTTTAGAAAGATTACTGTACTATCAGTAATCTCAGTAACTCTGGCGGATGTAATTACATTTACATCAAATTTTTCTAATTCTAATTTCATTATCCACTTTGTTGACCTCCCTACATCTTTACCAATCTCAGGGAGCATCTCTATAATTGTTACTTTACTTGTGCCACTGGTAATTAGTTCTTTCAGGCGCTCAAAAGGTTCTGCTTCAAATAACATCAAAAAATGTAGTGCTTCAGGGGATAAAGTTCCTTTATGTGCAATAAATAGTGCTGTTTCAATGCCAACAGCGCCCCCGCCTATCACCGCAACATTTTTACCCAGTTTAGGATTATTACGCAAAACATCCCAGGCTGAATATACATGTGGCAGGTTAATCCCCTTAATTGGGGGGATAAGCGCTTGCGCACCAGTTGCCAGTATCACGTGATCTGGCTTTTTTTCTTGTACGAGATCAATTGTCACAGCGGTATTATAAAATACCGGGATTCCGTATTCATCAATCATTGCTTTATAATACCGTATGATTTCAAGTAATTCCTGTTTGTGCGGTGGTGCAGCAGCTATATGCAACTGACCGCCAATTTCATTTTCTTTTTCGTATAGCTCTACTTCATGCCCTGCCTCTTTTGCTCTCACTGCTGCTTCAAGCCCGCCAGGCCCTGCACCCACAACCATAATCCTCAACGGATGAGAAGTGTTTCCAATTGAGCGTTCAAACTCATACCCCGCACGAGCGTTAAGAATACATCCAACCGGCATACCACTAAACAACGTATCGGTGCAACCCTGATTACAACCTACGCAAGGCCTGATAAGCTTTGCTTTCCCCTGCTGTGCTTTCTTTGGCCAGTATGGATCAGCAATCAGCACCCTTCCCAGGTTGACCATATCAGCCATACTATCGCGCAGTATCCTTTCAGCCTCATCCGGCATGCTTATCCTGTTAGACGCCATTACCGGCACATTCACTGCTTTCTTGATGTGTGCAGCAAGATACGCATATCCGGCACGTGGCAATTCCATGGGTAGCTGTGGTACCTTAGCTTCGTGCCATCCACCGGTAACATTAATAATATCTACACCCGCTTCTTCATATACTCTGGCAAACAGTGGTGTTTCCCTGCTGGTGTTGCTACCCGGAACAAAATCATTCCCTGCCATGCGTATGCTAATAGGGAAATCCTTGCCCACAGCGTTACGAACTTTTTCGATCACTTCCCTGGGAAAGCGCACCCTGTTTTCAAATGACCCACCATACTTGTCCGTTCGTTTGTTTGTTATGGGCGATAGAAACTGTGTAATGAGATATCCTGCCGAAGCAATAATCTCAACACCGTCAAAGCCAGCTTCCTTTGCACGCAATGCAGCATCAACATACGCCTTCTGGACGATTTCTATGTCCTCCAGTGTCATCTCCCTTGGTGTCTGTTTTGAATATCTTGAATATACAGCAGAAGGTGCAATAGGCTGTATACCATCGGTAAGCATCGAATATGAATATGCCCCGGCATGGAAAAGCTGCACAAATGTTCGAGCACCTTCGTTTTTTATTATCTGTGCCAATTTTGCAAAATCCGGGATTTTATCATCGGATGCAAGTGATAAGGCAATCCTGCCTGACCCTACAATATCTATACCTACCGGCCCCACTGTAACCAGACCTGCACCACCCTTTGCTTTTTCCCTGAAATATGCATAGTAGCGGTCATTCAAAGAACCATCATATGAATACAGCAACCCCAAAGCCGGATATGCAATCCTGTTTTTGACTTCTAATTTATTAATCGTGATTGGTGTGAAAAGAAGCTGGAACATAGATCCTCCTAAACATAACACTGTTATGTTTAGATTGTATCACAGACCGTATTGATATTACAACTTTTTTTGCAAAATTAATAATAAAAAATTTTTATTATCATTTACCAACATATCTGAAATTATGTGCTACTATATATTTTAATAGATTTTATTTATCATATATGAAAATTTTACGGACACTTTTAAAAGCTGCTTTCATCTTTTAAACTTGCAATTAACTAAAGCAGTTGGCACCACATGTATGTGGCCACAAGGGGACATCATAAACAATTATTTTTTTGAAGTTTCCTTATTATTATTTTTACATTTCATCGCACTATATATCACATTGGAATTCCTATAATGACCACACAAAGAACAAAAGGCATAATACTTGTATTGTTTTCTGCAGTGACCTTTTCTCTCTCAACGGTGTTTGCTAAGTATATTACAAATACATCCTCTATTCACGGGATTGAGGTATCATTTGTCAGATTCCTTATTGGATTTATAATTTCTTCAGGATATGTTATCATTCATAAAATGAGCATTCGTCCAAACAATATACCACTGGTGCTTACCCGTGCAGTATCCAATACTGTAGCAGTAATCCTTTTTTTTGTTGGTGTGCAGTACACAACCGTAACCAATGCAAATATGCTCAATATGACATATCCTATATTTGTATTTGTGCTTGCTCCTTTATTTAACAAGGAACGCATTATAAAAATTAATTTTCTGTATCTTATCATAACGCTTGTTGGTACATATCTTGTGATACTGCCTCATTACAGCAGCATTAACAGTGGTGATGTATATTCCTTTTTGTCTGCACTCATATCTGCAATTGCTGTAGTTGCATTGCGAGAATCCAGAAAATATGACAGTACGCACATTATACTCTTCCATCTTATGAGTATTGGACTTGTGATAAACGGCATTGCCATGATCCCGGTATTTGCAATCCCCAACAGTATCACATTTGTATACATGTTGCTTTCCGGGTTCAGTGCATATCTGGGTCAGGCTTTTTTTACTGCTGGATTTAAATTCATAGATGCAACAAGCGGGTCTATTCTTTCTTCAAGCAGGATATTTATTGCCGCATGTATGGGTATATACTTCTTTAATGACTCATTTGCTACAAATATTATTGTTGGTGGTTTGTTAATAATAGTTGCCCTTATTGGTGTAAGCCTGCAGGAACACAAACAGATACCGCACTAATCTTCTATAAAGCCACGCATCATCATATCTACACTGCTTGCCAGTGCTTCAAGGTCATATCCACCTTCAAGGAAGGCTATCATCCTGCCACCACTGAATTCATTTGCTACCTGCTTTAACAGGACAGTAAATTTATAATATGATTCAGAGGTTAGCCCAATGTAAGACAGGGGATCAGCATTATGGGCATCAAAACCGGCTGATATGAGGATGATGTCAGGCTCAAATTTTGTTAATGCAGGAACTATCTGATTTTTAAACACATCCATGTATTCAGGTTCACCACTGCCTGCGGGCATAGGGAAATTCAATGTATACCCTTCGCCATCACCTTTGCCTCGTTCACTGCGAGCCCCGGTGCCGGGATAATGTGGATACTGATGTGTGCTGATGTACATAACGGTTTTATCGCGCTCAAAGGTGTGTTGCGTTCCATTACCATGGTGTACATCCCAGTCAACTATCGCCACCTTTTTTAAACCATGTTCTACCTGCAAATATCTGGCTGCTATTGCTATGTTATTGAATATACAAAATCCTGCAGCATAATCATATTCAGCATGATGTCCTGGTGGGCGTATTGCACAAAATCCTCTCACAGCTTCCCCAGACATAATGGTATCACACATATTGAGGCTGCCGCCTACTGCAAAGAGTGCCACCTCATACGATCGCTTACACACCGCTGTGTCCATCGAATCCAGATAGTGAATTCCGGATTCTATCTCCTGCTTCACACGTTCAATGTATTCCGGTGAATGAACCAGTTCAATATATCGCTTTGCCCCGATTTTAGGTTCAACTTTAATCAAGGATTTATAATATGTCTGCTGGCGCAGGCGCTGATCTATGGCTGCCAGCCGCTCAGGCCTTTCCGGATGTCCCCACCCTGTATCATGATCCATATATACAGGATCAAACAGGTATGCCGTAGGTACCATATACACCCCGCTTTTGCAATATTCAGTTTACAAAACCAAATAATATGTTTTGTAAAAAGTCAAGAACTTTAAAATGTTTATGCTTTACAGAGGATATCGAACCCCTATGCGTAAAACAAGCCCCGACATATCCAGCTCCAGGTCACCACTTTTGAGCGGCAGACTGCGATATCCCGCCTCGGCATAAAAATCAACCTTTGAATCAGACGCTGGCTTTAGTGAAGCCCCAAAAAAGAGCTCCCATGAAAGCCCGCTGAAAAGTTTGGTAATGGAATCTGCATCATACGACTTGCCCGTATTTGAGTCAGTAAAATCAGGCTGTGAATAATGCAATATCATAAATGAATACCCAAGGCCAATGGTTGCAAACGGTGTTACATACAGTTTATCTTTGAGATTAGGCAGACGCACCTGTGCATTGAACATCACAGGAATTACATAGGCATTGGTATCTGCTTTTACATCAACATACACTGAGCCTTCCTGTTTAACTCCAATCTTTCTGTCCCATTTTACCCAGTAAAAACCAGATTCAATCCCGGTAACAAAGTATGGATCAAGCAACCAGTTATAACGTAGTGAAATATCCAGCCCATATTTTGCAGGATCATCTGCATATGAGGTACCAAGAGTACCGCTCATTTCAGAATGAGCTGCAAAAACGGTGGATGCAACAAATAATATTATCAAAAAGGAAATTAATCTTTTTTTCATGGAATCCTCTTTTTCAACTAGTTTGTTTTACCCTATCCACTTTACTATAGTATGTCAACACCATTTTACAAATAAAGTCAGAGTATTCACAAATTCTTTAAGTCAAGGTGTGCCCTTTTCACTATTTATTCCTTAAATTAAAATGTGTGAACACAACAGACATATTGTACACCCCCGCCGTATACAGCCCCCGGGGGTGTACACCTTTTAATTAACAAAACATTTTTAATGAATTATTAGTGATAAAAAATATACCTTCATTTTAAAAATATCTTGATTATTTTAATCATTTATTATTATTGTGTTGCACTTTGCTATATCATATCAAATAGTAGCTATACAATACCACTTTTAAAAGAAGGATGTTATTATGAAAAAAATATTAATCGTTTTATTATTCATGTTTCAGATTGCATGTACTTCAGTTGACAAATCAATTTACATTAAAGACAAGCAGGCATTACAAAAACCCATACGCATAGCAGTCTTAACCTTTGTTGACGCACCAAAATATCCAGGTTCAGGTATCAGCATAGCTGATGCGTTGACCAATGAACTTGTGCGGATATCACACTGGGATCTTGTTGAACGCTCGCAAATAGAAAAGATCTTAAAAGAAAAATCCCTTGATATGACGGGATTAACAGATTCTCAATTAACTGATATTGGCAAATTGGCAAAGACCGACTACATCATTGTGGGAAGTGTTTCGGATTATTATTATGATAGGCAATTCTTTATAGTGCCAAAAACCAAGATTGCATTCAATGCCCGTATCATTAATACTCAAACAGGCAGTATAGTCGGCACATTACGGTATAACCGTGAAACCAATAAAAATGCATGGTGTGGATGTTTTCTTCTGGGATGGTATTATTTACCAATGCTTATCCTATCTGATCAGAATATTAATACAGATGTAAGCAAGGCTGCTCGCGATGTGGTAAAGGCTATTGAAAGGGATGTAAACCTCAAAAAAGGCTGCTGCATATTATAAATTTACCTTTTACTGATAGCTGTCTATAACTGTTCCCAGGCCTTCAACACTGACATGTGAAGTAATGTTTGCTTTTACCAGTTTTTCACTTAAACCTGTTCGTACGGCTGCAAGCCCTTTTAAGAGATTGTTGAGCTGTTCGATGCTCTGTTCCACTGCATTGATGTGTTGAGTCATCATGACACCCTCCTTTGTGTCAAAGATTATTTTCTATTTGCAATATCGACTAAACCTGCTATATTCTTAATACCATATTTTTTTTCTAAAAAAGTAATGACAGATTATTTCTTAAAATAATTACTATGAACAATATAGTATTTCTTGTCTATGTATTACACACGTGGTAGATGAGTCAATATGTAATATTTTTTCACTATTACATGAAATATGGTATCCCGCGTACAGATGCAATGTAATGTGTTATTGCATTAAGAGATATGGGCATATATTCTTGATTCATAATGTTATTCTATATTAAATTTATGTTATTTTAATTATCTTAATTAATATACTTAAAAAACAATAAGCGATGAGAGGATATATTACATCATGCGTATTAACAAATATATGCTCGTTATATTGGTAGGGATTTTATATATCTTTTTACACTTATTCGTAGCGTATGCAAATACATCCATTGACATACACCCTTCACAGGAAACTATCTACGTAAAGCCGCACGCAGAAGCCTGTGCCGTCATACACATACAGTTACCACAAAAAGGCTACATCTATGCCAACCCCAAGGGGGAAGGAACAGGAAAAGCAACAACGGCTTTTGCACACTCTACCCAATACATAATTACCCAAAACGCACGGTATTTACCAGGGACATTCTATATGTCACCACTTGATAATAAACCGGTGTATATCTATAAAGCCCACACTTCACTATGCATTCCATTTAAAGTACACACTACAACAGAAGGTGCTTATTTGCTCCCAATAACTATAGAAGCATTATATTGTGATGATGTATCCTGCACACCAGTACGTAAAACTATCACTCTGACAATAAAAGTGGATAAGAACGCACATTTTGATGCCACACTATGCAACATGTATAAAGAGCCTGAATCTATAGCCCTTACAATACAAAAAAAAGATGAATTAGCTGATTTCAGGGTAATAGAATCAGGCAGCACAGCATCTTATACTATACTCTATGCTGTCATTTTTGGTATTATTGCTGGTTTTTTGCTTAACTTTATGCCCTGTGTGCTGCCGGTAATAAGCCTTAAAATTTTAAGCTTCATTTCATATGGCAATAATAATCCTGGCCAGATACGGATAATGGGTGTGCTATTTACTGCAGGGATACTCACATCATTTCTGGCTCTGGCATCACTGGCAGCATTTGCTGGATATAACTGGGGTGAGCTTTTTCAACATCACACCTTTATTATCGCAATATCATCAATAATCTTTGCACTGGCACTATCGTTTTTTGGCGTGTACACATTCAATATTCCAGGTATTCCGCAGCTTGCAAGCGCCAATATGTATCTTGATTCCTATTTCAAAGGCATAATTGCTACGCTTCTTGCCACCCCCTGTAGTGGTCCATTTTTGGGGGCAACATTGGCCTGGTCATTAACACAACACCCTGTAATAATTTTTATGGTTTTTATTAATATAGGCCTTGGCATGTCACTGCCCTATCTACTTTTATCATTCTATCCATCACTTATACGATTCATCCCCAAACCCGGTGACTGGATGATAACATTTGAGCATTTTATGGGATTTTTGCTGGTTGCTACCACCATGTACCTCTTAACTTTACTTGATACAGTCACACTTACAAAAACACTATGGTTTTTGCTACTTTTATCAATTGGATTATGGCAATGGGGTCGTTTTGGCAATATTACCAAACCATCACTACAGCGAATGATCTCACTTGTTGTGCTTGTAGTATGTATTTTCACTGCAGGCATAACACTTTTTTCATCTCACAACACATCACGCGCTGAAATTACGTATAAGCTTTTTGACTGGGAGGCGATAGTTCATAATAAACAAACGCAGGTGGCAATGGTAGTTTTCACTGCCCAATGGTGCCCCAACTGCAAATTTGTTGAAGCAACAGCACTTACATCATCAGATGTAATTGAATTTGTTACAAAGCACAATATCAGTGTGTACAAAGCCGACATCACCACAAAGAATCCTCAAGCCGAATCTATCCTGGAGCGCCTGGGATCACGCTCAATACCTTTTGTAGCTATTTTCCCGTCCGGGGAAAATTTTTCACAACCGGTAATTCTGCGTGATATCTATACAGCAAACGATTTATTGAAAGCTTTACAAAAAGCTGTTGAACTATCCACGCCATCCGGTGTACCTGGAATATTGACAGTTCCATAAAGGATTGACTCATGCAATCCCTTAGATACTACCGTGAACTTATACAAAAAATTGATGCTTTTACTGACTCTGTAGTTTCTACGTACGGTAACAGATTACAGTGCAGAAAAGGCTGCAGTAGTTGTTGCATACTACAAACAATAATGCCTGTTGAACTTGTACCCATACTACAATGGTATGCAGCACAACCTGAATTAATACAAAACACAATTACTCATAAAAAATCGGATTCCTGTATTTTTTTGCATCTTGATAGCTGTATCATCTATCCTGTAAGGCCCATAATCTGTAGAACACATGGCTATCCAGTCTTACTCCACAACAATGTTGATATCTGCCCATTAAATGATGGCATACAATTTGAGCCACAGCATATCTTACACCTTGAAAACTGTAATACTATGCTTGCGGCTATTAATATTTTATTTATTAAAGAGATCCACATCCCTGCATTACAGAAAGAACGCATAAACCTACAAGCGTTTTTTCAAAGCCCTGAATCCGATATCCTTTCTGTAGTGCATGCCCTCAAAGGATACTGATGGAATAGCGCCATATACTTTATGATAGGCTTCTTCCAGACTATCAGCTATTGCCGTAATATTGAGTACTCTACCCCCACTGGTCAGCAACTGCCCATCTCGTTTGGTACCTGCATGAAACACAAGTATATCCTCTGGCAATTTGTCCAAACCCGTAATAGGCAACCCTGTTGTATATGAACCGGGATAGCCTCCTGAGGCCAGTACCACCGTAATTGCATGCTTATTCCTGAATGAAAGATTCATGCCGTTAAGCTTACCGTCAATGGCAGCCTGAATGAAATCACCCAGTTTGCCGTTTACCAGTGGCAACAGAACCTGTGTTTCCGGATCACCAAAGCGCACATTGAATTCCAGTACTTTAATATCATTTCCTTTAATAACAAGACCAGCATACAGAATGCCAACAAAGGGCATGCCCTCCTGTTTCATACCCATAATCACCGGCTGAAGTATTTCCCTGTGCACTCTTTCAAGAATCCTGCTGGTAACAATAGGCGCTGGTGCGTACGCACCCATACCCCCGGTATTGGGACCTTCATCATTGTCATATACCCGCTTATGATCCTGTGCAGCAATAAAAGGCAACACCGTTGTCCCATCACTAATCCCCAGTACTGATGCTTCTTCACCATCACAAAAATCTTCAACAAAAACTTTTGCATCATCTTTCACCATCTCATGAATAAACTTTAGTGCTGAGTCACGATCCTTACATACGCCAACCCCTTTCCCGGCAGCTAATCCATCTAATTTAATGACCACAGGGAATGTATGCAATGATTCAACATAGCCTATCAGTGATTCTTTGCCTTTGAATTCCCTGAAATGAGCTGTTGGCACATTATATTTTTGCATGATATATTTTGCAAAAAGCTTGCTTCCCTCCAGTTGTGCAGCAGAAGCGTTAGGGCCAAATACTCTAATTCCTCTGTTTTGCAGAAAATCTACTACCCCACCAACAAGAGGTGCTTCAGGGCCAATTACAACACTATCAATATTTTTTTGCCTGCAAACCGTGTAGAGAGATTCAAAATCGTTCACATCAACCTGAATCCTGAACCTATCATCAATACCGCCATTGCCAGGTGCAACATACACCTCACGTGCACTTCCATCATGCAGCAACCTCCATGCTATGGCATGTTCACGCCCGCCAGAACCTACTACTAAATACCTCATTGAATCCTCCTGTTATATGCTGGTATTGTTGTACACAGGTGAATTAATTTTTCAATCATTTTATATGTACGCCCTGCATCAATACAATATTTTTTATGAATTCTAAGAATAATTCTTGAACTTACACACTATACACTATATGAGATAAAAACAACCTTATATAAGGAGGTCTGTTATGCGCCTGAGTAATGAAGCAAAGGTAGGGCTTTTAGTTATGGTAAGTTTCACATTATTTATTGTACTGGTTGGTCTTTTGACAAAATTTAACATTTCACAAAAAGGCTACCGATTGCATATATATTTTGGATTTTTGAATGACCTCAGAGTTGGTGCTCCAGTGAAAATTGGTGGTGGCATCAAGATTGGATATGTAGATGAGATCAGGCAAACAGGTGAAAAAACAGACGTGATCTTATGGATAGATAAAGGCTACCGGTTATCAAAAGCAGCAACATTTTCAATCTTTACATCAGGTATGATTGGGGAAAAATATATTAATGTTGTCATTCCTCCGTTAAGCCAAGACGTTGGTTTTCTCAATGACGGGGATATCAAGTATGGGATTGATCCAGCAAGCTTTGATCAGATGATGCAAACGTTCCAGAGCTTTATGCAGGATAAAAGTGGAGCACAGATCCTTGCTGAGATATTCCAGAATTCCAATAAATTTGTGGCTAACCTCAATAAAATGGTTGATGAAAATCGCTATGATGTACGACAGTCAGTTGGTACTGCACGTGCTGCTATTATAACATTTTCTCAGCAATTACAGCAATTTATGCAGCAGATGAATGTAATTTCAAAAAATATGGCATATATATCAGAAAAAAACCGTGAAGATATTACCATTACATTACAAAATCTTTCCGAACTGACATCCAGCATGAATAAAATCGCATATCGGCTTGAAAAAGGCAGAGGCACCATGGGGAAACTTTTATATGATGAGGAAATTTACACCAACATCAGGGATGCATCCATTTCAGCAAAAGAACTATTCTCACGGCTGGAAAAAGATCCATCACTATTACTATTTAAGCAGAAAAAATAGCAATGTCAAAAAAACAAAAAACTGTATATACATGCAATGAATGTGGAGCAGCATTCCAGAAATGGTTGGGACGATGCCCTGAATGCAATTCATGGAATACTATCGTTGAAGAAATTCAGAACACCTCCGTGTTCAAAAATGAAATACTTTTTGAAAATTCTATACACCCCCTTTCGCAGATAATGTCGGAATCCATTCAGCGTATTCCTACCGGAATCGGTGAATTTGATCTGGTATGCGGTGGAGGGATAGTTCCCGGCTCCATTATCCTTCTGGGAGGTGAACCGGGCATAGGCAAATCCACTTTAGCGTTGCAGGTGGCACAGCATTGTACCACCCTGTATTGTTCGGGCGAAGAAACACTGCAACAGATACATCTGCGCTCGCGCCGTCTTAACATTAAGCCTGATTCAATACATCTGTCTTCTGTTACCGATATTGACCATATTGAATCACTCATACGCACCACTACACCTCAACTGATCATAATAGACTCTATTCAGACACTGTATTCCAGGGAGATCACTTCACCTGTTGGCTCAGTAAGCCAGATTCGCTATACTGCCTCGCGTCTTGCTGACGTAGCTCGGCAAACCAAAAGCTGCGTAATGCTCATTGGGCACATTACCAAGGATGGATCTATTGCGGGACCAAAAATACTGGAACATATTGTGGATACGGTACTCTACTTTGAAGGTGATTTTACGCGCGACTATCGCATATTGCGTGCATTTAAGAACCGTTTTGGTTCAGTAAATGAGATAGCGCTCTTTACCATGACTCAACAGGGACTATCTGAAATAAAAGATAAAAACAAACTATTTGTACAATCCCATGATGCAAGCTATCCAGGAAGCGTTATCAGCGCTACAATTGAAGGAACGCGTACAATCCTTTTTGAGGCACAATCGTTGGTGACCGCAACAAGTTTTACCAACCCACGACGTATGGCTGATGGCTTTGATGTAAACCGACTAAATCTTCTGGTTGCGGTCATCGAAAAGCATGCCCGTATTTCACTAAATTCATTTGACATATTTATTAATGTTGCCGGCGGATTCACCATTGATGATACGTCATGTGATCTTGCAATTGCCGCTGCCATTATTTCAAGTTTAAAGAATATTGTCATTCCCCACTCAACCGGCATAATTGGTGAGCTGTCATTATCAGGACAGGTTCGTTCCGCAAGCCATACATTACGCCGGCTTACTGAATTTTTAAACTCCGGGGTAACCACCATAATATTACCACGCAGCAATAGTACGGAGATTTCAAATACAGGCTTTACGGGCACATTAATTCCCATTACCACTATCGCAGAACTTACTCAAATTTTACAGCATCTATGATTTTTATGTTGATTATTGAAACTTGGCTTGCAATACTTTAGCAAATAATTGAAATATAGTGTACACCATGCTATATCTTATATACAACCACAAGACTATACAAAATATAATTCATTGGAACTCATAGAGGTACGCATGAAACCAAAAGATGGCTACAGTGCTGAAGAACTTTTACATTCCACTCAGGGGCTTTCATACAACGATTTTATCATATTGCCAGGATATATTGACTTTAATCCTGACGATGTTGACCTTGAAACACGATTAACCCGCAACATTAAGCTTAAACGGCCGCTGGTATCAAGTCCCATGGACACTGTGACCGAATCAAAGATGGCTATCAGCCTGGCATTACTGGGTGGCATTGGTATCATCCATTACAATAATACCATAGAGGAACAGGTTGCGTTAGTTCGTAAAGTGAAACGATTTGAAAATGGGTTTATTACCGACCCGGTTGTGCTGTCTCCCGACCATACTATCGCCCATATTGATGAAATTAAAGAAAAGTTTGGCTTTTCAGGCATTCCCATCACCATAGACGGCAAACTTAACTCAAAACTTGTCGGCATTGTTACCAACCGTGATATCGATTTTGAGACTGACAGATCAAAAAAATTAAAAGAGGTTATGACCACCGATCTGGTCACTGCTAAAGTTGGCATTACACTACCACAGGCAAATGAATTACTCAAAAAATCCAAAAAGGGAAAATTGCCGATAGTTGATGACGAAGGTAGGCTGGTTGCCCTGATGAGCCGTAATGACCTTGTCACCAACCGAGAATATCCTTTTGCATCTAAAGATGCAAACAAACAGCTTATGGTTGGAGCAGCCATTTCTACCAAGGATGAATCAAAAGAGCGATTGCAGGAACTGGTAAAAGCAGGCGTCAATGTTGTGGTAATTGATGCAGCGCAGGGTAACTCCATCTATCAGATAGATATGATACAATATATCAAAAAGAAATACCCGGATCTTGATGTCATTGCCGGCAATGTTGTCACCATCGAGCAATGTGAAAACTTGATCAAGGCAGGAGCAGATGCATTGAGGATAGGCATGGGGCCTGGTTCAATATGTACAACACAGGTTACCATGGCGGTAGGCCGTGCACAGGCAACTGCCGTGTACCGCTGCAGCAAATTTGCAAAACAATATAATATACCAACAATTGCCGATGGTGGTATTGCCACTATCGGACATATAGCTAAGGCACTTGCACTGGGCGCTTCAACTGCAATGATGGGCTCAATGTTTGCCGGCACCGAAGAGGCACCCGGCGAATACTATTATGAAAATGGTGTGCGATTAAAGCGTTACCGCGGCATGGCATCATTAGAAGCTATGGAAAAAGGCGGTTCAAAGCGCTACTTTGCTGAAGATTCCAAGATACTTGTTGCACAGGGAGTTTCCGGCGCTGTTGTCGACAAAGGCTCTATGTTTGATTATGTGCCATATCTGGTGCAGGGCCTTAAACATGCCTTTCAGGATATGGGTGTACGCAGTATACAGGAGCTACACGAAAAACTTTACAAAGAAGAGCTTCGCTTTGAATTGCGTTCCCTATCAGCTCAGATTGAAGGTGGTGTACATACTATCTATTCTTATAAAGAGCCAAAGTATCTATAGACATTATATTTCTAATGTTATGAAATCCAAAATGTCTGCCGCACTATATGCTATGTAATGCGGATTAAGCTGTGCAAGTAACGTAACAGGCCTGTAGCCCCAGCTTACACCTATGCTGTACATACCACATGTATGCGCCATCTGGATATCTGTTGCCGAATCACCAATCATAGCAATCTTAGAAGGTTCAATTCCCATCGAGCGAGCAATAAAGAGCGCTCCATACGGGTCGGGTTTACGGGGAATAGAATCCTGTAATCCTAAAATTACATCAAATGTAATATCCGGGAAATAATGTGTAACCATAGTTATAGTAAATTCATGTGCCTTATTTGAAAAAACTGATATCTTGATTTTTTTGTGCGATAGTAGCTGTAGAAGTTTATGCATGCCCGGATAGGGTTTTGTTTGCCTTTTCCAATTTTTTGCATACTCTTCTTTCAATTCACTGACAAGATGTGCAATCGTTTCATCAGATACATTTTCTCCCACGGCACGGGTGATAAGCATCTGCATACCATCACCAATAAAATGCATATACGCTTCTACCGGATGTTGGTAATAGCCATAACGCGCCAGGACATTATTAACACTGTATGCTAAATCAGCTATAGTATCTAACAATGTTCCATCCAGATCAAATATTACACCTTTTATATTCATGTCAGATTATTTGAGACCCGACGCAGAAAGCCACTTTTTTAATTTATACTGCTCAACCTTAGCATAACTCCATAGGGCAAACGGTATAATCCTGTTAATCACCATCATTACCCTGAAAATTTTGGATGGGAACACATACCGCTTATTTTTCAGTATTCCTTTGACAACTTCGTGTGCTACCTTTTGCGGGGTTTGTGCAGGGAACGGCACTGGCGTTCCATCTCCTGCTGTTTTAAAAAATTCAGTTTTAGTAGCAATAGGGTATACTACCATAAGGTGGATATGAGCATCCTTCTCAAAATTAAATGAATAGGCAAATCCGTCAAGTGCAGCTTTGGTAGCTGAATATAACGCGTATCCTGGTAACGGTAATTTTGCCATTGCTGACGCCGTAAATACCATATACGATTTCCTTCCTTTGTTGAGTTCCATTAGTTTTTCAAGAAAATACACAGGTGCAATATAATTTACTGCAACTATCCTATGAATATGATTGTAGTCTGCTTTTTGTAATTTTTCATAGTACGCAAAACCGGCATTGGCAATGCATATATCTACCCTTCCCATTATAGATAGTGCTTTTTTAAAGAGCATGTCAATATCTTTCTGCTTGCTTACATCGCAGCGTATAGCTTTTACATTCTTATTGCGTGCAACAGCTTCGGGATTAAGGTCACCAACAACTATTGTTGTATTGTATTTTATTAACTCTTCAAGCAATGCTTTCCCTATCCCGGATGAAGCACCTGTTAATAGAATACATTTATTGTAAAGATCCATAATGCACCTCTTAGTAAAATTACAAATTTGCCGTACATTATAGTATTACTTCAATATTGCAAGAAGAATTCATCCATGCTTAAAAACCAAACCAATTTTGATCCTTGACATTTTCCATATTATCATTACAATTTTTATGCACCAGGAGTGAGTGCTATGATTAAACCCGTAAAAACCATTGAAAAACTTTTACAAGGAAAGCCCGTTACTATTGTTGCCTTAGGCGATTCTTTAACCTATGGATGGATGGTTGATAAAGGGTATATTGATTATTTCTATGATTTTTTAAAAACGCATTACCCTGCTGCATCTATTAACATCATTAATAAAGGTATCCCGGGCGACACCGCTGATGGTGGATTACACCGTGTATCATATGATGTTATCTCATACAACCCTGATTGTGTACTTATACAGTTTGCATTAAATGATTACGCATGTGGGTATTCACCTTCTATTTTTGGTAACTACATTCGAGCAATAATAAATGCAATACAGGCCAAATTAGATTCTGATATTGTGCTGATAACCTCCGTATGGTTTGGGGATTTCCCTGAAGCAAAACATGCGTATAGATTATACGATACTTTACTATCTATTGCTGACGAGTTTAGGTTGCCTGTATCAAAAACACACGAATACTGGAAAAACGCTGTCAATCAGGGTACACCATTAAAGGATCTTGTTCAGTTTGACGGAGTACACCCAACTGAAGAAGGATACTATATAATGTCCCGTGCATTACAGGATTTATTTAGCTAAATGGATACACTATGGTACCATTACATATTGTATATTCAACCAGGCCAAATAGTTCTCTGCCCATAAATGGTGTATTCTTGCACCGTGAAATAATAAATTTTTCATCAACCGTAATCTTTTTATCAGGATTAATAATGGTAATATCGGCAACCGCACCTTCCTTGATATAGCCTCTGTCTATGCCAAGAATTCTACAGGGGTTTATTGTAACCTTTTCAAATGCATCTAGAAAGCTAAACCCATTCTCCTTAACAAGTATAGTAATTATCAATGGAACTGCGGTCTCAAGCCCTATTATGCCAAATGGCGCAAATGCTATCTCCTGCATCTTTTCATTGGGAAGATGAGGCGCATGGTCTGTAGCAATGACTTCAATTACGCCATTACGCAGCCCCTCTATAATTGCTTTTCTGTCTTCTTCTGTGCGTAATGGTGGGTTCATCTTGGCCATGGAAAGATGGTCTGCTATAGCATCATCGGTCAGTGAAAAATAATGCGGGGCAGTCTCACAGGTTACCTGTATGTTACTTCTTTTGGCCATAGCGATAATATCCAGAGAACCTTTGGATGACACATGAGCTACATGCAGCCGCCCTTTTGTCAGGCGTGTGAGCAATACATCGCGAGCAATCATAATTTCTTCAGCTTCTCGGGGGATACCTTTCAAACCTAAAAAGATTGAGTTGTTCCCTTCATTCATGATCCCGCCACCTGACAATGTGATATCCTCTGCATGGGTTATGATAGGTACATTAAACATACGGGAATACTCAAGTGCACGCCTCATGGTGGTTGAATTCATCACAGGCTTGCCATCATCACTGAATGCTATCGCACCTCCTTCAATCAGCTCGCCCATCTCAGCAAGCTCTTCGCCCATTGAACCTTTCGTGATAGCAGCAACAGGATATACATTTATTGGACCTGATTCCGCCTGCTTTTTAATGTATCTCACCAGTGCCTGATTATCAATTACAGGGTTGGTATTAGGCATGGTACATACACTGGTATACCCTGATTTAGCTGCAACCTTAGACCCGCCTATAATCGTTTCAACATCCTCACGGCCAGGCTCTCTGAAATGCACATGCATATCAACAAGCCCTGGGACCACAATGCAATCCTTTGCATTAATAAGCCTGGCATCAATATTTTTGATATTCTTATCCACTTTACTTATTTTTCCATCTTCAATAAGAATATCAAACTCTTCATCGGTTTTAGATGCTGGGTCTACCAATCTGCCGTGTTGTATTAATAATTTCATCACTCAACCTCTTTCTCATCCAGAGGAGTTCCGCCAGCAAGAAGATAAAAAATCGCCATCCTCACTGCTACCCCATTGGTGACCTGCTCATTGATTATTGAATGCGCACTGTCGGCAACATCATCATCTATTTCAATTCCCCTATTAATTGGGCCTGGATGCATCACAATGACATCTTTTTTGCACCGTTTAAGCCTATCATTTGTCAATGCAAACCGTTTATGATATTCCCTTATTGAAGGGAAAAATGAACCCTGCTGTCGCTCACGTTGAATCCTCAACATGTTAATAACATCCAGATTTGGAAGTATTTCGTCAAATTCATAATAAATATCAACACCATACATCCTGAATTCATCAGGAACAAGCGTAGGTGGACCAATCAAGCTCACTTTTGCACCCAACCGCTTAAAAATCTCAATATCTGAACGCGCAACACGCGAATGCAGAATATCCCCCACAATACCTATATGCAGCCCTTGTATATCTCCAACTTTTTCCATAAGTGAATAGGCATCCAGCAATGCCTGGGTAGGATGTGCATGGTTCCCGTCCCCTGCATTAATTACAGATGATTTAATATTACGAGATAAAAAATGCGGCGCTAATGACGCCGCATGTCGCATAACAATAAAATCAGCTTTATACGCTTCCAGCGTATGGACAGTATCTATAAGTGACTCTCCTTTTACCACACTTGATGTTTGTACTGCAATGTTGATTAAATCTGCCGAAAGACGCTTTGCTGCCAATTCAAAGCTTATTCGTGTACGTGTTGAAGGCTCATAAAATAAAAGGCACACCGTTTTGCCTCGCAAAATTGGCACTGTTTTAATAGATCGTGTAAAGAGGGCTTTAAAATATTTTGCAGAATTACAAATTAACAGAATCTCTTCAGTAGTTAATGATTGTATATCCAGTAGGTCTTTTCTTTGCAATCCACTCATAACCTTTATTACCTTTGTTTTATATAATTCTAAATGGTACAAATATTTTCAATAATTTTTTTTATATATTTTTGATTGAACTATTATCTATTTACTACAGAGTTGTACCCTGTGTTCATATCTTACACAAGGAGAACCTATGAGTAACTACATAGCCTTTTATGACCTTGATCATACCATCATCGCATCAAGTTCAGGAACACTTATTGTCAAAGACCTGTACAAAAGAGGGATGTTACCATTATCATCACTCATTAATGGGACATTACTTTCATTTTTATATAGATTAGGTATCATTAATACCCAATCATTAATAGCCAAATGGGTCAAAAGATTACAAGGAATGGAAGCCAAAACCATAGAACATTATTCTGAATTATTTTTTGAAGAGACTGTAAAACATTACATTCATCCTCAGGCTATTGAATCAATATATATGCATAAAACAAAAGGGGCATCAATTGTATTACTTTCCGCTTCACTTGATTTTATTTGCAAACCGGTAATGAAGTATCTACACTTTGATGATGTGCTATGTACTGAGCTGGAAGTCAATAATGGTTATTATACCGGTGCAATAAAAGGCAATTACTGTTATGGAAAGGAAAAACTTAACAGGGCAATTCAGTTTTGCATATCCCGCAACGTTGATATTACATCAGCATATTACTATGCTGATGCCGTTGCTGATATACCTGTTCTTGAAGCAGTGGGTTTCCCGCAATGTGTCAATCCACAACCTGCCTTACTGAAACGTGCCCGCCTGGAAGGTTGGCCTGTGCACAGGTGGTAGTTCAATGCTTAAATCTCTGAACAATGGGTATGCGCCTTCCCACACCAAACGCTTTGGTGGTTACCTTTAATCCAATTGGGGCCTGTTTTCGTTTATATTCATTTTTATCGATAGTCCTTAAAACAAAATTCACTACCTCGGGATCAAATCCATCCGCTATAATCTGTTGTGCACTCATTTTCAATTCCACATACCGTTCAATAATCTGGTCAAGCACCTCGTAGGGAGGCAGAGAATCCTGATCTTTCTGATTTTCACGTAATTCTGCCGAAGGAGCTTTTTCAAGTATTGATCGGGGTATTATTTCTTTATCTCTGTTAATATAATACGACAAGGCATATACTAAGGTTTTGGGGACATCAGATAGTACTGCAAGTCCGCCTGCCATATCGCCGTATAACGTACAGTAGCCCATAGATAATTCCGATTTATTTCCTGTGGTAAGTAACAGCATCCCAAATTTATTGCTGAATGCCATCAATATATTTCCACGGATTCGTGCCTGTATATTCTCTTCTGCAATGTCAAAAGGCAAATTGCCAAAGAAAGGCTGTAATTCCTGCCTATAGGTGTCAAAAAGATTTTTTATAGATATAGTATGTATGTGTATTCCCAGATTATGTGCCAGTTGAATTGAATCATCAACGCTGCCAGCGGAAGAAAAATGAGATGGCATAGTAATACCTAAAACATTTTCTGGTCCCAATGCAGAAACCGCCAGACACGCTGTTAGGGCTGAGTCAATCCCACCGCTTAAACCAAGTACAACCCTTTTAAATCCGGATTTATACACGTAATCTTTTATTCCCAGAGTCAGTGCTTTTTCAATATCTCTCAAAAAGTCCTCTTCACACACAATATGAGGATAATCCTTTTCCGTATCAAATAGTATACAATCTTCTTCAAAATCTTTAGCTTTCAGTATAAAATGACCCTTGTTATCAATAACAAAACTGTTTCCATCAAATATAAGGCTATCATTACCTCCTACCTGATTCACATACATAACAGGCACCTTGTATTTTTTGGCAACATTCTGTATTTTGCTCCATTTTATGGAATTTTTCCCTTTCACATAGGGTGAAGCTGATATGTTTACTAATATATCTGCGCCTTTTTTAATACAATTTTCAATTGGGTCACCAGCATACCGCCTGAATTCCATAAATGCATCCTCACTGTAGCTCATATCATTCCATATATCTTCACATATTGTTATGCCAATTCGCCTTCCTTTAAAAGTAACTATCTCCTGAGATGGTGCAGGCGAAAAATATCTAAGTTCATCAAACACATCATACGTAGGCAATAATGTCTTATAATGTTTTGACTGTAATTTCCCATCATACATAAACGCTGCAGCATTATATAGCATCGGTGGATTATCATAATCATAATCTACAAACCCACATATAATACCGCAATCAGTGCTTAAAGAAGCTATCGCATGTAACGCCTCCAGATTATCATCAATGAGCTTTCTATGTTCCAGCAGATCCATGGGGGGGTACCCTATCGTTGCCATCTCTGGAAAAATAACCAGATCAGCACCTTTTTCTTTTGCCAGTGTAATAAAGTGTTTAATTTTATTACAATTGCCTTCTATGTCGGCAATGATGGGATTAATTTGAGCTATCGCAATCTTCATACTACGTATCCTTGCAACGTGACTTTGTACATCGCTAAATCTAATATTGTCTAATATTAGTTGTAAGTATATGCTGGATGGTACTCCTTAAAATCATTTTCAAAACCAGATCCTGCTCCTGGGTGTAAAATTCAAACAATTTATGCAATGAACCCGGGTCGCAAATTTTTTTTAACGAGAATATCATTGCCGTTTTTACATATGGTTCGTCTTCTTTTATGTAGTACTCAAGCAACGGAACAACTGCCTTTTTCCCTTTAAACTGTGACAGTGCATACGCCGCCTCAGCACGCACCCTGAAATCCTCATCAGCCAATGATGCGATAATCAGCGGTAACGTCCGCTCATCACGGATCACTCCCAATGCATATACTGCATATATACGCAAACTCTTATTTTGTTCATCGTGTATAATATGCTGTAATCCACGCATGTCGCCTGCATTTTTTGCAGTTATGAGTGCTTTTATTATCTTTCGCTTAATATAGACTTCACTTTCAGTTAACAACTGCCGTGACAGGTAAATGATACTTTCTTTTGACATAAAAGCTGATAGAGCATCAACTGCAGCATCACGTACAAGATCAGAATAATCTGATAACGCTCGTACAAAAATATAATACCCGGCCTTATCATTCAGTGAGGCTAACACATTAATTGCCTTTACCCTGACCTCTGCATTTTCATCACCTGATGCAATTGAACGCACGTAAGGCAACGCAGCGATAATCTCATTATGTTCAACACAATCTAACGCAAAATAGCGTACCGATTTATTAGTATCCTGAAGTAGCCTGACAATAATCTCATAAAACCTGTTGTCATAGAGATGAGATAGCGCTTCCAATGCGTATATTCTATGTATGACTTCATCGCTTTTAGATAATCTGATAATATATGGATACATCCTATCGTCACCATTCTTTTTCAGTGCCAGTATGACTGATTCCCTCACTGAAAAAAATGGTGATGATAAAAATTCGATAATTACCGGTAATACCTTTTTATCACGCATGTCAGAGAGGATTTCAATAACCATCTGCTGTACTGTGATTGAATGTACAGAAAGCAAGATATCCTTGAAAAAATTTATATCGCTTCGTACCTTACTTTTTTGTAGCGCCCTCAACGCTTGAATCTTTTGATCGTTATCCTTGCCTTTGACAATTAACTCTTTCAATTTCAGAATGCATTCATCAGAAAGCTCAATATATCTTTCATCAATATTATTTGCAAGCGTCCTGAAACATTCATCACTTGCAAAACATACTGTATAAAATATACACACAATAGCTATTATAGTACCTGTTTTCTTCATTAACGTAACACCGTCTTTTTGTTGTCAGACAATGATAAAATATTGTAAATTTATTATCAATAAAAAACCCGGCCGTCCAGGGCCGGGATATAAAGATATACTATGCCAATATGATTATTTTAATACACCACCGAAATAATGGGTAACCAGTGAATTGATAACTTCCTTATCAGTGACATCCTTCTTCTCTTTATCAAACTGATAAACCAGGAACATTACTGAACCAATGAGCATAATTGCTGTAATTTCCGAATTAAGTGTCTTTTTATAGAGTCCTTTTTTCTTAATTTCCTCAATATCCCGTGAAACGATATTAATCAAATGCTTTAAAAACTGGTCCACGCGTTCAACAACTTCTTCATCTATGCCAACAATATCTTTAAATATAAGCTTAATTACAATGGGCTCACTCAAAATAGCTTTTATACATTCAGTAATTCTGTCGGTGTTGAATTTGATGATATCCTTTTGAGTTGGATTATCTTTTAAAAGATCCCTGAGATCATCGGGATCAAGTATATCATCAATGCTTTCTTCAATGGATTCAAGAATCGCGTAAAGTATTTCACGCTTATTTCCAAAATACTGATATACCGTACCCCGAGCAATATTCAATTCTTCACACACCTGACCTATATGGGTACTCTGAAAACCCTTTTCTATAAACATCTTTTTAGCTATATCTACAATCTGTTGTCGCCGTTTTTGTCCTTTTGCTGGCATCTGTATACCCCTTTATATTAAAAATCTATTTTATTTCACCTTTAACACGAAGTAATTCTTCTTTTATTGGTTGCAATGCTTCCTGAAGTTCTTTAATCATTCTTTCAGCTTTTTCCTGCAATTCTTTGCTCATACACAATATATCCCTTTCTATTCAATAATTACCCATGCTTACTATACATATCGTTAACATTTTAATTATTTTTATATAAAAAAAGATTTTTTATTACATACGTTATACATAGCATACTTTTTTGCGTCAACAACTTTTTATAAATTTAATATTGTTATAATTCAACACTTTACGATAATAAGCACACTTTATAGCACGTGTATTACTTGTATCCACTAAAACTTTGTACTGTGCTTCTTGTGTTCCATATATCACATATATTTCAACTTATATTTAAAAGCTCTTCAATGTGTTTTCGTATTTCATGACTATCAGGATCAAGTGAAAGGGCTTTTTTTAGAAATTTTTTTGCCAGATCATATTGCCCCTTTTTATAATATACATACCCCAATGTATCATTATATGCTGCGTTATCGGGAGCATGTAAAACCGCTTTTTTAGCTAATTCCAGTGCTTTATTTATATTACCATCCGGAAGTATCGACAGAATATATGCTACGGCATTGCACGCATTCATATTATTGGGTCTTTGTTCCAATATGCCTTCATACAATTCTAAAGCTTGACGATAGTTCCCTGTTTTCTCAAGTGCAAATGCCTTCATCTGAACAATGTCATCATCGTCATTTAGCCCTTGCAGTTCATTCAAAGCTTTGTTAAAATTTCCCATTTTCAATAACACAAAGATATACACTTTGCGAACCTGTCGTATATCAATAAACGTCATTGGCAAGCCCATACAGCGCTGCAAATACTCATATGCTTTTTCATAATCCTGTAAATGAATATATACAATTGCAAGATTGTACAACACAACAGGATTTTCTGAATCCATTGATAGAAGGGTATGTAAGGTCACTTTTGCCTGCTCATAATCCTTAGCATGATTGAGCAGATGTGTGGCCTTATCAAGCAATGTGGTAATCTTTTTGTGTAAGTCCAATTCGTCCATATATGATGTACTATCTCTAAATTTTTAACCGCTCTATAAAATTATAATCAGTAGCATCTATGGTTAATGGTGTGACCACAATATATCCATTCCGTAATTCAGTGACATCGCTTCCCGCTCTTTCATCATTTTCAATTGTGCCATCTAATTCCATATCAAAAATATTATTGTTATTCTGTACAATGCGATACGAATCCCTATAAAAGCGCTTGCCTAAACGCGTATACTGTATGCCTTTTATCTCAGAGCGTGGCATGTCAGGATAATTTACATTTAAAAAGAGTGGTTCTTTGCTATGAAGCGGATAATCCTTTAACAACTCCAGTAAAAATAATGAAGCATCATAAAAATAATCTGATTCTTCATAGCAGTCAATAGACAGTGCTATCCCGCTGACACCAAAAATATACGCAGTGCGTGCGCCAGCAACTGTTCCCGAAAAATATATATCATCTCCTAAATTGGGCCCATGATTGATACCTGATATCACAATATCAACCGGCGGAATGAGCCCGCCATGTAATCCTATATTGACACAGTCAGCAGTAAATCCATCAACGGAATAGGTAAATTCATCTATCTGCTCAACCTTTATTGATTTTCTTATCTGGATGGCATTGGAACATCCGCTGCGCTCTTTGTCAGGAGCTATCGCATATACCGTATAACTTTCTGATAGGACTTTTTTTAAAACCTGCAAGCCCTTTGCGTGAATGCCATCATCATTAGTTAATAGAATATTCATAATGCACTCTTACTCACTATTTTCTTTACAGCTATTATAATCATGTGCTATCTTGTATGATATACATCAAGTATACGTGTATAGCTTTATGCCTGTGTACGAATATAGATGCAATAATTGCCAGTATATTTACAGTGAGCTCAAAAAAATGGGCGATAGTAGCTGTCCACCCTGCCCCGAGTGCCAATCTACTAACACAGAAAAAATAATCTCTCTTGTCAGTACCCTTCGCGGTAAACAATCTTGCTCGGGATGTTCAACCAAAAAGTGTTCCCATTGTAAATAATGCCACTGTATTCCCACCATGAAATGATAGCACCAACTATCGCAATTATTTGCGTAATGTATCAAATATACTGAAATATTTTTTATTGATAATAGTAAGAATAATAGCGCCACAACACACAGTACATGTGATTATAGGAATCAAAATATAGATCTTGCCGGTAAAACTTATACAAAAAAAGAAAAGAGCAAAGAATTCTTTCTTGGTGAAATATTTCATACTGAGGGCAAACTTTACAAATAAATCATCCTGCGGCAATTTCTGTAAAAACTCCTTATCATATGCAACCAGCGAACCTGATTCACTGAATTTCCGCAAATACCACACTATCATACCAATAAACCAGAAAAGGCCAGCAAAAAGTAATATAATCATTATACTTGCAGCAACTGCTGAGGTATTCTGAAAATATAATACTGATACAGCAATTAAGAATAGCAAAAGTGTCCCATTATCCCCGATCGTATCAAGCCATCCGCCGATTTTTGAAACTTTAAATGTAAATTTGGCAACCTCACCATCAACACCATCAAATACTGATGCCAGTTGAAAAAGAAAACCTCCTAATACCATCTGCCAGTATGTCCCCTGCAACACATAATACGCACTTAAAAAACCCACCATCATATTGATAATGGTTAGAATATTAGGATGTATTCTTGTTTTGGCCAGTTGCAAACTAATAGGGATAGAAATTCGTTTATTAATATTTTTGGCAATATAACCTCCCGTATTATCAATTATGTATTGTACAACTAATAATTCAGCTTTTTTTATATCATCATTAGTGGAAATTATGAATTGCCTGTCATTTAATACAGGTTCAAATAACCCTTTTTTTTGTGTGAAGTAATCATTAAAATGATCAAAATAGTGAGGCTGTATAAACAGGTTTGATGGCAGATATAATGATCCTTTTTCAGGGACATCCCCTTTCAAACATTTTTTTATAGTAATTTTTCTTTTTTTTACATGTGGCAATATCCTATGATCATAGAATATTTGTTCTTTTTCTGATAGCATGATGTATATATCAATAATTCCGGATTTTTGAAGTGTATAAATAAGCCTCTCAAGAATATATACACCACATATCTTTTTTGTAACATCATACTCTTCTAAACTATAAATATATGCTTTTTTGACCATATCAGTATCCTTTATAATTATTCTTCAACCCGATATATACTGCCAGTAATGTAGTTATCTTCTCTTAAGACCTTTTTTTACATAATTTCGTCAAGATGTTTTTATATTACATCGATATAACATTTTACTTGACTTTAATACTTTAGATATTATATATTTACCATAAACATGTCAGTATATCATCTAAATGTTTTTATAAAGGAGATATCATTATGAAATATGTAAATTTCTTTTTGTCCATTATTTTTCTTGCAGTATGCGTAATACTTTACTCGGCTCCATACGCACAGGAAAATCCCGAGAAGCAATTTAATCCCCTTTATGATGCAGAAGCAGTAATACAACGATTAAGCTATGATAATTTTAAAAACATTAAATTGCTCAGGGCTGCTATATATAATTTTGGTGGTGGTGAACAGGAATTCAATAGTTTAGTAGATACTTATGCCGAAGCAAGCGCACTATATTTTAGAAATGAGATGATAGCATCTGCTAATCTCTTTACTAAAAATGAAAAAGATATCAAGGAAGTAGCTATGAGATTAGCAAAGCTCTATAAAGAACAGTCTGAAAAGCTTCATATTCAGGTTATAAAAATGGGTGTTCGCCATTCTCTCAAGGCATCTATCGAACAGACCAAACCTAATCCATCTGTTGATCCTCTTATCAGCAACGCTAGTAATGGCATAAAAATAGCCAACGATTACCTGGTCAGATCAAAGCCAATAGATGCTATTTATTATTTCCGTAGAGCAAAGGAAAATTGCTTTAAAGTATACCAGGTATTGGGAGAACAGTTGCCCGAAGAATATAAGAAGGATGTTGTTGATAATCAAAACAAGATATATATCGCAAAAGAAAAGAAAAATTAATTTTTTACACTAAAACTACAGCTTCTTTGCGCCTTTCAATGTCTGCAAGGCTGTTATCCTTACAGTTGAGTTGCTGTGTGTAAGCAATTCAACGATTTTGTCTTTATCTTTTTCTTCTATTTTATACGCCTGCAAAGCTTTTAAAATAGCAATCAAAAGAGATGGTGGATTATTTTCTATATGTAACATCTGTATCAGTTTGGTATATATTGTATGATGCTGTATATTCAGATGTGATAATGCTGCAAATTTAACACTTATTGAAGGGTCATCCAGAGCATTGATGATAACATCCATATGAATATATTTTGTGGAATAATCATCAATACTCAGCAGCCCAATAATAGCTGCTTCTCTGATGAGCCAGTCTTCATCAGCAAAATTATAAATAAAAATAGAAGCATCACGAGGATCACGGTAGCGCGATAATGTTCGTAAGGCATTCCACCTGACATTGTCGCTCTTGCTATTAAGAGCTAACTCTCGTATTGGTGCACGTGCCCTTTTAATTGGTCTTTTGAAAAGAATTTGCAACGCTTCAATTTTTATAGCATCGTGCGTATCATATAATGCCTGGATGATAAGGTTTTCGGCTCTCTGGCCTTTAATTGTAGCAACCGCCTGTACTGCTTCCAATCGTGTTTTCCAGTTATCACTCCTGTACCCATTTTCATAGTAAGCAAGTATAGAATCATATCCCGTGATTGGTTGAATGGAAGTACACGACACAATTACCACACAGAGCAACCATATATGTAATCCATTAAAAATCTTTTTTCCGCAGGAGTTGGTCAATTAATCCTTCCTCCTGTTTTATTTTAATTATAACATTTCTCTTCTCATCAATGATATAACTATCAAACCATTTGGGCAACATATAATCGGGCACTGTAACAGGTTCTTCAGGTGGCTGTTGATATGTTACCCTTGTCTCCTCCCTATCCTTTAATATATATGATTTTAGTATATTAGTGTCTCTATTTGCAACTTCTACTTCACCTCTGAACACTACTATCTTGGTTTCAAATTGCGTTGCTATTATGCCAAAATCAGTTCCTCTCACTCCGGCAATTGCAGTAGGTGTATATACAATCACACTGTTGCCTTTCATTGTTTTAGCTGCAATGACCCGTAATTTTCCAGTAATCATCTGAATTTTTGTTGGCTGATTGGCATCTTTTACTCTAACATCCTGAACATACAGTACAGATATCTCCCTCACAAACAGTTTGCTCCCATCATTCAATATAACAGCAACAAATGATTTTCTTCCGGTCCTGATTTTATCGGTATCTTCTATTATGGTTCCTTCATTTGGGATTATACGTTTTCCTGAAACTGATGTTATATCCACATCCCCTGATAGATCCAGGACTTTCCCTACCGGTTTTGCCATTACATTTGCAGCACAAAATATAGACAAAATGATAACAACACTACGTGTAATATGTTGCTTCATCATCGCTTGCCTCCAGAATAATAATAATTTTACGCTACCACTGTATACTATAATACTCTTTTACGTACGTTGCAATGCAATAATTTACTGTCTGTGTAAATCATATAGTAACTGGTATTGATAGTAAAACTTTTTAATTCGCTCTATATAGCCTTTGGTCTCAGCAAATGGCACCATAACGGTGAACATGTCTTCTGTATCATAAGGCCATTTCAATACATTGCCAATACCCGCATTATACGCAGCTGCAACCAATGTAATATCATTTTTCAAATTTTTCATTAACCAGGAAATATAAAATGTTCCCAACTCTATGGATATGCAAGGATTTTTTAAAGCTTCCTTGCTCACCTGGCCCATACCTGTCTTTTTTGCTATCTCTTTTGCCGTGGGCATCATTAATTGCATAAGGCCGATAGCACCTGCGTGCGATTCGGCATTGGGATTGAACAAGGATTCAGCCTTCATAACAGCATAAATTAAAGGTTCACTTACATTGTATTTCTTTGAAGACTGTGTAACACATCCAGCAAAGGGTTTTGCTAACAAGCTTTCAATTGCATCATCATGCATTAAAAATATATTTTCTTTTTTATCTAATCGCTTTAAAAGCTGCACCAACCCTTGAGCTGACATAAAATAATTCTGATATTTTAATCCAAAGAGATACTGTAAACGAAAAACATCATTGCTATTACTATCACTATACAATACCAGTTCCCTGTTTATCCCCTCAATGTACCCTATAGAAAAGTAATGTTCAATTCGTGTAACTATACTACCTGGAATATGTAATGATACTTTCCCAACACGTGTGGGGATATCATCATATTCTATCTCATGAGATTCTGGAAAAGATTTTTTTATCATTTCCAATCGTTGTAATCGTTTTTTATTATCTCTTTCTTTGTAGGTCAACATAGCATGAGTAAAGAGAGTGGCGGTGAGATTATCTGTTTGAAGAGCCATTGAAAAATCAGATGAAAGCTTTTCAGATGAATAATTTGGTGATAGCCGTTCAAGCACTATCCAGGTGTACGCAGATTGTGGCAAATACGCTATCATTGTATACGCTATTGCCTCGGCGTCATCGGGATTTTCGTTTTTTTTCAGATTATAAAGCCAGAAACAAACCTCATCAGCATATTTACCTTTTGTACCAAATGTAGAAAAATATTTATCAAGATAATATAATGCAGTTTTTGTATTGGCAATATTGTTTCTTGCACAGAACCATAATAACTCCTCTGAAGCAGTGTCATCAGGATACTGAGCCACATACTCATCTACAAGCCTTGAGTCTGAATCTTTTCTCTGGACAGAATAGAGTGCTGTATAGTATAATGCTTTCTTTTTGTATTCTGGATTACCAGCATTCTCCAATTTTTTTAGCCACTCCAGAGCCTGTCTCTTTTTATTAATTTCCCATAAAGTATCCACGATAGTAGCAGCGATATCATATCTGGAATCAATTCCTTGATATTCACCATATATTTTATGTAATGCATCCCATTTCTCAAGCTGGCATAATGTTTTAACCCGTATCACATCAAGAATAAATTTTGTCTTACTATCGCTATCCAAATGTAAAAGACCCTGGTCAATAGTGATAATATCTTTATAATTTTTTGTATTATACAATGCATTAACAATGAGAAGTATTTCATCAGAACTTACTGAAATATCAGAATTCGTGCTCACAATCTGCAATATCCGCTTGGCAGCAATTTCAGATTGCCAGCGTGCTGTACTTATCTTTAAAAGATTATAATAGCTGTTGACTGCATCAGCATATTTATCTTGCTTTTCATACAGCGATGCCAGTTTTATATACAACCACGCCAGAGAATCTATATCCTTGAATTTTGAAATACATTTCTGTAACACCTTTTCCGCCTGCTCAAAGTGTTTCAGTTGCGCTAACGCTTCAGCCTTGAGCATCTGCGCATCACGGTATACTCCCGTTGTTTCACTTTTTATCAAGTCAATAAACTTTATTACATATTCATATTCCTGATAGTACATAAACCCCTTTGCTATCTCATAGATTGCATCGTTATACATATGCGACTTTATAGAAAAACGGCTGACAAATCTATAGACTGGCTGAGGGTATATGGATAATTTTTGTGCCCTTTGTTCAATAAAACAGCTATTGGCAAAGTGATACAGTGCCTTCTTATGTTCTTTTATATCTTTATACGCCAATCCCAACATAAAATGTTCAGTATACGATAGTTCCGGTTTATTTTCAAGCGTTTGGATTATGGTGTGCGTATCGCTGTAAAACCCAATTTGAGATAATCCCAGCGGCAACACCACATCAGAACATGAGACAGATAAAAATATTGTCAAAGTCAAAAGAGTTATTACATATACATATTGTTTGATACTCATCATTATTCTTCCTCTTTTTCATATTCTACATACTCTGGCAATTCACGTAAAGAACCATTACTCCACACATCATCATAAAAAGAGTAATTATCAATGAGTTGGTAATAGCAGTCAGTCAGAACTTTTAACAGATATTTTTTTTCATTTTCGTCTTTGACTGATTCCATTTTTGTTTTCATATATGAATACATGTATGGTTCATGTTCCACTTTTTGCTTATTATCTAGCGTTAGTTGTGAGTCTTTATTATTAAATGCCACATATGCAAGTAAAGCATATCGTTTAGCCTGTTTGGCTTTTTTCAAAGCCTGAATGTATTTATATAAACGCATAGAGTACAGTGTTGTCCTGTAACTGTCAGCCATAACCATATAGTTCCTTGCCTGCTCATTATTTGTATAGCCTAAATTACAATAGTGTTTTGATACATAATCACTTTTCATAATAGGCCCCGGCGATACAGCATCTAAAAGTTTTTTTCCTTCTTCAATTTCTCTATTCAATACCATCCTGTATAAAGATATAAGCAATTCCTGTGTTTTTCGAATGTTCTCATAAGAATCTTTAAACCTGAATTTCATATATAAAAATTTTGCAAACATATCATATAATATTGCTTTACGGCATATTGCCCTTTCTTCTTCCACTGCAACATTTGACACCGAGAAATTTATAAAATAAAAGAAACGTTCATTATCTTTAAGGCCTTTTTCTGCTTTGCGCTGCTCACCAGCACCCTGGCTACTCTTTGTCCTCTGTGCAAATATAGTAGTAGCCTGAAATGAAAAAATCATTACTACTAGTACACCAATTATTATACGCACAATAATAGTCCTCATATCTAAAAACCTATATAATTAATTAATATAATATTTCTCCTTACTACACCAGCCAAAATGCCTTTTATAAATATTGATCTGGCTTATTAAAACAACGTAATCTATTTTCATTGTGCTTATCCATATTACGTTATAAAATTATCATCCAAATTCTTTTATAAATCTATCTCATGTGCTGTATAATTCACAATTGTTACTCTACGCTGTTTCAAATTTTGTGATTGACTACTTCTATAGACAAACTATAGTACTTGTATACAAGCACTTTATACTACTATACTCTCAGGGGATACCATTATGAAAACCAGAAAAACTCTATTACTATTATCGATTGTTTCTTTACTATTTTATATAACCTGCACTACATTTGACCCATCAATGTTGCAGAAAAAACCTACCGTTACATTTCAAAATTTTCAATTTAAAGAAATTACCCTGAACGATATGATCATGCTCTTTTCATTGGAAGTTGAAAACCCTTATCCTGTCACATTGTACTTAAATTCAATACAAAGTCAAATATATATTGACACATTCTCTTTATTTTCACTGCAATCTGCAGATACACTCAAATTACCCAAAAATTCAAAAACAAATAAAACATTTGCTGTCACTATTACGTATGAACAGCTTATGAAGGCAGTAAAAGAATACTACAATAAGGATTCAATTGTATTAACTATAAAGGGGACCATTGCATTTTCATTGCCACCATCCATTCAAATTGCCCAATCGATAGCGGTACCTTTTACAATAAAACAGGAAATCCCAACTATCAAGCCATCAATTGATGTAGCACATTTTAAAATAATCCCCCCCTCTCTTTCTGATTTAAAAAATATCGTGAAGAATATCAATCCGCTTGAAATTCCTTCCCTCTATAATGATATACAGAATTTTTGTCTGGGCAAGGGATTTCCTGATAGCATTTCAAAATTTGATATACCTTTATCAATTGCCTTTGATATCATCATTAAAAATAAAACCAGGGCTATGCTTGCCGGTAAATCGATGAATTATAATTTTATTCTCCACGATAGTGAAATAGCCAGGGGACAACCAACCATACACAATGCTGATGGCGCATCAAAGATTACCTGTGTTACTACCCTGAGCACTAAAAATATAAGCAAAGGCTTTGCGCAGGCTATCACACAGAAGAATATACAATATGCTATGAAGGGGAATATGCTTTTTAATGCTTCATTGAAAAAAACAGAATTCCCTATACCATTTACCATCAATCAACAGGGAACTATCACATGGTAATAATGGCCCTTTTTATTCATTTGCCTTATTTTGTACTGAATAAAGCAAACACTTGCAATATTGGGCAGCGGATATGTAAAAATTATTTATTGACTCATTTATAATGTAACACATTACTGTAACATAGATATACGCATTAACGTGTTAAAAAGGAGTTTTCCATGAACGTTATTCCTGTAATACTTGCCGGTGGTTCCGGCACCAGATTATGGCCTCTCAGCAACGAACAAAAACCCAAGCAATTTCACAATATTACAGGTGAAGGTACGTTGCTTGAACTGACAATAAACAGGCTAAAGCCCCTTAATCCAGATTTTTGCCTGATTGTAACCGCGCGTATGTATGAAGAAATGTCATATGATGAGTTAAAAAAAACAGGGCTTAAAGGGAGCATCATTTCAGAGCCCATGCCAAGAAATACCGCACCTGCAATTTTGTATGCTGCAACATATCTTTCAAAATTATACGATGATGCCATTATGCTCATACTGCCTGCTGATCATTATATTAAAAAAACAGATGTGTTTATACACATTTTAAAGAAAGCTATTGAACACGCACATAACAATCATCTGGTAACTATCGGCATTACACCAACTTATCCAGAAACAGGATATGGATATATCAAAGCGTATGATGACCCTTCAGAAGTAAAACCTGTTGAGATGTTTGTTGAAAAACCAAATCTGGAAACAGCAAAAAAATATCTCCGCGAAGGCAACTACTTCTGGAATAGCGGCATCTTTGTATGGAAGATATCCGTCATTCTGGAATATTATCAAAAACTTATGCCCAAGCTATACCTGGCATTTCAACCACTACGTGATCTTACTGTTGAACAGCTTACACAAAATGACGAACTGCCATGGGAGATCAAGCGTAATGTATTCTCACAGATTGATGCAATATCAATTGATTATGGCATTATGGAAAAAGCTGATCAACGCTATGTTATCCCCGGTGAATTTGGATGGGCTGATCTTGGAAGCTGGGCATCAATTGATGATGTACTATCGCCCGATAATGATATGAACCGCTCTCCATATCCAGAAAAGGTTGTGTTTCACCTTTCAAAAAATTGCACCGTATTCCCTGATAACAAACTCATAGCAGTGGTTGGCCTGCATGATGTTGTTGTGGTTGATTCGGGAAATGAAATTCTTGTAATGGATAAAAATGCATCACAAAGCGTAAGGGAAGTTGTCAATCGCATTAACAACCGTTAAGTATGGCATCAATAGCCTGTGTGATAGCAACCCTTACCTTTGCATTATGTGTAGAGTTTTGATTAAGCGATAGCAACCGCATATGCAGATGGTATTCCGGCTCACTGTAGAAAAATACCGGAACCTGCAACTGATTGAAAAAGAGAGCAAGCATCATCAATGATGTATTGATCAGTGTTGCAAGAGTGGTATCCGCTGGATTATTTTCAGGAGATATCGCTGTGCCTGCCATATCTTCAATCAGTTTCACAATCCATATAAAGCTTAGTGGATCAATAATGCCGATTGAATAGGTGTACCAGTTATCTGTATATGCAATCAGTATCCTTTGTAAACGCGCATCCAGTATCCGATATGCGGGGCAAAAAAAATCGTTGCATATTTCCTTTCCATACAAGCTATAATCTCTACCATCTATTCCTTTGTTTACTGAAGGGTGCATCAGGCATCCGGGAGTATTTTTATCAATAAATCCCATGTAAGGGCACACAAACGTTGTGTGATCCCTGAATACATAACGTTGTCGCAGTGATGCAAAATCCCTTACGGGATTGCCCAAATTGATTGGTTGTTTGTGCATCTCTAACGTTGTGTTTAACAAAAAATGTGATAGTCCCGTAAAAGAGATGTCACTGCAGTTAAAAAGCCCGCAACACGCACAACACCCTTTACCTTTTACTGGCTGACATAATGATATTTTACTTTCGGCATCCATATAAATCACTTGCACATTCCCTTGCATTTTGGTATTTTAATACCAGCCATACTTTATGCTTAATTTTATGCAGACTATTGTATGAAATACCGGGATAATCTTTATGAGCTTCTTGAGATATCTCCTCTTTCATCAAAAGAAGAGATACGCAGGGCGTTCTGTACCAAGGTGAAGGCATTGCACCCTGATAGTACTGGATTTAGCTCCGAGCAATTTACAATAGAGTTACAGAAGGTAATAGAAGCATACCGCATCCTCATGGATGATAGAGAGCGTGCCATTTATGATGCCACATTCTTACAATATCCCAAAAAATCACGGAAGCACTATATCCCTCAAAAACGTATCAGGTACTCCATATCCCTTAAAGATTTATTAAAAAAAGAGTTTTTACCAAAAAAGATGCGTCGCAAAGACATCATTCATGAATTTGATCACGACATCGAGATAGTGTGCACACAGCAGGAGATTGCCAACGGTGCAGTAGCCTTGGTTCAGTTGCCTTCCCGCATACTATGCCCTCTGTGCCATGGGCAGCAGCCCGACTGCTATGTGTGCAATGGTCTGGGGCGAATATCCAGTGCCTCAACTTTTGAGATTGAGCTTCCTGCCGATATAACAAAAACAACAATAGTAACCGTTGACTTACGAAAATACAGGCCTGGTACATTTACGGATCTTACCATACAATACCTTCGTATTAAAATAACCATTTTATGAGATAGTAACCATTATGAAAACCTAATTCGCAAGGAATCGCCGTGTTTATCATCAAAACCTTCCACCGAAGACATTTTTGATACATGGTCCACGGCTTCTTTGAGCGCAGAAGGTGTGAGATACTGAAACGATGTGCGCCGCATAAAGGTTTCAACTCCAAGGCCTGATGAAAAGCGTGCTGCACCACCTGTGGGGAGTACATGATTTGTCCCTGAAAAATAATCACCCACTGCAACCGGAGCATAAGCCCCCAGAAAGAGTGAACCCACATTTTTTATTTGAGTTAGATATTGTAACGGATTTTCCACCATGAATTCCATGTGCTCAGGTCCGTATGTATTGGAAAAATCAATAGCTTCTTCAACAGACGAGACAAGAATAATGCGAGCATTTTTTATTGCCTGTTTTTTTATCTCATGCCTGCCTCTTTTGGAGTTAATGTCTTCTTCAATATATGTGATAACTTTACGTGCCAGTGATTCGGAAGTGGTTACCAGAATGGCAATTGCCATCTCTTCATGCTCTGCCTGCGAGAGTAAATCCCACGCTACCCAGTGGGGGTTGGCATGTTCATCAGCTATTACTAACACCTCACTTGGCCCCGCAAGCGAATCAATCTGTATGACTCCCTGGCTAAATAGATACGCCTTGGCTGCTGTTACGTAGATATTGCCGGGTCCCACAATAATATCTGCCCTGGGCACTGTATGTGTCCCAAACGCAGCAGCAGCAATTCCCTGTGCACCACCGGATTTTATTATAGTAGTCACACCCAGCATATGAGCCATTGCACCAATATATGGAGCTATGGTCCCATCTTTTGTAGGTGGAGTGATAATCGAAATATGTTTACATCCTGCAATCTGAGCTGGCACCACACCCATCAATACAGACGAAGGATATGACGCTTTCCCACCCGGAACATACACCGCTGCACTTTCTACTGGCTGATACAGCATACCAAGTGTGGTACCATCCTCACGCGTATATATGAAAGAATCCCGTTTCTGATGCATGTGGAATTCCCGTATATTATCTAATGCTCTTTTAAAAGAGTTAATGATGTCTGCATCTGTTTTATGATACGCGTCTTCTATCTCATTTTCTGTTGCACACACCCGTGATAATTCAACGCCATCAAACTGCCTTGTAAACTCAATAACAGCGCGGTCACCTTCACTTTGCACTTTCTTTACAATAGGGATAACGCTATTCACCATTATTCCGGTAAAGTCATCACCAAACCTCTGAAACAATGCATCCCTTTCTTTTGCGGTTAAATCCGTTAATTTCCTGATAGCTATCATAGCTTCCCCTTATGACACATAATGTTGTATATTTCTTGACTTAATCATTACTATTTATTAAAATATCACATACTCTATAGAGTAAAAAAAATATTTCTGGAGGTCCTATGTGTAAGCATATAGCAGTAATAATGATAGCGATAGCATTAGTGATAACCGGCTGCAAAAAAACCACCATGACACCAAAGCTGTTTGTTACCATACAAAACGAAATCCTTGACAGCGACATGCAACAGGCAACAAAAGAATCCATTGTAAAAAAATATGGCATTACACTGCAACAGTATGAAGAATATGAAAAACAAGTTGAAAGTGATCCAGAGTTAAAAGCATTAGTTGGAAAAGAACGCCTCAATATAATGAAAAAATAGCATCACTGAATTCCTAGTACTTTTTTTATATTATAACTTAGCACACACTGTTTGCTTTCGCCAAGTGCCTCTATATTCTGTAGATAGCGCGAGCAATCAAGAAGGGGAAAATCGCTTCCAAATATAATTTTTTGTTTGCCGCATATCTGTATGGCTATATCATAAATGCCGGATTGATACAGAAACGGTGTTGCTGCAGTATCATAATAGACGTGTTGTAAAGATTTTTGAACCTCTGGCATAAGCTCATAAAACAAAAGACCACCACCCCAATGTGAACATATAATTGGTATCCTGGTATAATGCGTACAAAGAGCAAAAAGAGTTCGCATATCCGTATAATATTTTCCGGCATAGATATGCCCAAGCGGTTCATTGACATGCACACATACCGGTAATTCAAACTTTTCAGCCAATGCCAGAATCTGACCTAATAACCATTCCTCTTCTTCACCAAATCCATCAGCATAAAAGGCTACTTCACCAATGCCATATAATCCTAATTGTTTTATTGATTCTATCTGTTTATACATATCACCTTGTAGAGCCAGGGCACCAAACGCATAGATTTTTCCTTTGTATTTTTGCTGTACACTGGCAAGATAGTCATTATGCATATGAGCATACTCTTCCTTTTGCCAGGTAAACCCCAGTGCCACTGAGGCATCAACCGCATTGTTGTTCATTGATTCTATCAGCATTTCAGCAGATGCAATTTTTGCTTTGCCATAATACAGCAGTGAAAATTGCCTGTCATCACAATAGCGTTCTTTGTTGCAAACCATGTCGTCAGTAAATATATGTGTATGTCCGTCAATTATCATTGTATAACCTATTATGTATTGACATTATTATTATATTTTTTAGTATTTTTCCTTAAGGCAATTCACACTATTATCTATTATGAATACAATAGAATTTTTTCTGGAACAAAGCAAAGAAAACTACCATACACTTCGAGTGAAAAGCGAAGATGGCAGTTTTCGCTACATTCACAGCAAATACTATCCTACAAAAGAATCATCATATTTGCAGGATATTGTCAACCCTGAAAAATACGATGTATGCATTATTGTAGGCATAGGCCTTGGATATCATCTAGCATATATAGCCCGGGTGGTGCATCGTTTTTCACAGATTATCTGTATTGATATTAATAACTATCTTACCAATGCCATTATCCCTGAACACATACAGGCAATACTACAACACGCAAAAGTTCAGTTAGTTATTGCAAACCCCGATAACCTGAATGAATTACATAACACCATACGGTTACAGTTCACCAAAGGCATACAGGTTATTGATCACCCCGCTTCTTTTCATGCTTTCCCGCAGATATTTTCATCTATAAAAAAAATTTTGCAGCAGGTAGTAGAAAAATCATTATCAAATCACCTCACTGCATCATTGTTTGCATACCGATATTGTAAAAACGCTTTAATAAACCTACGCCGTTTACCCGAATGCGTGCCAGTCGCACAATGTAAAAACATCCATGCCAACACACCCTGCATCGTAGTAGCCCCCGGTCCATCGCTTGAAGATACACTGTATCACCTTAAAGATCATCAGCACCGTTGTATCATCATCGCTGTTGATTCTGCCATCAAAGCATTATATGTACATTCTATCACACCTGATTATATAGTTTCCATTGATCCTCAGCCCGTTGTATTTGCACACCTGTTTACTACACACTTTGAAAGTTTCATCATCACATCGCTCACTGCACACCCACACATTTTCACATTCCCGACAATAGTATCATTAAACACCCACCCCGTATGCCAGTTACTTGAAGAATTGTACCCCGGGATTATCGGTTCTGTGGACAGCAGAACCGGAACGGTCCTTGGTGATGCAGTATCATTTGCGCTTCTTGCAGGCTGTAATCCTGTAGCTATTGCAGGTGCCGACTTTTCATTTCCAAAGCTACATACCTATGCCCGATCAACAGAGTACCATTACCGCTATCAGATTACACACACCCGTTATACCCCACTGGAAACTAAAAACATGGACTACATAATCCATGCTTCAAAACGCACCATAACCCACAATACCTTTTCAAGGAAAAACTTTATACAGTATCGTACTACACTGGATGCAATAATCCCTCTCAATGTGTCCCTATTTCATATTAATCCTGTGGTACCACTTACTCATGCAACAAGTATTTCAATCAAGAAATTTTTATCTTTGCCGCAGGTTAGCACCTATTCAAAACAACACATATCACATCTTCTCCAGCCACTATCGCACACCATTCATCTTAACACACTATACACCATACTAAATGAAGAAACCACGCTCCATCATATAATAGACGCATCCCGTATCGATAATGTCACCAACATCCAGAAAATTCATCATCTACTACATAAGGAGTAAATCTATGAGAATTGGCGTTACAGGTATTTATGCATCCGGCAAGGGAACAGTATGTTCCATGTTTGAGCAGTTAGGGGCGATAGTTATTGATACAGACATCATTGCCCGTGATATTGTGATACCGCCAAGCCCTGTGTTAACCACACTGGTGAATACATTTGGTAACGATATACTCAATCCCGATGGAACACTGAACAGAAGGTATCTGGCACAAAAAGTATTCAGCAACAAAAAACTGGTTGAAACGCTTAATGCCATCACCCATCCGGCCATATTGCAGGAAGTAATGAAAAGATCACATGATGCCAACAACATCTATATGATTAATACCCCACTCCTTTTTGAAACAGAATTCTATACATATATGGATAAAAACATCGTGGTTATCGCAGATACACAGCAGGTGCTCACGCGAGGAGTATTGCGCGATGGCATTACTGAAGAAGAAATTAAAGCACGGCTTAATCATCAAATTTCACTTAAAGAAAAGATGAAAATGGCCGATTATATCATAGATAATTCTGGATCATTAGAAAATACTAAAAAACAGGTTGAGGAATTATGGAAAACTTTGATTTTAATGAAAGGCCGGTAACCAGGGAAAAAAATGTTTTTCTCCTTCATCTTGATGTTCCCCGCATTATCCTGATATGTGCAGTTCTAGTTGGCATAATCGTTACAACATTTCTTCTGGGAATGCATTTCAGTGAAAACAGGGTTGTTTCCCACAACGCGTTAGTTCCACCAGAAATCCCAGGGGATACAATTGCACAGCTTGATAAAGGCATCGATCTGGGCAACACCATACAAAATACTGAGCTCCCCTTAACAGATGGTGCAATTAATAAAATGGATATAGCCCCTAAGCCTGATGAAACGTCCAAACTGGATATTATTTCAAAAAAAGACATAGACACTGCCATAGCAAAGCAGGACGATACTGAAACAACACAGGTAATCCACCAAAACAAAAAAAAAGATAACCTTGTAAAAAGTGCATCACAAAAGAGTAGCAAGGTCAAAACTACTGTCAAAAAGAATAAGGTTGTTGAAGTAGCTAAAACTGATACATCCCATACCAAAAATGTATCCCAGCGCTCATGGTCCATTCAAGTGGCATCGTTTAATACGCTCAACAAAGCCCAGAAAGAAGCAAAGAGCCTGCAGGCAATGAACTACGATGCATACGTTGATAAGGCCGACATATCCGGCAAAACATATTATCGTGTCAAAGTAGGCCCCATTCTAAAAGAAGATAAAGCGATACACATGCTGCAAGAAATCCAATCAGTTGATAAGTACAGTGGAAGCTACATTGTAAAAGAATAAAACATAAAACCCCGCTTCGCAGCGGGGTTTTATTTGTATTGTTTCATTAGTTACTCATTCCTTTTCTTCATACAATACTGCAAAATCGGTTACTTCATCATCCTTATCCAGTTGCAGTAAAAGAACACCTGCTGCAGTTCTTCCCTGATATGATATTTCCTTTGCTTTCAATCGTATGGTCATTCCTTTTTTGGATGCAATAATGACCTCGTCTTCAGGATGTACCGACCTTACACCAACCGCATATCCATTCTTTTCACTGATTTTGAGATATGCCATTCCTTTTCCGCCTCTTCCTTTTGCAGCAAAATGTGCATACTGCGTCTTCTTGCCATACCCGCGTGATGTAACCACACACAGGTCTGAACCCGGTTTTACCACATCCATGGCAATTATCTGGTCAGATGATGCAACACGCATGCCAATAATGCCAGAAGAGTTCCTCCCCATTGCTCGCATCTTTGCAATATTAGTCCTCAGTAAAAGACCATTTCTTGTTGCTATGACCACATCATCCTGTGATTTCACCACCTTAACATCTACTAGCTCATCATCCTTATGCAGATTAATTGCTATGATACCACCTTTTTTCACATTGCTGAATTCCTCAAGTGCCGTTTTTTTCATGATCCCATTTCGTGTAACCATGCACAAAAAGTTTTCACTGAAATCACCTACCGCACACATTGCAGTTATCGTTTCACCTGAAGCAAGGTTGATTATTCCTTTTAATGACTTGCCACGAGTATTTTTTGAAGCTACTGGTATCTCATATACCTTCATACCAAAAATTTTACCCTTGTTGGAAAACAATAACAACATATCATGTGTTGAGGCGATAGTCATCATGGTAATAAAATCTTCTTTTTTAGATGAAAGCCCAATGACACCCTTACCGCCCCGCCGCTGCTTTTTAAATGTATCTGCCGATAGTCGCCGGATAAAGCCATCATTGGTAATAGTAATGACCATATCCTCGTCAGCAATTAAGTCCTCTGCATCAAAGCTTACCGATGTATCTTCATATACTATTTCTGTTCTTCTTTTATCCTGATATTTATCTTTAATTGCTATGAGTTCATCTTTTATGATTGCATATATCCTTTTTTCACTTTTTAAGATAGCAGTGAGCTCATCAATTAATTTTAATAACTCTTTCAGTTCATCTATGACTTTTTTCACTTCAAGGCTTGTCAATCGCTGCAATCGCATGTCAAGAATTGCCCTGGATTGAATTTCGGATAGCTTAAATCGCTTGATGAGTCTATCACCTGCCTCTTCAACGGTCTTTGATCCTCTGATTATTGCAATGACTTCATCTATGTTATCAAGTGCTATTTTCAAACCTTCAAGTATATGGGCTCTTTCTTTTGCTTTAGCCAATTCATACTGTGTACGACGTGTAACAACTATTTTTCTGTGGCTTATATAGTGTGTGATTAAGCCTTTTAAATCCAATAGCTTTGGTTGATTATTTACCAGTGCAAGTAGATTAATACCAAACGATGTTTGAAGCTGTGTATGCTTATAGAGCTGATTGATGATAATATTGGTAATCGCATCCTTTCTACAGCCTATGATAATTCTAAGCCCATTGCGGTCTGATTCATCACGCAGTTCATTAATTCCTTCAATAACTTTATTATTTACCAGCTCGGCAATTTTTGCAATCAGCGCTGCTTTATTCACCTGATAAGGTAATTCGGTCACCACTATCACTGATTTGTTTTTCTGTTCCTCAACATGCAGTTTGGCTCTGACCACTATACTTCCTTTGCCTTTGGCATATGCTTTTATCATCTCTTCTGACGCAACAATTATCCCTCCAGTGGGGAAATCAGGACCCTTGATAAACTTCATCAGCTGCTTCACGGTAGCATCCGGGTTGTCAATCATAAATACAATGGCATCTATCACCTCCGATAAATTATGAGGTGGAATATTGGTGGCCATCCCAACCGCTATACCCGACGAACCATTAATAAGCAGGTTTGGGAACGCAGCCGGAAGTACTACCGGTTCCTTGCGTGTTTCATCAAAGTTTGATATAAAATCTACCGTATCTTTATCAATATCCTTGAGAAGTTCCTGGGCTATTGCCGAAAGGCGTGCTTCGGTATATCGATAGGCTGCTGGCGGGTCACCATCAACTGAACCAAAGTTACCCTGCCCATCAATTAAAGGCACACGCATCGAAAAGTCCTGCGCCATTCTGACTAATGTATCATACACCGCAGCATCACCATGAGGATGATAGTTACCGATTACCTCACCTACAATCTTAGCTGATTTTACATACGGTCTGTCACTGCGCCATGCCCGCTCGTTCATTGCATGGAGTATTCTCCTGTGAACAGGCTTTAGCCCATCACGAACATCGGGAAGTGCACGGCCAACAATAACGCTCATTGCATAATCAAGATACGAGCGTTTCATCGACTCTTCAATCTCAATATTATGAACTCTCTTTTCTTTGGGGTTATCCTGTTTCCTGTTCACTGTCTGTTACCTTTGCTAAAAAATTTAAGTATAGTATAATAGTATCCTTGATTTATAGATCTAAATTTTCCACCATATGTGCATTCTCTTCAATAAACTTCCTTCGTGGTTCTACCGCATCGCCCATTAAAATAGAAAAAACTTCATCAGCCTCAACTTCATCCTCCATTGTAACCTGCAACAGTGTTCTCTTTTCGGGATCCATTGTTGTTTCCCATAGCTGTTCAGGGTTCATCTCGCCCAATCCTTTGTATCTCTGAATTGTCACCTTGGACTTATCTAAATTCTTAAGTATCGCATCCCGCTCCTCATCACTATATGCATAGTACTGTTCCTTGCCTGACTTTATATTATACAATGGTGGTTGTGCAATATACAGATAGCCATTGGCAATAATCTCAGGCATATATCTGAAAAAGAATGTCAACAGCAATGTTCGTATATGGGAACCATCAACGTCAGCATCGGTCATGATAATAATTTTATGGTACCTGCACTTTGTAATATCAAATTCATTATCACCTATGCCGGTCCCCAGTGCTGTGATGATGGTTTTGATTTCCTCATTGGAAAGGATCTTGTCCAGACGAGACTTTTCAACATTAAGGATTTTCCCTTTTAAAGGCAAAATGGCCTGGAATTTCCTATCCCGCCCCTGCTTTGCCGAACCGCCTGCAGAATCACCCTCAACTAAATACAGCTCACAAAGTGCTGGATCACGTTCACTGCAGTCAGCTAATTTGCCCGGCAGTGAATCATTTTCCAGAGCATTTTTTCTTCGTGTAAGGTCACGAGCCTTCTTTGCTGCGATACGAGCACGGGCAGTATCGATACATTTTTCTAAAATTTTCCTCACAATCTGCGGGTTCTCTTCAAAAAATTGCGTAAGATGCTCATTGGTAATAGATTCTACAATACCTTTTACTTCACTATTACCCAATTTCATCTTTGTCTGCCCCTCAAACTGAGGGTTGGGTATCTTGACACTTATAATCGCTACAAGACCTTCTCTTACATCATCACCTGAAAGCTGGGCAATCTTTTTATCATATCCTTCCCGCTTTAAAAAATCATTCAACACACGGGTTAATGCAGATTTAAAACCAATAAGATGCGTACCACCTTCTTTTGTGTGGATGTTATTAGCATAACAAAATACTGTCTCGGTATACGTATCAATGTAATCAAGTGCTATTTCAACATCTACATTATTGCGGTTGTCATGCAGGTAGATAACCTTTTTGGTTATAGAAGTTTTGTTTTCGGTCAGGCTTTGAACAAAAGTAACAATGCCCCCTTTATAATAAAAGGTATGTTCTTTACCTTTTCCGCGCAAATCCGTTAATGTTATTTTAATACCATTGTTAAGAAAGGCAAGCTCTCTCATCCGTTTAGACAGCGTCTCAAAATGAAACTCCGTTTCTTCAAATATCTGATTATCAGGTTTGAAAAGTACTCGCGTTCCCGTTTTCTTTGTTTCCCCAATATCTTTAACCTTATCTGTGGGAACCCCACGTGTATAGCTTTGAAAATATCGCCTGCCATCTCTGTACACCTCTACTTCCATATATTCTGACAGCGCGTTCACCACAGATATACCAACACCATGTAAACCTCCAGACACCTTATATGCCTGATTGTCAAATTTCCCGCCCGAATGTAATTTAGTAAGAACTATCTCCAATGCTGATTTTTTATACACTGGATGAATATCAACCGGTATACCACGACCATTATCTATTACTTCAATAGAATTATCTTTGTTGATGGTAACATTAATAGTATCGCAAAAACCGGCCAATGCCTCATCAATTGAGTTATCAACAACCTCATACACCAGATGATGAAGACCGTTGATGTCAGTTGAACCTATGTACATTGCTGGACGCTTTCGTACCGCATCCAGACCTTCTAAAACCTGAATTTTATCTGCTCCGTATCTTGTCATACCTTCTTACTCCATACTGCATCAGTAATATGCCCATATCGTTTAATAACAGTATATGAACTTACCTTTGTGGTTATAATACTATGTGAACATAGTGCCATCGTTTTATCTTCTTTTCCAATTTTATCAATAAAATCTGAATTAAGTTCAGGTGACTTTATTATAGTTTCACAATTCAAAATTGCAATAAGGTGTTTATCTGAAACAGTTTTCCTGTCACCGATATGAACGAACATCGCTTTCCTTCCTGTATGGCTTTTTTTTAACTGTACACTTCAGTGAATCAATAGATGATGAACCTAAAAGTTCAGTGATCCTTTTAATAAACTGTGACTGTGATAACACAATCTCATTTGCATATATAGGATGATCCACGATAATATATAACACCCTACTAACAATCTTAAAGGGATAACTATGTGTTGCAATAATATCTCCTACCGCACTTTCCCAGACAGACCGTATGTTCTCTAAAATAAAATCTTCAGACAATCCAATTTCGGACGCAACATCCTGTATTATCTGGCTACAAGCAATAGTACGGTTATACCTTTTTTCTTTATATCTAAATTTCATTATTCTGACACTGTGTTATTCACTACCTTTAGATGTTTAAAATTATCCACAATAGTAACATCATTGCTGCTTGCACATGTTATAATAACCTGATGATGACCATCGATAAGTTTTTGTAGCACATTTTTTCTTCTATCAACATCCAGTTCTGATAATACATCATCAAGTAAAACTATAGATTTACTTTTTTTTACCTTATCAATTATACTCACTTCCGAAAGCTTCATAGCTATTGAAGCCAATCGTCTTTGTCCTGTTGATGCGTATGATTTAAATGTTTTATTTTCGTTTCCATATACTACGTACATATCACGATGTGGACCAAGAGTCGTAGTTCCCATCTTTATATCAATATTTCTCCTGCTTATCAATTCATTTTTAATATCTTCTGCATTTTCAGTAAATAACGATGGATGATATTGGATAATTATATTATCATTAAATCTTGAAATTTCATTATACAATGTCTTAAAATATATATTATAGTTTTCAATATAATATTTCCGCTTTTTTACCAATGTACTTGTGCAATCAGAAAACATTGAATCCCAGATGTCAAGCTGTTTTATTATGTCTCTTTTCTGTGGTATATCTTTCAATAATCGATTACGATTTTTAATAATTTTCTTAAATGATGTAAGTAATTCAATATATTCCTTATCTACCTTGGATATCAAACTGTCGAAATATCTTCTAATTATATCAGGTGGTCCGCTGATTATTGCAGTATCATCAGGGAAAAAAGCTACCACATTAAGTATACCATAAAAATCGGAAATTTTCTTTATTTCTTTGCCATCTATTTTTATTTTCTTTTCAGGATGCTCATCTCTTAGCGATACTCCCACCTCGATAGTTGAAATTACATCACTTTTCACATCTACAGATATATAATATTCATTTTTTCCCCATTGAATAATATCTCTGTCGATACAATTCCTGAATGATTTTATATGTGATGCAATGTATATGGCTTCAAGTATATTGGTCTTTCCAGAACCATTTGCCCCAGAAATAACATTAATTTTTGGTGAAAAAGTAATAGCCTCATATACATAATTGCGAAACGTCTTTAGCAATAATCTTTCTATAAGCATTATACACTGTATATATGTTACATTGACCGTATCTGAATTGGCATTATAACAGAAAGGAATTGATTATCATCCTCAGGATATATCAGTAACGGGCTCATAACACCTGTCACACACATAACAACTGAAAAAGAATCTATCTCTTTTAATAAATCTAATAAAAATTGTACGTTGATTCCTATTGATATTGGTTCTTTACAATCTAAATCAGCTGCCAATTCCTCCTGACCCTCACCCTGATCAGGATAGCTTGCTTCTATCAGCAATGAGTTCTGAGAAAATTTCAATAGTATTCTCCAGGAAGGTTCATTGGTAAAATTTTTTATTCTGTTCAGCGCTTCTTTTAACTTTTTAACTTCAATTACTGCTTTTAACAGATAATCTTTAGGTATAACCTGTTTATAATCAGGAAACTGTCCATCAATGAGTCGTGAAACTATCTCTGTTCTACCTATTTTTATAAAACACCTGCTATCATCAAACGCTATTAAACAGGTACCTTTATCTTCTAAAAGCCGTAAAAGCTCACTGACAGTTTTAAGGGGTAAAATAAAACCTTTTTTTATGGTAGAACCTCCTGTAATATCTTTTTTTATCATCGACAATCGCCTTGAATCAGTAGCAACAACTGTTATTGACTTTTCATTTTCTGAAACTATATACACACCATTGAATATTGGTTTTACTGTATCGTGAGCTGCAGCATGAACAGTTTTGCTTATCATTTCACTGAAAGTTTTTTGCTCTAGTTCAATCGCATTGTTAAAATTAAAATCAGGGATTACAGGATATTCTTCAGCAGATGATCCTACCAATACATACTGCCCTTTAACCAAACCTGATTTAGACGATATTGATACATTTGTATTATTGACATCAAGTATAACAATACCTTCCGGAAATTCTTTCAACAGGCTCACTAAACGTTTCCCGCTTATTGCAAACTCACCTTTTCCATCAGATACAACATCAAGCTGTGTTTTTATTCCTATTTCATTATCAGTTCCGGTGATTGTAAGTGTATCACCATCCACATTAAAAAGACACTGTGTAAGTATAGTATTAACGCTTTTTGCACTTACCACAGAATCTGCTATCGTTGTTGCCTTGATTAACTGTAATTTTTCAACCTCAACTCTCATTGTGCACACCACCATTTCTATTATTACTAGTATATTATAAACTTATTATAATAAGTGTTAGTAGTAGTTAAAGAAATTTTGTTAATAACTATATCAAAGCCTGAATCCTTCAGCAATTGTAAAAAAAATATTTTGTTGATAACATTTACTATTTTCACAGTATATTGCAAAAGTTTTAAGATTTGAAAAGAATCTGCTGACATTTTTGGCAAAAAATAAAAAATTAACCATACTTCTTAACATTTTTTTAACAATTTATTAACTTCTCAATTCTGATATTAATTCATCAATAACTTCTTTAAAATCAACATCTTCCTCAATTGATTTTTCAATATTGTTAATAGCATTCAGTACAGTAGAATGATCTCTATCACCAAATTCTTTTCCAATCTCGATAGTTGTTAATTCTGTTAGCCTTCGTGTAAGATACATTGCAATAAAACGTGGCTGTACTACCTTACTCTGTCTGTTTTTCGAAATAATATCTTCAACACTAATCCCAAATCTTGAAGCAACTTTGACCATAATATCATGTACGGTAATCTTTTTGTTGCTGTCAACATCAAAGAGGTCTTTGCAGTGATCTTTGGCCAGTTGTACGGTAATAGGCTGATTATAAATTGTGGAAACCATACTAAGCCTTACCAGGGCAGCTTCAAGTGCGCGTATGCTTGATTTTATCCTGCGGGCTATATAATTACATACTTCATCTGACAATTCTATTTTAATTTTTTCTGCTTTATTTCGTAAAATAGCTTCCCTTGTTTCAAGATTGGGTAGCTGTATGTCTACAATCATACCCCATTCAAAACGAGTTCGTAGCCTTTCCTCAAGTGTTGAAAGCTCTTTTGGTGGCCTATCACTGGAAATAACTATTTGTTTTTTGCTATTATGTAATGTATTAAATGTATGGAAAAATTCTTCCTGTGTTTGTTCTTTTTTTTCAATAAACTGAATATCATCTATCAACAAAATATCAACATTACGGTACTTAATCTTAAAGCTGGACAGTGTGTTTGCTCTGATAGCCTGAATAAATTCATTAATAAATTGTTCACAGGGGACGTACAATACGTTAAGATAAGGTCTTTCCTGGATAATTCTGTGCCCTATTGCCTGCATAAGATGTGTTTTCCCAAGTCCAGTGCCGCCGTAAATGAACAATGGATTATATTGCGTAGCAGGTGCTTTTGATACAGAGATAGCTGCTGCGTGAGCCAGCTGATTATTAGGGCCAATAACGAAGTTTTCAAACGTGTAATTTGGATTTAAGATTGTAGGAAATTGTAACGTTTCTTTTTTCTCATCGTTGATAACTGGTGCATGAGAATCTATTACAGGCTCTTTAAATCCATTACCTGTAACAAATTCACATACTATCTCTTTACCTGTATGTTCTTTGATGATAGAATGGATCAATGATGCATAATGATCAGATATATGCCGTTTTGCAACATCATCAGGCACTTTAACAACAAGAATATTTTCGTTAAAGGCCACTGGTTCTGTATTTTTAAACCACATATTAAATGATTGCTTATTAATATATGTTTCTACAGAACCTAAAACTTTGTTCCAGATTGTTATCGTTGAATCTGTCATAGTAATAACCCGTTTAGTTATCAACAATTGTTAATAACTTTGTTGATATCGTAATATACGTTTAGCATGTAGTGAAAAAGGTTAGGTGCTTTATACTTCTAGCTATGTGATTAGTTTGAATTGTCTCTATGTACGCATAATTACTTTTTTTTGCAACCAATTAATACATAAAAATTATCGCTTACTTAAAAATTTTTAGTATTATGGATAATGTGAGAATAAATAGTAAAAATCTGTGAATAATATGTGGATAAATACCATTATATAGTTGAAAATTAAGAAATAATGTGTATTATATGTTAATAAAATAACGGTAGAGGTATAATATGGGTGTTATAATTAAAGACATAAAAAAAAATAATAATGAGATTATACGAGTGGAAATTTCGGAATATCAGGGTAAGGAATTAATCAATCTTAGAATATGGTATCAGGCAATTGATAATGGAGAGGTTGTATATAAACCCACACAGAAAGGCGTTGCGCTTTCAGTTGATAAATTTTCTGAGTTACAGGAAGCAATAACAAAGATAGCCGAATATCTGCATGACAAAAATCACGGCACTACACCTGAAAATGTATAGTCCCCTTGCAGTGTAATCTGATAAGGGATTGTAGTATCAATCGACGTGCTTTTTTTACCTGTATTTCATCATGTACTATGTTGGGATTGAGTACACCATTATAGACATCCATGATACAGTATTTTGCACCTTCTGGAAAATTCTTGATACAATCACTCACAAGCTTTTTGGGTGTGTGTTTTAGTGCAGTAGCGATAGTAAACCATCCAATTTCAAAAAGTATATAGTACATCATCTGAGGATCAATATATTTTTTTAATAAATGATGAAATGGCATTGTATAGAGTGTATGTATATGTGATATTCTTTCTAGATAAAGCTGAACTATTGCATACTGCGACAGTATGGTGTGTTCATAGCTGAATTTTTTATTTAAGCATAACGTGATATTTTTCATTCGTCTTGAGGATAGATGCTGCGATAGTTTCTGGTAAAGCCTTGTATTGTGATGAAACGCTTGAGCGATAGTTACATCATCACAATGCGATACAATAGTGTACAGTAATCCTGATTGTTCAATTTCAAAGAACCAGGTCTCAAATGACTTTTTTTGAAAAGTGTGTAATATAGTAATATTATGTAAAACTTTGTTAATCTGATCAATAAAATTCCCAAATCCAAAATATGGTTTGGTTCTAAGTTTTAGATAGAGAATTTCTTCAAAGGCATACACACCTTCAATTAAATCTCTTGATGTTACCCGGTGCACTGTTCTTCCAACATGTAGTATATCCGATATCAAGTTACTGGAAATATTGTATTTAATTTTTAAAGAATGTTGCGGGAATGCCCGTGTTAACAAATACAGATGATATGGAGTAAGTATCTTTTCATTCAATAAAAAGTATATCAGTTTCTGGAATTCATTGTCTTCCATTGTTTCCAGTATAATTGACAGGGATGGAAATAGATTATAGGGATCGTGGAAGAATTGTATAAATTGTGTTTCAATATCTTTCAGTGAGGAATGTAGAGAAGAATCGCTAATTCTTATCTTAAAGAGATTAAAAAATTCTAAAGGTATATATATTGTAAAATAGTTATCCATATACTGAGAAGTGCTGCAACGAACATATGCGATAATTGAAATATGCGTTCTTTCGGATTGTGCATGTTCTGTTGGATCATCAAAAGAGCATGTTACTCGTAAATTATTTTTTGACAATACACTTATGCGCAATGCAATATTGTGTATGTTTTGTTGAATATAATCTTTAATAGTTTTAAAAATTTCTTCAGTATCAGTTGTTATTATTATTGGATAGTGTTTTAAGGGAGATTTGGTACACGTAATAACAGCAGAATATTTTTGTGGGGTTATACTTCCTGTCTGCCATGGCGACAGTGCAAGCCCATCACATCTGCTTATCCTGGAAATGAGATTATCAAGATTGAAAAATAAGCAATAGAAAATCAGATGTGAAGATGTATTATAGAACATGTTACATATTGTGACGTTATTGCATCATGAAAAGTCTATATACATAAAAGCAATGTCGTCATTCCTCTGATCTATCGGTGAAAAATGATCAAGAGTATTAAGAAGATGTTGGCAAAAACTTTCAGGTTTTTCATGATGTTGCTTTAAAAATTTTGCAAGCCTGTGTTCTCCAAATTCTTCTCTATTCTCATTTTTTATTTCAGTTATCCCATCAGTATAGAGGATACACCTGTCACCTTCTTCAAAATGGATTGTTTTTTGCTCATAGAGTGATTTATCATCTATACCTAAAAACAATCCATTGGTATCCAGGGCAATAATTTTATCAGAACTTTTTCTATAGTATAGTGGCCGCGTATGACCTGCATTGGTGAAAGAGATTGTTTTTTTCTCAATATCAATTAACATGTAAAATGCAGTAATATATTGCATATCTAAAAGTAATCCACGCATTTCCTCATTAATCTTCTCCATTAATTTTTGGGTGTGTAATATTTCGTATGCATATATATTAAATGTCATCTTTGCCATGCTCATAACAAGTGCAGCCGGAATGCCATGTCCAGTCACATCGGCAATAAGGACACCTACCTTGGTATCAGATAGTTTATAGCAATCAAAAAGGTCGCCACCAATATCGGCGATAGGAAGATATCGTCCACTAATAGCCGGATACGATATAAAAGAAAAATCCTTGGGTATGATAAATTGCTGGAGTCGTTTTGCATATTCCAGTTCTTTTTGAATGAGCTGATTTTTTTCGTAGAGTTCATCATGAGCACTTTTTAAACGCAGCAATGATTGCACTCGGGCTATAAGTTCTTTTTGATTCAGGGGTTTTAACAAAAAGTCGTCAGCCCCGATGGTTAATCCCTTAATCTTTGAATTTAAATCATCAAGGCCAGTCATCAAGATTACAGGTATAAATTCATCTCCAATATATTTTTTAAATTGTTCAAGAAAACCAAATCCATCAAGGTTAGGCATAACGATATCTACTAAAATTAAATCAAACTGTTTTGATTGCAATGCGTTGAGCCCCTCCATACCATCTGCTGCTTCAAAGACATTTATGTTATATGCTGACAGCGTATTTTTTACAATTGCTCTGTTTAATTTGCTATCGTCAATAACCAGTATGTTTTTTGGTGTGTCAGATGAATGAAAAGGTTGTAAAATCATACACGATACCTCTTCATATTGTTTTTGATGGCGCTGCAATAAGCGCATATTGCTGTTCAATATATGGCCCGGAAGAATACGCAATATTAATATCTTTGATTATTCGATATTCTTCATCCTTAAGAATATTAGGAGCATATAATGGGAGATTAATCTGATCACAAAATAAACGCAGCCCATTTATAATCTTTATCCTGTCTTTAAAGTAATGGAGATTGCGGATCATGTGCTCAGATAATGTAACCATTGAAAATTCAATAGTTGATAAAGATTGTAGTACATTACTCCCAATGTAACAATTTGACACAGAAAATTCAATAGGCGTGGTATTCTTTACAGCCAAGCCCTCGTATTGTGAGATAAATGAGTGTAGTTCTATCTCGTCAATGGCCAACACTATTTTTGGAAGCGAAAGCGTGTTACACAGTTTTTGAAGTGTGTGTATCTGTAACGCAAGGTCTATAGCAGGAACCCAGTTTATAAGTAAAGGGATTTGTACGTTGTGAGTGGCTACAATGTGAGCCAAAGATTCAATAAAATAGGTATAATGTTTTTGAGACGTAATGGCGTTTTTCATCATAATATCAAAAAAGTTTTTTGCTGACACCAGCTGCTTGCTGAGTACATGATACAGTGATCGTTCAAATGAGGTATTGTATACAGGCAATAAAAATATATAGTCAGTAATATCTTTTTTTTCATTGATTGCCCGGGAAAAAGAGGAAATAATTTCTGCTTCATTTGCAAGTGACAGCAGGGGCAAGAAGCTGGCTTTGATTGACTTTATTTCCTGAAGTATTTTTCTGGCAAGATGTCTATGGAATGGCACAACACCTTGTGCATAGTGAATTTCAACATGGTGATGTATGGATTGCAGTGATATATCAAGTACCAGTTCTTTGCAGAGTTTAGTGAATTCTGAGATATTAGTTTTTGATGATGGGAAAGGAAACAGAATTGCTATCTCATAATCATAAAGATCCGCAACCGTTACATACCGTTCATAAGGAAAATGTATTTCGCAAATCTTTGGGATCAACAGAGCAATATTCTCAATATCATATTCAAAGTTTTTATATCCCCTGTACCGATAAAAATCTACAAGTGGCACAACTTTTATTATTAATACGCCAATAGAGTCTATTGATGTTTCAGATGATAGAAGGTTTTCAAGGACAACGGGAAGATAGTGATATCCCGTAATCGGTTCGTGGAGAAAAGGGTCAATGAATATATTTTTTATTATTTTATTTGTTTTAATATATTCCCAGAATTTATCATTCCTTGACATTATTGGGCTGAACGTATAGACGCGGTTTCTTCCATCAGTTTTTGCAGCATATAATGCCTGATCAGCCCGGGAAAGTAATTCTGATAAATTAGTACCCATTGAAGGATATTCCGAAATGCCGGCAGAAAAGCTGACTGAGAATGTTTTGTCAGGGGTATTGGTCTTAAAGTTGATACTTGAAAACTGGAGCCTGATACGGTCAATTATCTTTTTTGCTTCAGTTGCAACAACCCCGGGGAAAATTACCACAAATTCTTCACCACCAAATCGTGCCGGTGTATAATTCTCTGTTTGGAGTGATTTTAGCATATTTGCTAACTGAATCAATACTATATCCCCCACCGGGTGTCCATATGTATCGTTGATATTTTTAAAGTGGTCAATATCTATAATTGCTATGGAAACACAGCTATGGATGTTACTCTCTATCTCAAAAGAAAATCGGCGGAAAAATTCTTTACGGGTAAAAAGGCCCGTCAGATCATCAGTAACTGATAACAGATACAGTTCGTCATGCTGAATCAGTTTTGCATGAACTAAAGAATGCAATTCTTCAATTTTAAATGGCAAAGGCAAATATCCGTCTGCACCTGAATCAATAGCCGAAATCCTATCCTGAATCTCATTATTATGGCCAAAGACTATACAGGGAACATAACGTGTTATAGAATTTTTCTTAATAAGGCTGACAAGCTCAAACGCATTGATATCGGAAATATCAGTTCCAATTAACATAATGTGGGGTAATTTGTAAGATACGAGGCTTAATACTTCCATACCGGTTTTTGTAAGTGTGATTGTATATAAGGGGTCAGAAAACACTCTTGTAATTGCGCTAATAGCTTCCTCATCTTTTGAAACTATGAAAATCTGGTAATTTTTTTCTAATTTAGTTATCATTACCTATTAATATCCCAGTGTGTCATTTAATATTTTTAATGCTTCCACTGCTGCTGCATCGTACTTTAAAGAACGGTATTGTGATTCTTTGTATGCATAGTTTATGCTACTTGAAGCATTGACGCGGTGTAAGCGTTTGTTTTTTGAGCTATTCAATATTTTTATAACTTTTTCCATGTCGCCACCTTGAGTGCCAATACCCGGAATAAGCAATGGAATCTTATTACCGGACTCTTCAAATACATTGATAATATCAGAAAGCTGCTGGGGAAATGTTGCACCCACTACAGCGCCAATGCCAGGTTTATACCATTCAATAACCTTTTTTGCAATTATAATATAGAATGGCTCATCTTCAACAACAATATCCTGTATTTCTGATGAGCTTTTATTGGAAGTTTTTACAAGAATATAGCATCCTTTATCAGGATAGTTACTGATAAAAGGTTTAATAGAATCAAATCCTAAATATGGGGAAAGGGTCACAGCATCTGCATGAAAAAATTCAAAGGCTTCCTTTGCATAAGCGGTAGCAGTCTTACCAATATCACCACGTTTTACATCAAGGATTACCGGGAATCCCTCATTCTTAAAAAGCGTGATAAGGTCGCACAATGCCAGAATACCATCAATACCATACTGTGCATAAAAAGCGTAATTTGGTTTGACACAGGCTGGATACACGCGTGATGACAAACATTTGTTAAGTATTTCTTCATAAAAGGCAACTATTGAGTGGCGTATCGATTCCTTTTTTACTGGAATATCTTCAAGTACTGGGTCAAGCCCCATACACACGATGCTTTGGTATTTTTGTGCATAATAAGTCAGCGATTCACAATAATCCATTCAAGAAAGCTCCTGTACATGTTTTTTATATACTGCATAATTCTCATCATCAAAGAGGACAAAATACACGTCTATAATAAAATTTTCTTTTTCCATGAATTCGATAATTGTTGATAGTGCAATCCTGCATGCTTCATCTTTTGGATATCCATACACACCTGTGGAAATGGCTGGAAATGCAATGGATGTGCAATGGTTTTCTTTAGCTAATCGCATGCTATTGTAATATGAGTTTTGTAAGATGCTGGCTTCATTGTATTTGCCTCCACGATAGACAGGGCCTGGTGTGTGAATGACATATTTTGCTTTAAGCCTGTAGCCCTTTGTGATTTTGGCTTCACCGGGTTGAGCCCCTCCCAGCGTTCTGCATTCTTCTAAAAGCTGTGGGCCGGCGGCACGGTGTATTGCGCCATCAACACCACCACCGCCAAGCAACGAAGGGTTTGCTGCATTAACTATCGCATCAACTTCCATTTTAGTGATATCACCTTTTTGGATGTAAATATGTTGTAAAATTGTGCTTTTATTTACAGACATTTGGCCCCCTTGTGCGCTATGCAGAAAAAAATTTTTTTACATAGTAAAAAAAGGTATTATTAATTGATAATAGTATTAGCACTATATGTTTAATTCAAGCATATTTATTTAAAATGTTATAAGAGATAGATAACAGGATGATACGATATTATGACATTATTGTTATAGGAGCAGGCCATGCAGGGGCTGAGGCAGCACTGGCATCAGCACGTCGTGGTTTTTCAACATTACTTTTAACAGGCAACCTTGATACTATATGCCAGATGAGTTGTAATCCTGCAATAGGTGGGCTTGCAAAGGGGCATCTTGTGAAGGAAATTGACGCATTGGGCGGAGAAATGGGTGTGGCGATAGATGAAACAGGTATTCATTTTAAGATGCTCAATAAAAGCAAAGGACCTGCTGTATGGGCACCACGTGCTCAGGCTGATAAAAAGCAGTATCAGTTACGTATGAAAGAAGTACTTGAAAAACAGAAGAATTTAACAATAATACAGGATATCGTTGATAGGATTATCGTAGAAGGGGGCGCTGTACAAGGTGTTGAAACAATACGTGGTCAACAGCATGTGGCACACGCTGTAATTGTATGTACTGGAACATTTTTAAAAGGGCTTATCCATATTGGCAATTATAATGAAAAGGCTGGAAGGCTTGGCGATTTCTCCGCTGAGAAGCTTTCTGATTCACTGCGGGCATTGGGTTTTCCCGTTAAGCGTTTAAAAACAGGTACGCCTCCCCGGATTAATGGCAATTCAATAGATTTTACCAGATGTGAAGTGCAGCATCCTGATCCTGTTCCCACACCATTTTCGTATAGAACACTATCAATACATCGTCCCCAGGTGCCCTGCTACATAACATACACAACCGAAAAAACTCACGCTATTATTATGAATAATCTACATCTATCGCCTTTATATTCGGGTAAGATACAGGGGATAGGCCCACGATATTGCCCATCAATTGAAGACAAAGTTGTCCGTTTTTCTTCACGTAACCGCCATCAGCTATTTTTAGAGCCTGAAGGTTTGCACACCAATGAGTACTACGTTAATGGATTTTCAAGCTCATTGCCCGAGGATGTACAGTTAGAGATGATAAGGACCATACCCGGACTTGAGGAAGTGCAGGTCATGCGCCCAGCGTATGCAGTTGAATACGATTACGTGCCTCCTGTTGAATTGTATCATACACTGGAAACCAAAAGGGTCAAAGGCTTATATCATGCAGGGCAGATAAATGGAACATCCGGATATGAAGAAGCTGCTGCACAGGGTATTATTGCAGCTATCAATGCGGGCAATAAACTCCTTGGCATGCCACCGCTGGTGTTAACACGCTCAGAAGCATATACAGGTGTTCTTATTGATGATCTGGTTACCAAAGGTGCTGATGAACCGTACAGGATGTTCACTTCACGAGCAGAATACAGGCTATTGCTCAGGCAGGATAATGCTGATGAAAGGCTTATGCGATATGGATATGAAATTGGCCTGATAGACAGAGCGCTATATGAAAAGACAGTTGAAAAGTATAAAAGGATACGGGAACTCACAGATAGGATTAATACAGTATCTGTGGTGATCGATGATAAGCTACAGGGAATCCTAAAAAATAAACAGATTACAATGGAAGAACGAAGCCAGATACCTGCAGGGAAGCTTTTACGAAGGCCAGAAATAAGCCTTGATGATATACTGTGGGCTATTATACAGAGCGATAGTAGCCTTAACATGAATGAGCAGGAAGCAAAAATTATTGAGATGAATATAAAGTATGAAGGCTACATCAAAAAAGATTTAGAGCGGGTTAAACGATTAGAACAGATGGAGAACAAAAAGATACCCGAAACAATCGATTATGATGCAATAATTGGCCTGAAGAATGAAGCACGGGAAAAACTGAAAAAAATAAAGCCTGAAACAATAGGACAGGCGCTACGTATTTCTGGCGTTGACCCTTCCGACATCTCGATAGTTATGGTTCATATTGAATCCTTAGCAAGACAAAGATCAAATTAAGGCAATTGTAGTAAACTAACTTGTAATTATGTTTATTTTATTAATGTTCCACGTGGAACATTATGTCGCATCCGTATCGTATTATATAAGGGTCATTATAGAATTTTGACGAAATTATACAAAAAACCAAAACATGAAGGTACAGTTAATTTCAACGCAATCACCAGTTAAAAAGGGTTCTATACACGTGCCGTACAGGGATGTGCGGCATACTTCGATAAACTCAGTATGGCGTGCTTCGACGGGGCTCAGCACCCGTGCTTCGATAGGCTCAGCAACCATGCTTTGTTATATCATCACAGGTAGCCATAAATAATGTTATTCGGGAACGCCCGCTGTGGAAGGATTATTTATTACAGGAGGCAAGCCGGGGGTAAAGGGATTGTTGTAAAGTATACGCGCACTTAAAACGTGAAGCAGTATTTGATAAGAATTGAATTCCAAACGAGTGATTGACTGATGCATCCTTACATATAAGCTCACGTTGCGTTATTGTAGCAATACTGCCACCCTTTACGGGAATTTTTGTTTTCAAGGAAAACATGTAGTGGGCTATAACAGCGAAACACGCACTGCGGGTTTTTTATTGAAACAATCTTTTTATGCAATACTATTATTGCTAAAAGAGTTTATTATGCATAAGGGATTAACGCACATATGAAATACCTATAAGGTGGATAATCTTATTTCACAAAAATCTGAAAAGAGTAAAAAAAAGTATGTGCACACTATGAACAAATCTTTTTTGCTTGAGGTATAAAACAAGATAGTGTAAAACATGAGGTAAGATGATCAGTTAAAAGTATGAACGACGGCATAGTAAAGAATATATTGTATACATAATACTGCTATGATAATATAAAAACTAAAAAACTGAAAGTAATAGTGTATGAAAAATTTAAACCCCTTACAATTAACTGAAGAAATAAATAATCGATTGCTTGAGTATGCACGCCTGATACATACATATAATAAAACCACTAACATTACCGGGTTAAAAGATATAGAATCTATTTATAATGAACTTATTATAGGGAGTATACGCCCTTTAATGCATATAGATGTTCCACGTGGAACATGTTTTGTGGACATAGGGACTGGTGCAGGAATTCCGGGGATCCCGTTGCTAGTGTTTTTTAAGGGAAATATAAAAGCCGTACTGATTGATTCAAATAATAAAAAAATTAAATTCCTTTTGAATGTGATAGATGAACTCAATATACAGGATAGCGCTATGGTCATTGAAGGCAGGGCAGAGGAGATGGCAAGGAACACGCAATTCAGGGATACATTTGATTTTGCTGTAGCACGCGCATTTGCCTATCCGTTTATGGCGCTGGAGTATGGATTGCCCTTTGTAAAACCAGGAGGATGGCTGTATATATACTATAAGGTTAATGTGTATAACGATATTTCATATGATAATGAGACTTTGCCAGGCAATGCTTGTATAATTGCAACGCGTGATGCTACCATGCTCAATAATGCCACAAGTACCACCACAGTTGATCTTTCAGTGATGATACAGGATTTACAAAAGCATGCCAATGTTCTTGGTGGTCACATGGTAGCAAGGGAAGAAGCAATAAGGCTTAAAGTGTTTGAAGGATTGCTATTTATCAAAGATGGGCCAACGCCGCAAAACTACCCACGAAAACATAATGTTGTAAAAAGGGAAGTTGAGAAATTAAGGGATATGCGTGCATGAACCGTATAAAAAAGAAAATGATTGGCATTATTCTATTGGCATGGTCCATGACTATGGCAGGGGGCAATGCTCAGATTAATAAAAGTCAACTATCCACCATGGTACTGAAAGATGACACATTAATAGTGCCCGGCGTTGGGGCAGCATCTATACTAATTGATATGCCGGAAGAAGAGATGGTATTAATAAAAGGCAAGCCTTTTGAAAAAACACAAAATGTAACGCATGATTTTTTTAAAGATGTGTTGCGAATAAAATCGGAAATTCGGCTGCCTTTCAATTATTTGTATACATATAGAAATCCTTTCGTAATTATTGGATTTCAAAACAAAAGAGTATCGTTTGTTACTGTATGGGGCTCATATGGGGTTTTAATTGATGGCGTAAAGGTTTCAGGTGGTGTAATGGAAATAATTTTCAATTATGGAAATGAAGGGTTATCGGTTATAAAGGATGCAGATAACTCAATTTTCATGTATCCGCTAAAGGGAATAGCATTTGTTGATGAAAAGAATGATGATGCAGTGGATGGAACAATAATCTTCAAAGGGGTTTTAAATAAGTGATAGTTATGCAATAAAGCTCGCTGTGGAGATGCTGTCATGTATATGATGTGCAAGCATATCATTAATCCTGTATTCGTGAAACACAATATCATCGATGGAATCCATCAATGATTTCCGTATGCTAGTGCTTGTTTCTTCCTTGAGTTGCAGTGATAATTTTTTTAAAAGATTTTTGTTGGAAGAATTAATGATTTTGATTGGAAGTTTTTCTAGATTCCCACGTAAGACTTTCACAGTGAAAAATTGGGTTTGATAGATATATTGCAGCAGGCGTGAATTTAAAATAGCTACCAGTATATCAGGGTCTAACTCCGGTGCAAGTGGAATAAAACCATTGACATTATTGAGTGTGTAAAAGCCAGATGTGTCAACGGCAAACGTTAAATTCTTTCCAATGAATTTATACAGTATTTTGTTTTTGGTAAGGTAGCATTGTTGTTCCGCAACTTGCTGTAAGGTATTAATATTATATTTGAAATAATGGTTGCTGAATGTAATTCTAAATTTATCTACATCTTTGCCTATGATAATTGGATCCGGGTGATCGATATCCTGCACACTGCGTATGTGGTGGTCGTTATTGCCAGTCACGATGCCAAGAAAAAATTTTACTCTGTCTTTTAATGTTATGTACGAAAGTGTATGTATGTGATCTAACAGAGCTATGGCCTTTCGTGAGTAATTAATAGCAAAAATATATTCAGGTGAAGTACAATACATATGTTGGGGTATTATCTGTGCGATAGTTGTTAACGATTTTGCATGTTTGATGTAAACAGTATGCTTCTGTCTAATTTTTTCATCCGGTTCTTTTTGTATTGTAAGCGATATTGCAGGGGCAAAGACACCCTTAAAACAATCTCCCCACTGGACTATTTCTTTAATGACACTGTGAGCAAGAACAAGCTGTCGTGATTTCTGATGTGCTTTGATATTGAGATATGCTTCTGGAATTAAGAAAGATAAAATTCCTCGTTCACGTAAGAGTGATAGTGACCGTTCAATAAATAGTGTAAAACTATTTACACCGCTTATAGCTGAAACATAATTTTCTTTAAAGTACTGCTTCTGCTCAGGGGTATAATGTGCTCCCCAGGGAGGATTTCCAATAATGATATCGAATACCAATGAATTATTGTTATTAAAAAGATCATCGGTTATAAGCATATCACGATGGTATATGTGTGCATGTGTACCGGAAAGCCTTTGCATATTCCACTGCGCAATGATGCAGGCAACAGGATCAATATCAAAGCCAAACAGATTATTATGGCAGATAGCATACGCAGCTTCTTTTTGTGAAATACCAAGCTGTGTGTAAAGACCCAGCAAGTATTGATATGTATAAATCAAAAACTGCCCCGAGCCACATGCCGGGTCAAGAATTTTTATAGTAAATGGATTATCATGATGGTGCAAAGCATGTTCTACCATATACTGAACTATTGCAGGAGGTGTAAAGTACTGTCCTTTTCTTTTTTTATCCTGTGTATCTCGTAATTGCTGGTATATGTAGCCGGCGATATCACCATGCTGTATTATGTCCCATTGATCTAACAGCTTGATGAGGTCAGTACATGCCATAAGTCCCTGTGCGGATAAAGGCAATAGCGGTTCTTTTCTAAAAAGAAGATATTCAATTATTTGTTGCACAGTATCGCGTCTACTAGTGCAGACAGGCATCTCTTTTTTTAGTTGCCCTACACAGAAATCGATATAATGAATGTTGTGAGTGATATATGAATCAAATTTTTTTTGCATGGTAACTATCGGTTACAAAAATATGTAGAAAAGATGTGTTCATATTTACATATCGATATATTGTAAAAAAACGATTAGCGTTTGTGAGGAAACAATGCACGAATTATCCATCATGTCCAATGTCCTAGATATTGTGGTTCAGCATGCATCGCAAAACGGTGCCAGTAAGGTTACTAAAATACACCTTCTTGTGGGGGAACTATCGGATTATATTCCAGAATGGATGCAGACATATTTTGATTTTGTAAGCAAAGATACCATTGCGGAAAAGGCTGAACTGGTTGTTGAAATGGTGAAGGCAACTTTAAAATGTGATGAGTGTGGCAATGAGTTTAATTTTAACAAAAATGACTGGCAATTTAGCTGCCCGCAGTGTAATTCGCCTAATGTAACCATTATATCAGGAAGAGAACTTACAGTAAAAAGTATAGAAATTGAGGGATAGTATGATTAGTATTGCGATAGTAGTTGTAAGTGACAGGTCATACAGGAAAGAGCGTGAGGATCTTTCAGGTAAGGCTATAGAGCAGTGGGCTCAAGGCAGAGGGTACACGGTTGTGGAATATGTGATTGTGCCCGATGAACGCGATATGATTGCACGCACACTCAGAGATCTGTGTGCAAAGAAGATTAATTGTATCCTTACAACCGGTGGAACAGGATTTGCCCCACGTGATGTCACTCCGGAGGCTACTGCTGATGTAATTGAACGCTATGCACCAGGGTTTGCTGAGGCCATGCGTCAGGAATCGCTTAAGATCACAAAACATGCAATGCTGTCACGGGCAATAGCCGGCATCAGAGGCTCGTCAATTATTATTAATCTACCAGGTAGTCCAAAGGCTGTTGTGGAGAATTTAGAGGTTATACAGGATGCGCTTCCTCATGCTGTTAAACTTTTACAAGGGCAGGTAAAAGACTGTGCTCAGGAGTAAAATTTGATTGTACTGGCTATTCTGTCATACCGATACTATATATAGTGTAGTAAACATCCATACTTTGTAGATCAGTTATAATTGCGCCAGTAAAAGAACATTGCCTGTGGAAGGGGTGTACTAATAAAATTTTGTTACGTACAA
>CALEUQ010000010.1 GCA_937920495.1 uncultured bacterium | reverse complement strand
GAAAGGGTGACCACCACCCTTTCGCATCTGTAATATAGTTTATTCGTCTCTACCGCCTAACAGTCCGGCACAAACAAAAAGAAAGGGTGACCCACTCACCCTTTCGCATCTGTAATATAGTTTATTCGTCTCTGCCGCCTAACAGTCCGGCACCAACAAAGAGAAAGGGTGACCCACTCACCCTTTCGCATCTATAATATAGTTTATTCGTCTCTACCGCCTAACAGTCCGGCACGGATGAGAAAATATAACAATGTCATTATTGCTGACACTGCAGCTGCTACATACGTCATGGCAGCTGCGGATAGAACTTTGCTTACTCCAGCCAGTTCACCAGAGCTTACAATTCCATAGCCCTGCAGTATTTCCTTTGCACGCGATGATGCGTTGAATTCAACCGGTAATGTTATAAGCTGGAATATCACCACCAGGCTAAAAAGAAGTATCCCTAATTTTACCAGTCCAAGTGAACCAATAATAAAACCAGCAAAGATGATTATCCATGAAAGATTTGAACCAATGGATGCAGTTGGTGCAATTGCATTACGAAGCACCAGCGGCTTATATAATTTAGCGTGCTGAATTGCATGTCCTGTTTCATGTGCTGCCACACCTATTGCAGCTAATGAATTGCTGTTATACACTTCAGGCGAAAGCCTGACTACTTTCTTGATAGGGTCATAGTGATCAGATAAAAATCCAGTGGTTTCTTCTACTGGAATATGTGTCAAACCATTTCGCTGTAAAATTATTCGTGCCACATCAGCACCGGTGTAGCCAGAACGCGATGGAATTTGCGAGTATTTGTTAAACGCACTTTTTACCCTGAACGATGCCCACAGGGAAATCAGCAAAACAGGCGCCATCATCATCCAGTATAAAGGGTCGATACCAAAAAGCATCAGTTACCTCCTGAAAAGTTTTTAGTATAACTGTTAATTTGTAGTTTACTTGACTCTATAGTATAAAGTTATACATGTAGTGTATAATATACATAATTTCTTTACATTTGCAAAGTATTTTTGTATCATTAGTTTGACTTTTGTTACAAAATTATTTTTTACAAAAATTTTATTACTGTTTTATATTTGACAGTTACCGTAAAAAATATATATTGTTATATACGAAAATCAATAGATGAAAATAGTAATATACCTATGTTGCATACCTTTAGTGCATAATCAGGAAGGTATATACTAATCAAAAAAGTTTATTTAGTGCCACATTTTATTTTAAAGGGATTATCGCCATGAAAAAATCCATGCTACTTTTGCTTTTGGTTGTTCTCTCATGTAGTTCTTTACCGGATACAAAGAAAGATAGCATTGCACCAGCATATAAAGAAACCTCGTTTGAACTGTACAGTAAAGCATTATTATTAAAAAATGAGAAGAAGTATTCAGAAGCTATTATACTTTTTGAAAAGGCACGCGATGACAGCAACCAGTTAGATGCCATATACTATCAGATTGCAGAATGTTATTATTACCTGTATGATTATGCTAAAGCCATAGAATACGCCAATAAATCTATTGCTGCAAATGAGAACTGGGATAAGCCATACGTGTTGCAGTATTCTGTATATATGAACCTTAATCAGGTTGATGAAGGCGTTGTGGTATTAGAGAAGCTTCTGCAAAAAAGACCTGAACTGTACAGAGTACGTTTTAATCTGGCAACACTCTATTACTCACAGTTAAAACAGAATATAAAAGCTCGCTATCACTTCTTTAAGGTTATAGAACACAGTGAATTTGAATCTATTGAATCGTACTATAAAGAGCAATCGTACTATTATCTTGGTCATATATATTATAGTTTTGGCGAATATAAAAAATCCTATCACTTTTTTTTAAAGGCATATAATGAAAATCCTGAAAATTATTCACTGCTATATATACTGGGACTTCTTAATCTGGAAAAGGGTGATATAAAACAGGCAGCAAGCTTTCTTGTGCAGTATCTTGACCGGTATCCAGATGATTTAAAGGCAATACTGCATGTAGGCAGAATATATTATATCTATGACGATATGAAGGCATTGCCTGTGTTACGCAAGGCTATACATCACAGAAGTTCTGAAGGGTTGCTTGCCAGGATGATGTATAATGAGCTATTGCATAATGATGATACTGCACGGGATTTGGCACAAAAGCTGAACAAAATGAATAGCTCCCTTGATATGCCATATATTACGCTGGCACGTATCGCAATACGCAAAAATGATACAGTAACTGCTGTGGCAAACTTTTATACAGCCGGGATAATGCTGTACCAGAAGAAGGATTATAATGCTGCGATAATTATGTTTACACAGGCTTTGCAGTATGATCCTTCAATACAGGAAGCATATCTGTATTTAGGACAAATATATGAAGATACCAATCAGCTATACAAAGCTATCTATTACTATAACAAAGCATATACAATGAAGAAACAAAATGATGTGTTGCTGCGGATAGGCTACTTATATGCACTTTTAAAGGATTATGCAAAGGCACTCGAGTACATAAACGCAGCATTAATCCAGGATAAGGAAAATCCTGATGTGTATTTTTTTAAAGGCCTTGTTTTCTTGCAAAGAAATAACTATGCTGATGCAGTTGATATGATACAGAAAGCTGTAGATATCAAAAAGGCGGAAACCTACTATTTTTACCTGGCACAGGCTTTAGATAAACAGAAACGAATACAGGATACTATCGCCGTATTACATGATGCAATAAATAATGAACAGAAAACAGCACGTATATGTAATTATTTAGGCTACTTATACGCAGATAATAACATAAAATTGGATGAAGCACTATCACTTATCAACACAGCCCTGGAAGGCGAGCCCACAAATGGAGCATATCTTGATTCACTGGGATGGGTATATTATAGAATGGGGAAATATCACGATGCATTACCCTTATTGCTGGAAGCAGCACTGGAATTAGAGCTTGAAGGGTATCCAGATGCAGTGGTGTATGAACATATTGGTGATACGTACAATGCATTGCAAATGCCAGATAAAGCACTGGAATACTGGAACAAAGCATATGCTCTTGATCCAAAATCTGAAGTACAAAAAAAGATTAATGTACAGAAAGGCAAGTAAGGGTTTATGATTAAAATGAGTAGACATATTTTCTATGTTGCAGTACTACTGCCACTGGTACTTTATGGATGTACCTCTGTACCTGTTAAAGAAACAGAAAAAAGGGAAACCAGCGCTACACCACTTCTGGAAGAGATAATAAAAATAAATACAGTGTTGCCACATACGGTGACTGCATCATTGCGGATAGAGAATATATCTAAGGAAGGTTTCAAGTCTTCTGCAAAACTGCAGTATAATGTGGATGCAAAAAAGGCAAAGATGCAAATTGTTGATTCAGTGTTTGGTACGCAGCTTAGTGTGGTAGTTAGGGACAATGATACCGTATATATTTATCAGCCTATTTCAAACAATCTTTTAGTATTTGATTATGATAAATTTCCTGTGTATTCTTTTCTGCAGTTTGATATTGATGTTGAGCTTATAGACAATTTGTTAATTGGCAAAATCCCGCTTTTAAAAAATTATTATTCTGTAAAGGCGCTGGAAGCCGATGGCGAGCAATTTATATTGCTGGAAAATGATCAGATGCACCAGACTATATCTATTAAAGATGCGGTGCCCAATAAAATCTTATTTGTAATAAAAAGCAGCAACACTCGCTATGAGATATATTTTATAAAGCCAAAGATAGACAATAACATATTTACCTGCAAGGCAATACGTTTTATTGATGTCAATGGTAAAACAGCTTTTGAAGTGACACTGCAGAAATATACCATAAATGAAGCTGTACCTGATACTGTAGTACAGTTGAACCTGCCTAAAAATACAAAAATAATAGATTACCGATAGTAACCGCAGATAACCTTTGAATAAATATCTGCCATCTGTAACGCAGCATTGTCCCAGTTAAAGTGTGTGTGTACGCGCTCTATCCCTTTGTGCGATAGTTCCTGTAACAGCTTTTTGTTTTGCAAAAGGTCATCGATGGCAGTGGCCAATGCCGCTTCATCTCGTGATGGAACAACAATCCCCGCATCGCCAACCACCTCCCTGAGCGCGCCACCGTCACTGGCTATTACAGGAGTGCCGCATGCCATAGCTTCAGCTGCCGGGAATCCAAAGCCTTCATACACTGAAGGCACAATTGCTATGGCAGCTTCATTATAGTGATGTACCAGCTGGTCAGTTGATGCTGCACCAACAAATTCTACTTTGTTACGCACGCCTAATGTATCAACAAGCTTTTGAGTGATACGTCGATGTGGCGCGCCACCATCAATTACAGTAAGTGTTGCGTTGCTTTTGATGAGTGTCAGAGCCTTTAAAAGATACACAAATCCTTTCTTGCCATCTTCTACATTACCCACAAACAAAAGCTTATGGTGTTTTTTCTTTATATGTGGCAATCTCCTGAAAATTGAGGTATCAAGCCCATTATATACCACTGACTGTTTATGTAAAGGTACGCCAAAATCCTTAGCTATCCTTTTTTTAGAATCCTCCGAAACAGTGATGATATGGTCAAGTCTTTTTGAAACAATTTGCTGCATCAGGATAGGGTAAAACATGACACCTTTCATTCTGTTTTTAAACGATGATGCCCGTTCAAGCACATTTTCAAGATCAATTGTTAAGGGATGATGGATAGTGGCAATTACCGGAATACCTAATGCTTTCATGAAAAGCAGGCCATAGCCAATACACTGATTATCATGAATGATATCAAAATTTAGCTTTTCATGGAGCTTTCGCACAACAAAAAATGCGCGGTAACTGAATCCGCTAATTTCAGGAAATGCGCCAAACCTGGAGTGTATGTATTCGTATGCATTAAGGGGATTGAAAATATCAAATGGTTTATCATGGGTAATGAATTCAAAGCCTTTTTTAATATAATATTGATTATTTTCTATATAATGAATAGTAACATCTTCCATTTGGTGAGGATAGGGAGGGCCTACAACGGCATGCACCTGATGACCCTGTCGTGCAAGAGCCTCCGCAACATATTTTAAATAAATACCCTGTCCGCCACAAAAAGGGTTGGCACGATAACACAGAAGACAAATCCTCATATACGAGGTGCTCCCACCTTTTGATATAAGGTACTATGAGTAATAACCCTTTCGGGATCAATTTCCTTTATAATCCGTGCAGGATTTCCTGCAACCACAACATTGGGTGGCACATCCCTGGTAACCACTGCACCGGCTCCAACTACTGAATTTTCACCAATATGTACTCCTTTGCAGATAATGGCAGAATCGCCAATCCATACACCCTTTTCCAGAATAATGGGTGCAGTCTTGCCAACAGGATTGGTACGGTCATGTATGTCGTGCCAGTCGGCATCAGTCAGATAGCAAAAATTAGCCAGCATACAGTCATCACCAATAATAATGTGCGATGCACTGCTGATACGCACACCATTCATGATGAGCACATTATTTCCTATGTCAATGCGCCCTTCATGTCCTGCAAGTTTTACGGTTGTTAATGCTGTTTTACTACCATTAGCGGCTAAGAAAACCACATTTTTCCCAAGATGTATGTTGGGCCCATAGATGTCTATATTCCACAACCCCCACACAATGGGGTTGCCTGAAATTGAAGCAAATTTCTTTTTATACGATAGTTCCCAGTATAAACGGGTTTTTATATTAAACATTAATCGTTTCAATACTGATACTTTGAGATAGTTATCCATAAAAATTCCTTATTGTAAAGATTAAAGGCACACTATTCAAATTTAATCTATCGTCAAGAGATTTTTTGGCGTGATATGCTAATGGAAAAACCAACTGGTGTAATAGTATCCCAGCTTGCTTGCTAAGATACTCTTGAATTGGTGACGGTCTATTCATTTATAATTTTGTGCTCACCCCACAATCAGCCCATAAGTGATTTTTTAATTTACTTGTTTTACCATTACCATCGCTATCGTATGATATATAAAAGTCTCTGGTAAGTGTGCGCGCATAGTTTACCGCTGAAAAGAACGATACCCCCTGGTAATCATATGTTGATGAAAATGTTATCCCTGCATCACTGAACCCTTTCCTATCAAGGTATGCATTATTGTAGTATCCAACCCATATTCCGGTTTTACACGTAAAATTGGTTGCACTTACTAAATCTTTAAAAACTGAACCTTTTACATATACGTCCTGGTCAACTGGTGTTTTATCAGCCGTTTCTTCAACGTAGTAATCGTAGTACACTTCAAGTGTAGGGGCAAAATATGAAACATAGCTTGCTATCATATACGCTTCAAAGAAAGAGGGGTCAACCGTTGCACCTGCACTGTCATAAAATGGATAATGAGTGTATTTAATTCCTAACGTAAAGCTAAATGCATCCTTGCTGAATGCATATTCAGTTCCATAATCAAATTCATGATAGGTTTTTGCAAGCTGCCTATCGCCATTTTCATTTGCCATTATATAATCCTGATTGATACCGGCAGTAACATATCCTGTGATGCCGCTTGTTTCAATTCCCAGCTTTGGCCATAGTACTGCAGCACCCTTGCCATTCAACTCAACGCCTCTCCACCAGTAGATGCTATCATAGGTAAGGCCAACTGGAATATACACATTTTTTTCTTCAGGGTAACTTTTACCTGTAACAATGAAGATACATGTTACACTAAATAAAAAGAGGATGATTGTGCGGATACGTGTAATCATAATGAACTCCTTTTAAAAATTTTTAAATTTTACAACGCACAGATATGTGCGTTTTCTTTTTGTCGTTACACAGGGATAATGTCAATGACTGATAGTTTTTAATGGTTCCTTTATACTGAGATTTAACATGGTGGAAATATAGTTGTAATCTTACGGTAATAATTGTGTATGATAGATGGATGTAACTGTACTATGCCGTTGTGTATGTTATTGCCATTATGGATACTACATTAAAATCCCCTCATCTTTTTTTAAGAAGAGGGGATTTGTGTGTGAACAAACAATAATTACTATTGATGGTTCAGCAGAAATTAGTACTTTACCAGATTATTCAGGAATGATGTAATAGCCTTTTCTGCTTTATCCCAATCAGATTTCACATACTTTGACAACAGAACATGGTCACCGTTTTCAATAGCTACTTTTGTACTTAAGGGATGTGGCGTGCCGTTGTTAAACTTGTTGTAGGCATAGAGCATAGCGTCTACATTTGCTGCAGTGTCTTTATGGATATCATCTTTATAGTAGTATAGTAACAATACAGGGCATTTCACTTTTTGATAGACGTCATCATTAGCTATTAAATCACCTAAATCCAGCAGTGAATGCAGTGATGCCCAGTAATTTTTAGCATACCAGTACATGGTCCAGTTATCATTAGGATCATCATAAGGGTCATGTCGTTCACGGTATGTGGTGAAAAGTAATACAGTTCTGAAGAAAGGTCTGAAGAATAAAGCGTTCCCCACCGGATTTGCAAAACGGTAAAAAGGTGATACCAGTATAACTGCATCCGGTATATCAGGGTGTTCAGCTGCAATGTAGGTTGCAATGCCTCCCCCCATGCTCGTTCCAATTATTACTAATTTTTCGCCAAGAAGTTTTGTCATCTGTGCTGCTTCAATCGCGGTATCCAGAAGCTGGTAATATTCAGTATTTTTGTGATCATCCATATTTGTTCCGTGGCCGGGTAAGCGCAAATAGTAGGTATTATATTTTAATTTTTTGGCGATAGTATCTATGACAAATTCACCTTCACCACGGGAAGCACCATATCCATGGATATACAGCATTGCTATTTTTGTTTTTGGAGAAAATTTCAAAAGCTTTTCTTCATTATGTGGCCTGACACCTTTTTCTTTGCTCTCTTTAAGCTTTAACTGGTAATACTCATCAAATGTTGTAGGTAACTTTTTTGGTGTATACGTATAGGTTATATGCGATTGATATGCATCAATTGCAATAAGGGCAGCGATTATGATTGCAATAGCAATTAAAACTTTTTTCATAGTGCCTCCTTTTGTGACGTATCCTTAAAAGTGTAGATAGCTTCATTAAAAACAGCTAATATAGTACACTATCTTTATATTAAAAGTAAAGCATTTTTTTTGTTATCGATTTATGTATTTATATTAGTAGCTATTTATCCAATTACTATCGCAACGAAATTCAATTTTGATAATAGAAGATTTTGTTAATAAAAAGGTGCACACCCCGCCGCCTTCGGCAGCGGGGGTATACACTATGTTTATTATGTTCACAAATTTTATTGACGGTATACATCGTGTATAAAATTCATAAAATTATTGAAAATAAATGTTTTATAAAAGACATTTGCCAATGCATATCCCTATTCATAGAAGGCAAAACGGTATAATGACATTAATACAAAGATTTTTTGGTGCAGATTCTCTGGCTTTACATTGCGTACAACAGGTAATATCGGATGCAACCATTGTACGTATTGCTACAGCATATTTTGAGCCAACCGGGTATTATCTGTTAAAAGATGTGTTACGTAATAAAGAAATAAAATTGTTACTTGGAAGAAGTGAAGGCACTGAGGAAAAAATTGAACAAATAGTTGAACAATTTATTGAAGATCTTGCTGGTGCTGATATAGAAGACAAAACAAACTTTGTTATGGAATTGCGTGATGCGCTGAAACAACAAAAATTTTTCATAAATCTTGGGGAAGGGAAAATCCCTTCTTATACCACTCTTCAACCTCGTTATTTATATCAACATGCAAAGTTATATATAGCTGACACTTCGCGGGTGCTTGTCACTTCGGCAAACCTTACGTATCACGGACTGGTACTTAGCCGTGAGGCGGGTTTGGTTACTGAAAATCAAGAGGATGTGAGCTATTTTGTTCAAAAATTTGATGAATATTTTGAACTATCGCAACCAATAGCAGAAGAATTGTTACAAAAGTTAGAAGAATGGTTAGAACTGTACCCTCCATATATTATCTATATTCGTTCTTTGGTACTCCTATATTCTTTAGTTGAAGAGGATTTGCCCGGTAAACTTCCAAAATTGACAACTTACCAAAAACCTATAGTATCAAGACTGGTAAGAACTATTGATGAACACAATGGTGCAATGCTTGTTGCATCAACAGGTCTTGGCAAAACAGTGATGGCAGCACATATTGCTGCTTATTTAAGGATGGAAAATAAGATAACCGATGCATTGGTACTATGCCCTGCAGGATTAAAAAATATGTGGCGCAGAATACTTAGAGCTGCTCGTATTTCAAGTGAGGAATTTTCTTATTACATTCTTTCAGTTGATGATATAAAAAAATCTATGGATGTTGCCCACCTGTTAAGTGAACTTGCTAATGTTAATGATCAGACCATTATTATTTTAGATGAAAGCCATCACATGCGAAATATTGGTTCTACGTCAAACATCAGGCTGTCACATAACAGGATACTTGAGGCAGTGAATCAAAAAAAAGCAAAGATTTTGCTTATGACCGCAACACCGTATAGTACGGGTATAGATGATATTAATGCACAATTGATGCTTCTACCACCCAATATCAATGATTCTCTGTATCCATCACTGGTTACGCAATCACCCTGGAGAGTTAATAGAGCAGAAGAGCTTTCAGATATCTCTCCTGTTGCGGTGCTAACATCACCAACGGTAGTAAAATATTATAGTCAGGTTGATGAATATGGAAACAGGTACGTACTTTTTTCAAACAATGAAAAACGCTATTTCCCACAAAAACTACATTTTCAAAACGTTGAGTATTCAAATCAGTGCGATGAAATTTTAAAAGAGCTTTTGCAAAACAATCTTCTGTACCGAAAAAATTTAGAAGAAGGCAGATTATTGTTTAATAATGATGATGGCATTAGGGATCCATTATGGGAAGCACAGATAGTTCATCAGGGGTGTTCATCAATTAAACAAATGGACGAATTACTAAACAAACTGTCGTATGAAGGCGGTTTTGAAAAAATCCGATTTCAGAATCAAGAAGCTTTATCAGAATTTTGCCTGAAAAAAAGAATGTTGTTAAAATCGGTAATGGGCAAAGATGACATAAAAATACAAAAACTGGCAGCGATTGTTGAACAATTTATTGCCGAAAAGATAGTTATATTCTGTCACTATCGGGAAACTGCGCGATATGTGAAGGATTCATTGAAAGAAATTTTCCCTAAAATAATTATTGAAACCACTGTTGATGTTGATGCAAGCAGGGTAGAGGCTATAGTCCAGCGTTTTGCACCCCAGGCAAATAAAATTAACTACACCGATAACAATGAAGGTGAATTAAATAATCAGATACAGATATTAGTTGCAACGGGTGCAATGTCTGAAGGGTTTAATTTTCAGGATGCCAGAATCCTCATTAATTTTGATATGCCATGGACAGTGCTTACGCTTGCGCAACGCATGGGTCGAATTTTACGACCATGGCCCATGCCCCGTGATGTGTATATTTTTAATTTCATTCCTTCAACAATGGAAGATGATGCATTATACCATGCATTGCGATGGAAAGATAGACTTATAATGCGCAATAATGAAGTGCGTTCTATTGCTGAAATACCGGTACTGGTAGAAAAGGGTTCAGAATTTGAAATGATTCAATTAGCGCGTTCCATTGCTCTTTTTGGTGATCATGATCTTAACTTAGATGATGTTTTGCAGTTTATAGAAACTGCTGATGGATTGCATACTTCAGGCTTTATTGATGACATTGCAAAATTGACAGATGCAGATAAACGAAAAGTAATGCAGTTGCCAATGGGTATACGAAGCGTTAAAAAATCACATTTAAAAGAAGAAAAGGTATTATATATACTTTTTAAATGCAAAAATCGATATTATCCGGTATTGTTCAATTATAAAGGGAGTATTATATATGACAGTGACCGTATGGATGATATCATGAAGATCATACGTTCTTCAATTGAAGAAGAGGTGGATACATTACTTCCTGATGATAGTGATATGTGGATGATGCGGGCAAAAAAAGAGTGGGTAATTGCTCACAATTTTAATAGCTTTGATGTTATGATAGACTGTGCAATGGTACTTATATCTTAAAATGCAACTACCGTTTTAATGGCTTTGTGAAACGCTTTGTTACTGTTTACATCGATCATCTCTTTATACTGTTCAATTTTGAATGAGTGAGTAACCATAGATTCAATATCTGGCATCTTCTTCATTAATTCCAGCGCTTTCTCAAAGATATGTTTTGTTTTACCACCTTCTTTTGTAAAACCATACCCGTACACGCCTTTAACGGTGATACGTTTGAGCCAAAGCGGTGTTGGGTCAAAAGAAAGCCTGGAAGTAATTCCAACAAGGCTTACCACACCGTGCGCGCGTGTAATATTAATAGCTAGAGAAAATGTGTCAGAAGAACCCACCGTATCAAACACCTTATCAAAACCTCCCTGCATGATCTTTGGCCCAAACATGGGGGTATATACACTACCATTGGTACACAAAGCTGCCTGCTGTAGCACATCGCCCTGTAACACGGCACTAGCTCCCAGGTGTAGTGCATTTTGTTGGTGAAATTCTGATGGCTCAATGACTGCTATTGGAGCCCTGCAGTGTAATGCGCGCAGCGCACGAATAATCATTAGCCCAATAACACCACAGCCAATAATACATATTTTGTCAAAATTTTCTGGTTTATTGTCATAAATTGCCTGTAATGCAACGCTTAATGGTTCAGTAAGCACTGCTGCTGTATCACTAATCGCAGGTGGAATTGCAAAAAGCTGAGCGCGATGTGCTGGAATGTACGGGGCAAAACCACCGTTGACATCCTTGCATATACCGGTAAACATTCCTGGTGAAATGTGCCCTTTTGCAAAATTTTCACAGTTAGCAGGACGCCCTTTTTGACATGAAGTGCATGGCGGTAACTGTCGCACCGCACACGCAAGCATTGGATTTATTACTACACGCTGGCCCTTTTTATAGCCGGTGGCTTGTGGATCTTCAATGGTGCCGCATACTTCATGTCCTATCACGCAGGGAAATGATGTAAACGGTGATGCCATTGGTGAATCATGAAGTTGTATCAGATTATAGTCGCTACCACAAAAGCCGCAATATGTTGTTTTAACAATTGCCCAGTTTTTATCAAGAGGTTGTGGCTCTGGTATATCAACTAATTTGAGTGTACCAATGGGACTTTTGTAAAAAACAGATTTAGAAAATGCTCCTAACGCTTTGAGTGCTATCCATTGCGGAACAGTGACATTGAATTGCAGTGCTTTCATACTTTCCCCTTAAATTTTATTTGAAAAATAATTATGTTTATTTATAAAAATTAATTCCTAATGATTTCTCAATCCGGGGTAGATACTTTTCAACATCATTGAGTTTATTTAAGATTTCATTGCTGATTATAATTGGGCTTATATGTTCAAAATCATGCGCTAAATAATTTCTAAAACTATCAATTTTAGCAAATGAATATGCAAAGTCAGCATCTAAAATATTGTTTTCTCCTAATATATCAATAGCTTCATGGTATGCTTGGGGAATACGTAATTTTTTATATTTTATTACCAGCTCTGCCAGGGTGATACAAGAGTCAGATAATAAATAAAGATAGTGAAGTATTATGATATCTGCTTTATCGGTTACTAATGCCTTGCAGGTATCATAATGAATTGAAAGCAGTGTATCAAAAAACTTTTCATTGGTAACATTTTTTAAATATATCGCAATATCAATATCGCTTGTTGCTGACGTTTCATTTTTAGCCATAGATCCAAATAAATAGGCAAATACCACATTGTGCTTTTCAAATACAGGGCTTAGTTTTACAATAATGTTCTGAACATCCATGGATTTTCGTTAATCAAATTTTAATGATTGATAAAACAGTGGTGTTGCCGGGCTTGTTACTGTTGGATCGGTTAATACATTAACACACGCTGGTTTGCCGCTTTCCTTTGCACGGATGAGTGCAGGTGCTATCGCCTCATCCTTTTCAACAAATTCGCCGTATCCACCCATACCTTCAACAACCTTTTCATATCTTCGGATGCCAAGATCAGCGCATGTTACACGCTCTTTACCAATTGAAAGTTCCTGGCTGTGTTTGATCATGCCCCACGCGCAGTCATTGTTAACAATGCAGGTAAACGGAATATTGTGACGTACCGCTGTATCAAATTCAAATCCGTTAAAACCAAATGAACCATCTCCCGACAAAACCACCACCTGCTTATCAGGATGGATGAGCCTGGCAGCAATGGCAAACGGGATGCCTGCACCCAAACATCCAAGAAGACCTGCAGATTGTGATAGCACACCTGCTTTATGCCGTGACTGAAAGCCTACAAGGCCAAAGTATGTGGTATCGCCACCATCAACAACATACAGTGCATCGGTACCAAAGACTTCCTGCGCTTTTGCAACCAGACGTATGGGATGTATTGGATCTGATGGATTCTGGCGCAGTTTAATTTCGCTATCTATGAAGGCATATCCAGCCTGTGTCAGCATATCAAGCCATTGTTGATGATTGTTCTGTTCAACAAGTGGCAATAATGCTTTGAGTGCTGCACCGGCATCGCCATAAAGTCCTACATCAGCAACACGGTTGCGGTTTATCTCTGTTGGTTCAATGTCAATGCGCACCACTTTGGTGGCTGGTGGTATAACACCACCTGACTGGAAAAGCCAGTTAAACCGGATGCCTGCCGCAACAATAACATCGGCCTGAGACATCGTCATCATAAGTCCAACGTTGCCAATGTTCCATATTGACAGCGGATGATTATCAGGCAATACACCGCGGCCACCATTGAGCAAGATAAACGGTATACCGGTTTTTTCTATGAATGCCTGCAGCTCTAATCCACAGTTGCTGTAGCCAATACCTGTACCGCCAATAAAAAGCGGCTTTTTAGCGCTGTTGATAATTTCACTGGCTTTATATAGATGAGATGAATCTGGTACAGGTTTAAAATCATCAGCGCCTGGTGCAAAATCAAAATCATCAACAGATTTACCAAGTACATCCGGTGGTAGTTCTAAAAACACCGGACCGGGCCTTCCGCAGGTAGCATGTCTGAATGCTAAATCCAAATATTCAGGGATGCGCCTGGTATCATAGCAGGTGGCACACCATTTGACCAAAGGCTTTACCACATCAACCTGATTCATTTCCTGCAATGCGCCTTTGTGATCATCGCGCAATGGATGCCTGCCACACAATACTACAACCGGTGCATTATCTAAATACGCATTTGCAATACCGGTAATGCCGTTAGTAAAGCCTGGCCCTGCGGTTAAAAAGCACACGCCGGGTTTTCCTGTATAGATAGCAACTGCATGAGCCATCATCACTGCAGCCTGTTCATGCCGCACATCAATAGACCGAATGCCGTATTGCTGCAGCCCATCCAGCAGCGCTTCTATGTGACCGCCCGATATACCAAATGCAAACTGTATACCACGCTTTGCCAGATATTTGCCAATTAAGTGCCCACCGTTTATTGACATACGTCCTCCTATTTATTTTTTTTAAGGGCGATAGTTACTGCCATATTGAACCACTGTATGAAAAAAGCCATCCCTTCTACATGCAGGTTGCCGGTTGCTGCTGCGTAGAACGATGCATCCTGTGTGCCTTCTTTTAGTACAGTAAACCCGGTTTTGGCATCAGAAAACACCAGTGCAGCATCATACTGTGTAAGACGTCGTGTTGAAGAGACAGTGCCATTATTAAATATAAATGTTCGTCCTTTATTGTTTTTTGTTTTGATTGCTATTTTGACACTGACGGTGCCAATAAAGCGCTTGAATGTTTCATTGCGTTTGGAAGCAATTTTTAATATGAGTGCCAATGCTCTTAATAGTATTGCGAACCTCATGATAGTTTCCTTTTATGTGGAAAATATATAGAAAATTCTAAAAGTTAGTATTTTAGAATAATCCCTTCTGGGCACACTAAATAAATATAAACCGATTTTTTTTGCAATTAATTTCACTAAAAATTCCTTAAAAATATTTTGTTAATAAAAAGGTGTACACCGTATTTTTATTATGTTCACAAATTTTATTTAAGGAATAAATTGTGAATTAATTTCATAATTATTGAAAGCTTTTTTTAAAAAGTGCCCATATACATTACATATGTTGTAATACTTTTATGATAGTATAAGATATTTGTAAATTATTTTTTTGTGCAGTAATAAAAAATATGCTTGCGATAGTTATTTTGATAGTGTATAATTAGCACGTTTATAAGAAGAATACAAAGCGTGTAAGAGGTGATTGGCCATGCTTAGTGTTTCTGTTAACCAGTTAGGAGATGTTGTGGTGATTGACCTTGAAGGCGAATTTGATATTGAAGTAATACGACATGTTGAAAAGGCCTGGAATGAAGCCTTAGAAAAAAAACCGGGTGTCATAGCATTTAATTGCAAGGAATTAAAATTTATTGATTCTTCAGCATTGGGAACCCTGGTCAAATTTATGAACAGTGCAACCAACAGAAAAATAACACTAACCCTTTTTAATCTTTCGCCACAGATTACTGCTATTTTTAAAACATCCAAGCTAGATAAGTTTTTCTCAATTAATTCAAAAGAGGAATTTGAACAAAAATATCTTCTGTTAAAGTGATAGGTATTAAAATTGATTACGAATTATTATATGAAGCGGTCAAGTCCACAATAGTGGGTAATCCTACCAGCAGGATAAAAATCATTAACTATCCCAATGGCTTTTCTTATTCCACCGCTTGTTCTATTCTTGAAATATATCTGTTATAATCGCATATACACTGTAACCGCCAAATAATCCCACCTTAAAATAAGGTGATGCATTACATGCGGATAAAGCGGGCTTTGTAAAGATTGCCTTGTAAAAACAATAACAACACAGAAAGCGTTTAAGATTATCGCTGCGGGGGTATGCATTCTTGAAGCTTGCCAGAGTACACTGAAGATCCAGTGCAGGCATTTCTTTTTACACAAAAATGTGCACTTTTTCTTTTTAAGATACAGGTGTGCATAGTACTATTGGTATATGCAGACAGGTTGCGCATATGGATATGTGTTTTTTAAGATACGCGCTGTGAATTATACTATATATGGCCCAATTGTTTGGCTTTTTTTATGATTTTGGGGTCCGGTCCCCAGAAAAATTTACAACATACTATACCATACACACGATACACGCTAAATGTGTAGCCTGAGTACCGATAGTTATCGGTATAATCATCTTCTCCCATGCTATCAAGCACTTGTAAAAATTCATCCAGTACATTATCCAAACAAAACGCAATAATCTTAGCAAGCGACATCTTCCACAGCTTCTTCACATCCATAAAAAACTCATACTCATCCTCAAATAATACCAGATGAAATCGCTTCCAGTTTGTTCCTTTTTTACGATAGGAAAGCTGCTTGAATGATTTTACATCCTCCTTTTCCAATTGTGCAGCAAAGCTCACAAGTCCGGATAAAAATGTGCGTTGCGAGATATTGTAGTGCTCAGAATAAAACTTCATCAGTTCTAAATGTGTACCCGTCAAATTAACCCCATCTTTACAAGAAAGAAAAAAGCAAGTATCTTCCAAAAGTAGAAAGCAAAAACTAAATGCAAAAAGGAGGATACAAACAGATGAAAGGGGATGCAGGCAACATGGGGAAGATGCAATTTT
>CALEUQ010000009.1 GCA_937920495.1 uncultured bacterium | reverse complement strand
CCGGCGCCATGAATATGAATCAGTGACACTGAGGAAGTATTTTGATTTTTCAATAAAAGAAAAACAGATACTCTACCGGAGGTATGGCATTGGTTGATACGACACCCATTCTTTGTAAAATTTTGGAGCTTGAATAATATTATCGGCAAATAACTGAATTTAAGGATATAACGTATGATGACTATTTAGCAGACTGGAAAGCTCAAAGAATAGTTGAACGAACTATGTTTTTTTGAATTTTAAAGATGCTATAATACACTATATTCAGGAAAATAAATAATTTCTACTAAGGAAAATAAATATGATTGATGCGTCGGCATTATTTATGTTTGCGGTGATTGGCTCGGTATTTATATGGGTTGCACTGCTCTTCAAGATAGTCATGAGCCCTTTTGGTGAAACAACCAAGTGGAAGCTTGTTGGTGTATTAGTTGTGATAGCGCTGTGTTATATCTTTATTCCCACATGGATTGTTGACGCATTTAAACTTAAAAGCTATGGAGCACCTGCAGCTATAGCATGTGCATTGTTTTTGGGGCAGGTGATATTGTATTTTATGATTAATGTTTCTATCAAGCGCTATGAAAAATTAAAAAAATAAATTATATGTGGCGATAGTTACCGTGAATAACACTACATGGTTTTACGCCATGCTCATTTGCTGAAATTATTGTTTTTGCAAATATACTTTATAATCATCTCATTTTGATTTTCTGTGGCATATATTTTTTTTCAATTTTTTTGATATGTAGTAAGTAATGGCGCATGTTCCACACCCGATATCTGCCACAATACTTTCTGTGGTAAGTTGCAGGGCATTAATTATTTCTTCTGCTTCTTTCTCAAAGTTTCTGAATTTTGAATGATTTTCGTCACATTGCTGTATAAGCTCAATTGAAGAGTAATCAACACCTGAATGTTTAGATTCGTCATAGTACCAGCTTTTCATTTTCAATCAACTTTCCTTTGTATGCTATATGTATGACTACAAATGTGCAATAAGATTATCAATGTCTCCAACAATTTCAAATCCACCATGCTGGCCGGTATCATCCATAATAACAGTATTACCATCTGTTAGTGTACAGTGAATATGTGCATCTAAACTTTCATAGATCTTTGATTGCATGGACCCGTTATATGGTGCTGGCAGTGGCTTGCCGTGTGTTCTTTTAATGGTTATAGTAGCTGATGTGGTGCTTTTATTTAAATATATGTATGAAAGCATAGGATTTTGTTTTGTCTTTTTCAATGAATACACCTGGTATCACAATAAAGCTGTGTTTTCCTTTTTTGTCCACATGTTTATAGTACCAGCCTTCAAAATATGGTCCTTTTACAGGATTGTGGTACCATTCAGGATGCCAGATTGTATATAGTCTATGAAGCATAGTTTGCAAAGTATATAATTACATTAACAAATTATCAAGTCAAAAAAAAATATAATCAAAGCATTGTATGCTCATTATTTATTCACACTTTGCGGTAGTAAAAATATCACGCAAAGAACGAAGAGTACGTAGAGAAATCAAAAAAGGGAATAAGAATTTTTCAATCCTATCAAAACTCAGTATTCTCAGTGATCTCTGCGTGATATAAAAGGATGATGGATCACGCGGAGAACGCAGAGTAGGTGGAGTAGCAGAAATGTACCGCAAAACACATAGTGGGAAGATTGCAATAACCACCCGCTGTTTGCCATTATAATTAATCTTGACACAACAGCACTTACATTGTAGTATTAGCGACAGCGTAAAAGTAAAGAGGACTATGCACACAGATATCAAAGCATTAAAACGCAAGGCTAAAGCTCTGCTTTTGTCAAAAGATATACCTGCTTCTAAAATGGATATTGTGAGGGCAATACTTGCCAATGACCGTATCCTTGAGGAAGAGAAATACAATGCCATCATAGAGCTTGTCAAAAACTATCCGGACAGGCCTGTAAAGCCGGTAGCCCCGGGCAAAGTTGAAGTAAGGGGTCAGGAATATAAAAAGGCTGAAGAATATAATTCAAAGAATACGCCCTACCTGTACCAGAAGTATAAGCATACCAGACTCTTTAAAAAAAGGCTTCTGGTACATGCACATAATAAATTTGGTATTGGCTTTTTACGGCGCCTTGTTCCTTCACCGCGATTTGTAAAGCTTGCACAGAAGTTGTTTGAACTTCAGTATTCCCTTCGTCAGCGCCTGTACAGAGTGCTGTGTGATGTTGTCAGTGATCAGTCTATCACAGATCCAACAATATTTAATTACTGTGTTGTTCTCTATAATGCACTCGCATCTTCGTGTTTGATCGATAAAGAGTATATTGAACTCAAATGGATGCGGCCTGAAGTGTTTAAGCAGTTACTTGAGCCGTATATGGATTCTATGTTGAAGCTTTCCCTGTGTGATGTTCCCACCAAAGAGGCTATATTGCAATTAATTGACCACAAACTCAGGGAAAGCCAGGATCTTGCCAAAAATGAAAGTATGAATAAAAAGAATCTGACTATAGAGCAATACATCTATGATGTTATAACCACTTTAAGATGCCTTCTGTATCCTGCCAGTACCAATGAATGCACATTGACTACGGTTCTTAAAAAAGAGGCTGGAATGCCGTCATTTGAAGCATTCTGTATTGCCTGCATTGAGGCACTGGTACTTGGAAAACCGGTAGTGTTGAGCGATATCGTTACATTGTTTGATATTACTGCACCAAAGGTTTCGGATACCAGCTGGAATTTTGATCATGATGAATTGGTAAAAGCAGGGAAGGACCCCGAATCGCTCAAAAAGAAAGCAAAGGAACAGCTGCATAAAAAGCTTGAACCGTATGATGAGGTGTACAGGTTCCTGACCTATGCACCCGAGGGCAAAGAAATTGCCATTCAGGGATTTGATGATCAGCGCAAAATGGTTGATAAACGCAATGAGGTGTTTGATGACGTATACAATAAAGATATACTCATTGCACTTGAGGGGATGCTTTTAGGTTTTATTAACGAATATGGCGCACTGCTTGATGGCACAACAATTTATTTTGAAAACAACAAAATTCAGGTAGAAGGATGCATCTTTACTGAAAACTATTTTTCGCACGAACTTGCACGGTTTTCAGAGATACTTTCAGAAATCAATACATTCAGGTCTAACAACCCCACCTTTCATGTAACCCGTGATGAGTTGATAGAGGGCATAAATAAAAAGAAAAAAAGCCTTTATCCCATTGAACGGTTTATGACAGTGATTGGCGATATGTGCTACGATATTGGCATTGAATTGTTTACCCTGTACAATCGACACCGTCGATGGGTCTTAAGTGGTTCACCGGGCAAGGATGATGCGATCGTGCGCACGGCATTTTCTGTTCATACACGTACTTCACCATTTGATGATACGGAAGCACTACCAGTTCCCTTTTCAGATTGTATCATAAGCGGCTTTTCAAAATTGCGTCCTTTATCAAAGCTTCTGCTTCATAAGCCAGTACTGCATCCCGCGCTTCGTGATGGTGTGTTCCCTGAGATGGTTGCCTATTGCCTGCAGGTGGCACATATATGCTTGAATGACAGGCTGTATGGCATACTGGATGAACGTACAAAATTGCTATCGCACATACGGAGTCTTTCATGAGGCATGTGTTAATTATCATAATGCTTTTTTTTACCTTACAGGTTCAGGCAGCACCACGGGTGCTGGTGTTTAAATCGTATCATGATAACCTTACGGCATTGCTTGATGAATATCGTATTTCGTACATTGTTAAGCGTGCTTCGGTTGTGGCGGGCGATAGTTCCCTGTCAGGGTTTGATGCAGTGTTTATACCATGCGGCGTTGAACAGCCCATTGAGGCAAGCATTCAGGTAATGGCACACGGGCAACGCATTCAGGGTGTTGCACTGAAGGATGACTATGCAAGCATAGATTATACGCGATTATATGCATTGCTTCAGGATTTTGTGAAAAGCGGTGGCAGATTGTATGCTGCAGGCTATTCGTATAGGTTTGTTGAAGCGTTAGGCTGTACATTATCATTTTTTAATAATTTCCCACATTATGGTACCAGTGGAAGCATACATGGTTTTCTGAGCGATGATTTTGCTTCATTTGTCATGCGTGATGACATGCAACTTGCTGTCAGCTATAATGGATGGGTTGCATTGCAGAAAGCCAATGCATCCATACTGGCTAAGGGATACTTCCCCACTGTTGGCGGTGAACGGGAAGGGCCAATTGCATTCTTTAAGAAATATGGCAGGGGTGTAGTCTACTATTCGGCATACCATTCAAGTGAAGATTTGCTATACATGCGCTATTTTATTTTAAGGACAACGTATGGCATGCTGCTTGATGAGCTGCTACAGAAAGCATGGTACTGGGGACAGACAGTAGCATTATCAGTGGTGGACACATTTAAGGCTAATGAATATGCCAGAAGGTATACATGTACACTGCCTGGTGGTACGGTTACCATATATCTTCCCTCAACATACCCGGTACAGGTTGATGTGTTTGCACATAAAAAGCTCATAGGTTCATGGGATAGCGGCTTTGTAGATGAAATATCTTTTTACAATCCTAAAACTCAGGATGTTACCGTGAATGTGTATCAGTGTAACCGGGCAGCCTATAAACCTTTTGCCCTGGTTATTGCACAGGGGAGGCGCATACTGCCATATATGCCGGTGGTGCGCCTGAGCATGGGTGCTATTGCTGTCATTGTGCTTATAGGGTTTACCTGGAAAAGGATTAATCCACGAAAGTTTGCCGGGAAACGCCGCTACTGGTTCAGGGATGGGCATTTTATTCATACCAAAAAATAAATATGCATTTCTATATATCCAAATTTCAGGTGGCGATAGTATATAACAAAAAAAGCTTGCAATTGATGATATGCAATTCATAGATATGTAAACATTTGTAATCCTGTAGATATCAGGGTTTAGACGGGAGTGCATAGTACATTACAACATTACACTATGTGAATTCACGGTATAAGCCTATAGTAACAGAAATATTGTATTAAGGGAGCTTGCCATGGGTAAGATTATATCCATTTCCAACCAGAAGGGAGGAGTTGGTAAAACCACCACAGCTGTCAATCTGGCTGCATTTTTAGCTGAAAAGGGCAAACGGGTGCTGGTTGTGGATATTGACCCGCAGGCAAACGCTGGATTTGGTCTTGGTGTTAATGTTGAGGAGATGGAAACCACGGTATATGAAGTATTACTGGGAACTATTTCCGTACAGGATGCAATATTTAAAACAACTATCGAAAATCTTTATATAGTGCCTTCCAATATGAATTTAGCCGGGGCACAGGTGGAACTTATGGATATGGAGGATAAAGAGTATTTATTGAAACGGGCACTGGAACAGGTGCGTGATACGTTTGATTTTATACTTATTGACTGTCCCCCATCATTAGGCATTCTGACCTTAAACAGCCTGGTTGCATCAGATTCGGTAATTATCCCGCTGCAGTGTGAATACTACGCACTGGAAGGATTAAGCCAGCTTTTGAAAATTATTTCCATGGTGCAGGATACACTCAATCCCAAACTGGAAATAGAAGGTGTGCTTTTAACCATGTATGATCCACGCACCAATCTTTCCCAGCAGGTGGTTTCGGATGTAAAACAATTTTTTAAAGATAAGGTATTTTCAGCAATAATCCCGCGCAATGTGCGGCTTTCTGAGGCACCATCATTTGGAAAGCCAATCAATCTTTATGACAGGACTTCAAGTGGCAGCATGAGTTATGAGCAGCTTGCACATGAATTAATGCAGAGTGTGCGATAGCTGTCAGGAAATTTTACAGGAGCAGACAATGGCAAAAAAAGTTTTAGGCAAAGGGTTGGGAGCAATCATCACCACTTCGCCAACACCGGTGAGTGATTTTGAAAAGGTATTACTCCAGGACAGGGAGCGTGTGGTGGACATTCCCATAAATTCTATTATGCCAAATCCTGATCAGCCACGGGTGCATTTTGATGCAGCTGAGATAGCCGGGCTTGCACAATCCATTCAGCATGTGGGGCTGCTGCAGCCAATAATTGTACGAAAGCAGGGCGAGGATTACTTTATTGTGGCCGGTGAACGGCGCTGGCGTGCATGCAAGCTTCTGGGCAAGCCAACCATAAAAGCCATTGTCATGAATACAACCGAAGAGCAGAACCTGACACTGGCATTGATTGAAAATATTCAGCGGACCAACCTGGATCCTATAGAAGAAGCAAAAGCATATAAGATGCTTGCAACACGCTTTAAGCTTAAGCAATCAGAGATAGCTGACCGTGTGGGCAAAGACAGGGCAACCGTTGCCAACATCATAAGGCTACTTAATCTGCCAGAACACATGCAGGAAGCACTGCAGGATGGGCGAATTAATGTGGGGCATGCAAAGCTTTTACTTGGTGTGCCTGAAGAAGAACAGGAGGCACTGTTTGACAAAATTGTGCATCAGGGTTTGTCGGTACGTGAAGTAGAAAAAGCAATCGCTGAAACCCCAAAAGCCACCGGTAAAAAGAAAAAGAAAGCAAAGGATGCGCATATACGCAAATTAGAAGAAGAGCTCATCTCATTTCTGGGAACACGTGTTGAGATACGGCATTCAGCGGGCAAAGGCCGTATTGAAATAAGTTTTTATTCGCTTGATGATTTTGAACGCATTGTGAGCATCATAAAGGGTGGTAAATAATTATTCTTCTATATCAATCCGTATTTTTTCCACTTTATCAGTTTCAGTGTCAAGAATAGCAATGGTGTGCTCTTCACTGCGGTACAATGAGCCAGGATTTATGATACGTGTTTTTCCGCTGACATAATTTTCAAAGATGTGGGTATGACCTTTAATAATATAATCGTATTTACCACTGTTAACGGCTTCCCTGAATAGAGGTACATCGTTGCCATGAAACACCATGAAATGCTTGCCATCAACTGTAAACTGGCAAAAACGTTCCACGCAGCCAAATCCGCATTCTGATGCTGTGTTATTTATTTCTTCAACATCGATATCGCAGTTGCCCAGCACAAATTTGCCATCAAAATCTTTAAACAGGGAGATAATCTTTGAAGATGTAAGATCGCCAGCATGTATAATAATAGATATATTGCGTTCTTTGAAAATTGCAATAGCTTTCTGTACCAGCTCAATATCGTTGTGGGTATCGGAAATTAATCCAATCTTCATAAATCCTCATAGTGTATTAACTCAGTAGCGCACCAACGGGAACCTTTTCATCAACTTCAATCAGAATGGGTTTGTCATCTTTTGACAACTTTGCTGCCAGAAGCATCCCGTGTGATGTACGTTTAAATAATGTTGCTGGTTTAAGGTTTGCCACAACAATTATCTTTTTCCCAACAAGATACTCGGGAGTGTAATGAGGTGCAAGCCCTGCAACGATGGTGCGGGTGTCTTTACCAGTATCTATCTGCAATTCAATAAGCTTTGACGAGCCTTCAACTGCCTGCGCCTGCAATACTTTAGCAATCCTTAGTTCAACCTTCATAAAGTCCTTAATGTCAATAAGGCCCTGGGTTTCATCAATGGGTTTGTCATCCGTGTGCGGCTTTTGGGATGCCGTGTCATGTTCCTTTTCAAGACGCGGGAATAGAATGCCTGGATTATTAATTGTGCTGCCTGTGGTAAGTGCTGAAAGCTCTGCAAGTTTTTCAACCGGATACTGTGACGGTGCATTGAGTGATGCAATGATGACAGGCGATTTGGTGATGCACACAGGTGCAAGAAGATATGCAATGGCGTAGATTCCTTCTAATAAATTTCGTAAAAGCGATTGCAGTTGTATGGTATTTTTGTCTTTTGCAAGCTGCCATGGTTTGTGTTCATCGATGTACTTGTTGCAGTACCGTATAAAATCCCACAGACGCTCTAACGCTACGTTAAACTGGAATCCTTCAACATAATCAAAATACTGCTGCATTGCCTGGCTTAAGGCCTTCTGCATTGCTTCTTTGCCTGCGGGGCTGTCTGCATGAAATGGAGGAATTTTTGCATCGCAGTACTTCTGTACCATGTTGAAGGTACGGTTGATGAGATTGCCCAGGTCATTTGCAAGGTCAAAGTTTATGCGATTAACTATGGCCTCCTCTGAAAATTTAGCATCAAGCCCAAATGTCATTTCGCGTAAAAAGAAATATCTGATTTCGTCATTACCGTATCTCTCCAGTAGCTGCGATGGTGTTACCACATTGCCCAGTGACTTTGACATCTTGGCACTTTCCATATTCCAGTAACCATGCACATTGAGGTGCTGATACGGCTCAATGCCAGCAGCTTTGAGCATAGTTGGCCAGAATACACCATGTGGTTTAACAATATCTTTTGCTATGATATGATTTGACACAGGCCAGAATTTTTTAAACAGCTCACCGTCCGGATAGCCAATGGCGCTGATGTAATTTATTAGTGCGTCAAACCATACATATGTCACAAAGTTGTTATCAAAGGGCAGCGGTATTCCCCATGAAAGGCGTGCCTTAGGACGCGAAATGCATAAATCATCAAGCGCCTCGCCTTCAAGCATTGCAAGAACCTCGTTTTTATAGCGTTCAGGTCGTATAAAATCAGGATGTGCATGAATATAATCAATGAGCCATTGCTGATATTTGCTCATTTTAAAAAAGTAATTATCTTCTTTAATGAATTCCAGGGGCTTTTGATGGTCGGGGCATTTGCCGTCAACCATCTCTTTTTCGGTAAAATAGCGCTCGCAGCCAAAGCAATAGTAGCCTCCATAGCTTCCAAAATAGATATCGCCGTTATCATATACTTTTTGCAGTACGTATTGCACCACTTTCTTATGGCGCGCTTCAGTGGTGCGGATAAAATCGTTAAACGTAAGTCCCATTGCCTGCCACTGTGCTTTGAAGATGGCACTTATTTTATCAGTATACTCCTGCGGGTTGGAATTGTTTTGCAAGGCTGCTTTTACTATCTTGTCGCCATGTTCATCGGTGCCGGTTAAAAAGAAGGTTTCATAGCCGCGCATTGAGTACAGGCGGTTTACAAAATCAGCCACTATGGTGGTGTAGGCATGGCCTATGTGGGGCTCTGCGTTAACATAATAAATTGGTGTGGTAACATAAAATCTTTTTTCCATTTAATAATACCTCACAATACATTCTAAAACTATCATTCTGAACCTGACGTTATAGTATAGGTATTGCAACAAAGATATTGAATTACATGTGTACTATCACCGCTCTTTAGCGGTCATTATACCTCTTCAGTCACAATTTCCAGTGAATGCTTTATTTTTTCAATTGCTGCATCACTCAATACAAATGTCCCGTTCTGGCGGTGGATGTCATCCCTGTGTATGGCAACAGTATGTGAGTTATGTTTTAATATCAATGATTCTTTTAAGCTGTCAATAGCTTCTACCACAAAAGGTATATTATTGACAATAAACTGAAAACCAGGGCTTGGCAATGACTCATTTATTTCACGGTAGATATGGTACTCATACCCTAAGCAGCATAAGAGCCTTCCGCACATGCCGGAAATTTTCAGCGAGTGTAAATTCATATTCTGGTCTTTTGCCATTTTGATGGAAACCGGTTCAAATTCTTCCTTAAGATTAACACAGCACAATTGTCTGCCGCAGGTGCCATAACCGCCGCACATGCGTGCTTCATCACGCACGCCAATCTGGCGCATCTCAATACGCGTCCTGAATACACTGGCTAAGTCACGTACCAGTTCCCTGAAGTCAATACGCCCGTCAGCTACAAAATAAAAGATGATCTTGGTTTTGTCAAAAAGGCTTTTGACCATAACCAGCTTCATCTCTAATTTTTTCTCAATAATTTTTTCCTTGCATACTGCAAACGCCCTGTCTTCAAGAGCTTCAATCTGCGGAAGAAGGCTTAAGTCTTCCTGTGTTGCCAGGCGTATAAGCTTGCCATTTACTTTTATTGAATCATCAGGCATAAAAGTGAGTTTTTTAAAAACCCTTCCTAAATCAATGCCATGTTCTGTTTCAACCACACATAAGGAATTACGACGCACAAAGAGATTATTAGTGTATACATAATACACCTGTTGACTGCATCTTAGTTTAACACCTGTTATATCCATAACAATCCTGACACAAAAAATTATTTAGTAAAACATAAAGAGTATAGCATACCTTTCAGTGCCATTCTAATATTAATATTGTGGGAAATCCCCTTGCGCAGTTCAAGTAATATTTTAATAATTTCTATGGCACGTGTGTGGTCAAGTGTGCTGTTAAGCCATGGCACTATGTTATCTGTACTGCTGAAGTGCAGCCTGAATATGTTGATTAAAAGGTCAATTGTTCTGTATATGCCAATTTCTTGAATCAGGGGCGATAGTTCATAGTTAAACACCTCAGGCTGGCTCACAAAGCTGGATATAGCATCATACGCTTCTTTCAACTGTGCAAAGAGCTCATCATTGGCAAGGGTCAGAGCATACGAGGCAGACCCTCCTGCAACAGGGATGATGGAAGAAAACTTTTGCCTGTCAATACCGCTTTTTTCCAGTATAGACTCAAGGTTGCTATCGCTTAATGGATGAAAGACATACTCCGTAACGCGCGAATGAATAGTTGGCAGAAGCTGATTGCGTTCAGAACTTATGAGGATAATATATGTGTGTGCTGGCGGTTCTTCAATTGTTTTGAGAAGTGCATTTTGCGATTGTATGTTCATGCAATGTGCGTCATTGATGATGATAACCCTTTTACTGTGAACGGAAGAAAGACTTACGCGGCCAATAAGCCATCGGATGCTGCCTTCCTGCTGGTCGCTGCCTATGGGTATAGTACCTTTTTCGTTAGGCTCGATTGTAATAACGTCTGGATGCGTGGCATGATCTATCTGCACGCATGAAGAGCAACTGCCGCATGCATTGCCAACGGTACACAGCATGGTTCTGGCAAGATGTAGCGCACACAGTTTTTTGCCGATGCCTTCTATGCCAGAAAAAAGCAGTGAATGGGGAAGGCTGTCATTTGTGGCAGCCTGTACCAGTATTGATTGCACAACAGTATTGCCTAAAATTTGTGTCATGATGTTAGTGGGTAAGGTCCAGGATTAGTCCTCTGATCTCATCAAAGGTTTTCAAAATGTCAAACGCTTTATTGTGTGTTATATACGCTTTTGTTATTTCTTCAAGCTTATTGTGTATCTGCTGAATTATCACAAAATCTGCACGGTCACGGCGCTTGCGTTGTAGAGTGTTAACCACATATTCTTCACTCACAAGGATTTTCAGTATACGCTGTACCAGCGCCTTATACCGCTGCATGTTATACAGCGAAGGGTCTGCCAGAAATTGTTTTTCCTGATCTTTCAGGTCATCCAGAAGCTCGTCAAGGGTTTGGGGCAGTGAAAATTCAAGAGTACCATCAAATGTGGATCTGAATGTTGAATGCATGCCGGCAGATTTTGTGCCTTTTTTGCGTTTAACAATTTTTTGTTCTTCTTTCTTGGAATTTGGCGGTACTATCTCAATCATATCATTCTTGCCTCTTATTAATGACGCAGTTACCTTCAAAGATTACTCCATCTTCCATGATGAGGCTTGGCGTTATGACATTGCCATGTATGGTACCGGTTGACAGCATAATCACCCGTTCAGTGGCATAGATATTGCCCTTCACTGTGCCACCTATAACAACTACACGTGCCTTTATGTCGGTTATGGCTTCGCCAGTCTGCCCAATAAGCACCTTGCCTTCGGTGTCGATAGTTCCTTTAAATTTACCGTCAATACGCAGCAACCCATTGATGTTAAATTCGCCTTTGAATTCAGAACCTTCGCCTATGATGCTGTTCACAATATTGTCTTCAATATTAAATTTATTTGTCCGTGCCATATTCTCTACGTTATCACGAATTAATGTTATTATAAATTATAATCACACTGTATGTAAAGTGCAGGATATAATACAAAACAACAGATTAAAAGACAAGTATTATTTTTATTTCTTATATATGCCCAAGCTTTATAATGTGACATCACGATTTATTCTTTAAATAAAAAAATAAAATTTATGAACACAATAAACATAGTAAAAACCCCTGCCGCATTCGGCGGCGGGGGTGTACACCTTTTTATCAACAAAATATTTTTAAGGAATTATTTATAATGTGACATAAAATTTTCGTGCCAAAATAATTATTATCGGAAAAATTTTTAAATTTTTTAATAAAAAAGCTTGCAAAATTTATATATACTTATAATATTAATCCAACGGAATTGTCTGCCCAAAATCAAGGAGGAAACCATGAGAAAAACCATTTTAAAACTCCTGGAATATGGTTGGCCGGACAGGATTATTGCCAGCTACCTTATGATTAAGCCTGCTATTGTCAAGTACTATAGACGAAAGTACCGCATTACCCGCAACGAATACCAGGGATTTTATTAATATTCATTGTTCTTTAAACATTACCTTAAATAAAAAAAGTAGAGGGGAAGAGGGTTCCCCTCTAAAGAGAATTTGGAGGTTCGCCAATCATTAAATTGGAGGAAAGTATAGCACCAAAAAAAATTTTGTTGCTTACTTGTCAAGAATATTTATAGCTTATATCGGCAAAAAAACAAAAAAATTTTGTATTAATCAATTAAAAATTAATCTTCTGGATGTGTATATAATATAAAGTGTAAAAAATAAAAATTTTGTTGTTTTCATTTTTTAGATTATCAATTCCACTGAAAGCTGCGTTTATTGGTATGCTTGTGGGGTAATCCGTCATTGCATATACCGATGGAATCAGGCCCTTATTCTCTAGAAATGAGATTGCTCCAGGACTGCGTCCTTGGCAATGACAGTGTTGGGTAATTCAGCCATTGCTTCATCATGATGATATTGTCACTTGCAATGACGCTACGTGCACGTTAAAGCTATTACCATACAATAAATAGTCTTGACAGGTACTATCGCTTTTACTATATTTGCGCGCAGTATACACATGCTCTCCTAGCTCAATGGATAGAGCGTCGGCCTCCGGAGCCGTGCGTCTGGGTTCGATTCCCGGGGAGAGCGAATACCTGTCATGCACTAATTACCGGTAACTATCGCCACACCTTTATGGTACACATACATGTCTAAACTAACGCAAATAATAGAAGACTACTTTTTAGTGTGGGTTGTTGTATTTTCGTTAGGTGGCTATTATTACCCTTTTGTATTTAAGCCTTTAGTACACTACATTCCGGTGTTTTTAGGGATAATCATGTTTGGGATGGGCATAACGTTGCAGCCTTCTGATTTTGTTGTGGTTGTAAAATACCCGCTGGCCCTTGTTACCGGTGTTGTGGCACAGTTTGCTATCATGCCTCTTGTTGCATGGATTTTGTGCATGCTTTTCAATCTACCAGCGCTACTTGCAATTGGTGTGATACTGGTTGGTACATGCCCGGGAGGAACTGCGTCCAATGTTATTACCTATCTGTCAAAGGGCAATGTTGCACTGTCGGTGGCAATGACAACTACCAGCACCTTGCTTTCACCGTTGCTTACTCCACTGCTTACATATTATTTTGCAGGTAGATGGGTGCAGGTTCAGGTTGTTTCCATGTTTATTTCTATAGTTCAGGTGATCATTGTACCGGTGGGGCTGGGCATTTTGGTGCGGCTTTTTTTGAAACAATACATCGATCGTGTGGTAGTAATGCTACCTTCGGTTTCGGTGGTGGCGATAGTAACTATTATAGCAGGCATCACTGCGGCAAATGCTCATGCACTGCACACTGTGGGGCTACTTGCCGTGTGTGTGGTGATGCTGCATAATGTGGCGGGTTTGACGCTGGGGTATGCTGCTGCCAGTTTATGTGGATTTGATCATTCAGTGCGGAGAACCATTGCAATTGAAGTAGGGATGCAGAATTCGGGACTTGCGGTATCGCTTGCCATTGGGCATTTTGAAGCGTTGGCTGCATTGCCCGGTGCAATTTTCAGTATATGGCACAATATTTCAGGCTCAATTGTAGCATGGTGGTGGGCACGAAGGTAGTGCAGTTTCTCCACAGGAGTATTAAAAATGAGAAATACATTCCATGGTGTTGTTAGCCTCTCTCTAATGTTTATTTCAATAATGATCGGTTTATTGTATATAATATCCGATTCCATTGCAATGGGATTACTGTATTTTTTAATTATTATTGTTTCTCTATTGATTATAACATATTCCTTTTGTGCAAAGTGCCCATGTAGATTTGATTCCTGCGGACATATTTTACCCGGCAAATTGTCACAATTATTACCTATAAGAAAAAATGACGATTATACTGCATGGGATTTTACGGGGGTAGTCATGCCGGTTGCAGCTTTACTTATATTTCCTCAATTTTGGATATGGGAAGATAAAATAGCTCTAATTGTCTTCTGGCTATTATTTTTCATATCTTTAATTGAAATCAGGTTATATGTTTGCAAAGTATGTAAAAATGAAAAATGCCCATTCGGTGATTATAGCAGATGATAGTTATGGGGCTACTGAATATCATTCTTCCGGTGTCTTCTGTAAGTTGTCCACATGGCCGGTAAGCTCACCGGTGATCTTTTTGAAAGTCAAGTATATAATAATCGTTTTTGATTCGTCACGGAGGCATTCAATTGTTTTACGCTCATCCTGGAGTTTGAGCGCTCCGGGCCGGGGTGTAATCTTTATTCCTTTTCATTTCCAATGTGTTGACATTTGAAGGCAATTACTCTATTATTTATATAATGTAGCCATATATATACGGAGGGACTATGACAAAAAAAATTCTTATAACTGATGAGATTGCACCTGAAGGGTTGCAGCTTTTACAGAGCAATCCTGAATTTGATATACTCTATAAGCCGGGGCTTCCTGAAACTGCATTAAAGAAAGAAATTGCAGATGCACATGCGCTGATTATACGTTCAGCAACGCATGTAACTGCTGATGTTATTAATGCAGCATCAATGTTAGAAATCATTGCACGAGCCGGTATAGGTGTTGATAATGTTGATGTGGAGGCTGCTACCGCAAAAGGAGTAATAGTGACCAATGCTCCGGGCGGCAATACCATTTCAACAGCCGAGTTTGCCCTGTCGCTTATATGTTCACTTGCCCGCAATATCCCACAGGCAGATGCATCGATGAAAGCGCAGAAATGGGAAAAAGCAAAATTTGAAGGAGTTGAGCTAAGAAGAAAAGTCATAGGTATTCTGGGGTTAGGGAGAGTGGGCTCAGAGCTTGCAAAACTGTGCAAGGCGCTGGGCATGCAGGTGTTGGGCTTTGATCCATATTTATCAAAAGAAAAATTAGCAAGCATGGATATCGACATCGCTGATCTGGAGACAATATGGAAAAAAGCTGACTTTATAAGTGTGCACACACCACTGACTGATGAAACAAAAAATCTTATCAATGCTGATGTCATAAAGAAGCTAAAGCCACACGTGCGCATTATAAACTGTGCGCGTGGTGGCATTGTGAATGAACAGGATTTGTATAAAGCCTTGAAGGAAAAACGTATAGCAGGTGCTGCATTGGATGTGTTTACGCAGGAACCGCCAGAAAGCTTGCCGCCATTTCATGAACTTGATAATGTTATTCTTACGCCACATCTGGGAGCGTATACCTTTGAAGCACAGGTATCGGTGGCCATTGAAGCGGCACAAACCGTAATAGATTACTTTACAAAAGGCGTGATACATGACAGTGTCAATTATGCGTCGGTTGATATGCAGCAGTACGACTTTTTAAAGCCATTCATTAATTTAGCGGAACGTATGGGGAAGTTTCAGGCAATTATGTTGGGTGGCAAGGTCAATTCTGTGCAACTGTATTATTCAGGAGAGTTTGGTAAATACAGCAGAGAGCCATTGACAGCAGCGTATCTTAAAGGGTTACTATCGCCCTATATTGACAGGCCCATCAATTATATTAACGCCACTATGATTGCCGCAGAGCGCGGCATTAAAGTACATGTTGGCGAAAGCACACACTCAGGTGACTGGGCACACCTTTTACAGGCCAAAGCTGAAAGTGGGACGCTACACAATGAACTGTGGGGAACGGTGATTGCAAAGCAGCCATGGGTGGTGCGCTGCGATGAGTACCTTATCGATTTTATTCCTTCAGGAAAGATGCTTGTGATGCACAACAATGATGTGCCCAATGTCATAGGTGCCATCGGGACATTCCTTGGCAAAAATCATATTAATATAGCTAACCTGCATCTGGCACGCACACGCCGTGGAGGCAAGGCGCTGGTGATACTGGAAATAGATGAAGACATCCACTCTGAAGTGCTGGGAAAACTTGCACAACTGCCAGAGATTCTTGATGTAAAGTATGTAGTGGTGTGAATATGCCTGAATCTACATTTATACCAACAGTGTTCTTTACACTTTTCTTTGTGGTGGACCCACTGGGTTTGATACCGGTATTTGTGGCATACTTGGCTCCGTATGATGCGGCATACCGCAAAAAAGTAATCATTAAATCCATTGCCATCTCAATACTTGTGTCACTATTTTTCATTTTCAGCGCACATGTATTTTTGCGATTTATTGGGATTACGCCTGGTGCGTTTATGATAGCAGGTGGCATACTTTTGTTTGTAATTGCCATGGATATGCTTCTGGCGCGGCCACGAAGAACGCAAAAGCTCAATGACAATGAATATGAGTCTGATACTGATATTGCGGTGTTCCCGCTTGCTATTCCCTTCTTATGTGGGCCCGGAAATATTGCGGCGCTACTTATGTTCAGTTCACAGGCAGAAGGCGATTATATAAAGCTTATCATAATATCCGTTATTTCTGCGGTAACATTTATTATTGCAATGCTTGTAATGGCTGTGGCTGGCAGGCTCCAGCAGATGTTGGGTCAGACGGGCATTTCGGTGATTCATAAGTTGATGGGGCTTATCCTTTCGGCAATGGCAGTGCAGTTTATTATAAATGGGTTGGAGCAAATTCATATTATTGGGCGATAGTTACCGGGGAAATAATCCAGCACCAAAGGCAGCCAAGCAATACTTTTCATCCCGTGTGATGTTCCTCATTGTGGAAAAAATCATAAATCTTTTGAGCAACCGTTAACGGTATCTTTGCCTGCTGTGCGATTGCTGCAGCATCTGATTGTTTTATGTGTTCTATTGTGTCAAAGCTTTGTAAAAGTTTCTTTTTATACTGTACTCCAACACCATGTATGTGGTCAAGTATGGAAGCAGTCATGTGTGTGTCACGTAGGTTTCGATGATAGGTGATGGCAAAACGGTGAGCTTCATCACGTATAGACTGTAATATCTTAAGTGCAAAAGATGTGGCAGGCAGGCGCAGGGGGTCAGAGCCCTGTGGGAAGTAAATTTCTTCCAGCCTTTTTGCCAGCGCAATAATGGGGACAGAGCATTCTAAAGCTTGCATTGCTTCAACTGCACGAGAAAGCTGCCCCTTACCACCGTCAATAACAAGTAAATCAGGTAGCGGTAATCCTTCATTTAAAAGATGTTGCAGGCGTCTGCCTATAACCTCGTGAATCATACCAGGATCATCTGGCTTTGTGTACGCACGTATGCGGTAGCGTCGATATTCCTTCTTGTTTGGCATTCCGTCAGTAAAATGCACCATGGATGCAACGGCATATGTGCCCTGAATATTTGAGATATCAAAACATTCTATATCAACAGGCAGTGTTGGAAGCTGCAATACCTCCTGCAATTCAAATAGTGCCTTTTGCCAGGTTGGACTGATCTTTTGAGCTATCACCAGATCAAGATTTTTATGTAGCATTTGCATAACTGCTTTTTCATGGTCAGTTTTTGGTATTACAATATGCACAGGTTGAGTGGTTTTGGAAGTCAAATACTCTTCAACTATATGCCTGTCTTCAATCATTAGTGGAATAACAATTGCATGTGGCGGTTCATTGTGCTCATAGTATTCAACAATAAACTGCGAAGTAAGCAATGAGCGGTTGGTGTACTCAGCATTATTGTACACAAAAATACGTTTGCCTGTTAAACTTCCATGCCTAAACTGAAATACCAGTATGTATGCCTCATCCTTATGAGTGGTAATGCCAATGTAATCCTGATTTTGCCCAAGCGGCGTTACTACATGCTGAGTTTGCAGCATTTTCTGAATGTCAAATATCATATCCCGCACTTTAGCTGCACTTTCAAAACGCATGGCATGTGCATATGCATTCATGAGTGCTGTAAGATTTTCAAGTACAGGATCAATCTTACCGTCTAAAAACTGCATCACAGTATCTATCACTTTGCGATATTCGTCCTCAGTTACCACACCTGTGCATACACCCTGGCATCGTCCCATCTGATGATTAAGACACGGGCGTTCGTGCTGTTTCAAGGGAATGTCTCTGGTACATGTTTTGAGCTTAAAGGTTTTATTGAGCAGTGCTACTGTTTTGCGTGCTGCATGAGCATCGGTGTAGGGGCCGTAGTATCTGTCGCCATTGGCAAAAAGCTTTCGGGTGAAAATTACACGCGGGAATTTTTCATGCAGCGTAATGGCAATATAGGGAAACCGTTTGTCATCTTTTTGCTGTATGTTATATTTTGGTTTATGCTTTTTTATCAATGAGCTTTCTAAAAGCAGCGCTTCAATCTCGCTCTGCGTAACAATAACGTCAATATCAGCAATATTGGAAACAAGCACCCGTGTTTTTGCATCTAAATTCTTCTGAAAATATGAAGCAACCCTTTTCTTTAAGGATGAAGCTTTGCCAATGTAGATGATCTCTTTTTTTTGATTAATAAAAAGATATACACCAGATTGTGATGGCAGATTCTTTATTTTCTGTTCAAGTGTATCTTTCATCTACTGCATGATGTTATTGTAATGCTTTTATTTTTTTAATATAGCGCAGAGCAAGTTCATTGTCAGGGTTTAGTTCTTTAGCTTTTTCAAAATATTGTAATGCATCATTAAACAACCCCTTTTTTGCCATACACACTCCCAGATTAAAATAGCTTGCAAAGCTTTGTGGCTTGTACAGTAGTGTAACAATAAAACAGGCCTGTGCTTCATTCAGCGTGCCATTTTTAAGCAGTGTAACTCCTTTTTTAAAAATGTCTGCAAGTGTTTCCTCTTTTATTGTGTGTAACATTTGTTCATTGTGTTTAATCTTATCCACAAGGCTATTAAATGATGTGGCGATAGTTTTTAGTTCACCATCAATGCTATCATTAAGTGCAATGTCCAGAGTGCCTGTTGTAAGGCTTTGAATACTGAGCGATAGTTCCTGAATAAGTGATTGTGTTCGATACGAGTGAATAATTGAAATAAATACGATAATAATGATGGTTGCAGCAATTACAAACGCTATAGTCTGCATTAATGATTTTGTGAGTGCATCATATTTTTCTTGTAGTATTGCAGTAGTAGGCGCAAGCCATTGTAGTATCAGGCACTCTGTTTTATCAAAGCAATGAAGTGGAATATAACTTTCCATATATGCGATAGTGCCCTGTTTTTCTATTGCGTGGTTAATGGCAACATGAGCAAGGCCCTTGCGTAATAAAAATTCCTGTGATGTATCAACACGAATTAAATCCGAAAGCTGTGGTTTCCCTTTAATGACAGTTACTACTTTATACTTTCTATCATCCTCTGTTGGTTTTACAATGTATGCAGTATACACTGAATTATTTTTTTTAATAGCCGTAAATAATGCATCTTCAGTTATTTTACTGTTACAGGCTTTATTTAAAAAATCATATAGTATTACGCTTGTAGACTCAATATGTTCAATGGTTACCCTGGTTGAATGTTGAATTGACGTTTCATATATTTCAGAAATGGTTTTTATAGTAATAAAGCTTACTGCAATAATACAGATGGAGATAGTAACTATTATTAATAGTGGAAAGCGTTTGGAAAAACGTACCTGAAAATATTTTTTCATTGTGGGACTACCTATAAAAAATTTAATTTTTTACCTGAGGTACATTAGGAATGTATATTGTAAATGTGCTTCCCTTTCCCAATTGGCTATCAAGTGCAATGGTACCACCATGAAGTTCAACAAAACGCTTGCATATAGCAAGTCCCAATCCTGTTCCTGTTTCACCGCGTGTACCATTGGTATGGAAAATGGTATATGGATCAAGAATACTTTTTTGTAATTCTTCATCTATCCCCATGCCGTTATCTTTAACATAAATTGTTATCCCATCATTGCTGGAAACAGCAGAAATTTCTATTGTACCGTTTTCGGTAAATTTTATTGCATTGCTTATAAGATTGTTAAGGACCTGCATAATCTTGATTTTATCAATTCTTATTATAGGATTATCAGGTTTTTGTGTATACACAATCTCATTATTTTTTTCCTTTGCCAGGGTTGAAAAATTTTCAATTGTTGATTGTATGACAGTATTAATATCAACCTCGTCATAGTTTAAATGCAAAATACCCAATTCAATTTTTGAAATATCCAGCAATTCATTGACCAGTGCATATAAATTTTCAGCAATTTCCCCTATAATATTTAAGTACCGTACATACTGTTGTGGGAAATCATCTTTTCTGGTAAGATATTTAACGTACGCGCCAATAGTTGCAAGTGGAGAACGAAGGTCATGGGATACTACGGATATGAATTCGTTCTTTAAGGTATTGAGTTTTTTTAACTCTTCAATGTATCGTTCGTTCTCTCTCCTGAGTTTGATGGTTAATGCTGCACGTTTTATGGTTAATTTAAGTGTTTCTATATCAAATGGCTTTTGTATAAAATCATATGCGCCGAGCTTTATTGATTGTATAGCGGTATCAACTGAAGCATAGCCAGTTATGACTATAATAAGAACATTAATGCCTGCCTGCTGAATGTATTCCATTATCTGAAAGCCGCTTTTTTGTGGCATGTTGAGGTCTGTTAAAATTATATCAAATGGTTTTTGTGAAAGAAGTTCTAATGCTTTCTCGGGTTGTGTGGTTGCTGTAACAGCATATCCTTCTCTCTGGATGACAGTGGCCAGTCTGTTACATATCTTTTCCTCATCATCAACAATTAAAATTGAAATTTGATCGGTTGCCATAATAAAATTGTGACATGGATTATGTTCCATGTCAAGCTAAATGTTGCCAGTATTCGCTGTTGCGCAAGGAAGACTTTTCAAAAGAGGAATTTTCCTGCAGTTAAATAAGTGTTATGACATTTTCTTCTCGTGCACAACGAATGCAATATCGTTTTCCTTTATGATGTTTTGGATCAGGGATATAATAGTGATTCAATTGGTTTATATCGCAACCACATTTGTCACATTTCATATACGTTTCTCCTGTGAAAAATATACTATACTTTACTTTTCGGAAAATTCTTATTTAAGATTAGTAATTTAAGCGACGTATAGGCTCTGACCCCTTTTTTACACCCACCCCGCAATAGAATACCGCGTGCGGTACACTTCATCATACCACAAGAATTGCTTTACCCTTTGGGCAAAATCCTTACCCAGCTTGTTAAAATACTCATGATGGTCTATGGGTACG